>JAYZDP010000069.1:0-14122 GCA_036337765.1 Acidobacteriota bacterium
GCTACGGCACGCCAGCGTCGAAGATCGGTGTCTTGCGCTGGGGTGTCGACGCGCGCACCTTCACCCCGACGGCGCCATGCAACGCGCTCGGCGCCGAGGATCCGTATCTGCTCTTCGTCGGCGCGCTGCTGCCGCGGCGCAGGCCGATCGTCATGCTCGACGCTTTCGCTGAGGTGGCGAAAGAGCGGCCGGAGCTGAGCTTCGTGATCGCCGGCACCGATCGTCTCCCCGACGGCGGCACCCTCGAGAGCGCGATCCGCGAGCGCGATCTCGCCGATCGGGTCGTGCGCCTCGGCTGGGTCGACGAGACCGACCTTCCTGGCCTCATCGGCGGGGCGGCGGCCACGATCTACCTGTCGACCTACGAGGGCTTCGGCATCCCTCCGCTCGAGTCATTGGCTTGCGGCACCCTCGCGGTGGTTAGCGCGGGGCTGGCTCTCGACGATCTCTGGCCCGACTATCCGTATCGGGCCAGAAACCTGTCCGGTGCCGATGTCGCGCGCTCGCTGCGCGCGGTTCTGGCGACATCGCCACAGACCGAGGCGGTGCGCGAGCAGGGGCTGGCGCTCGCTCGTAGCCTCACTTGGCGCAAGTGCGCCGAGGCCTTCCTGGAAGAGATCGAGTCGCTGAGATGAGCGGGCTGCGCGTCGTCATCGTCAACTACGAAGCCGGAGACATGCTGAGGGAGGCGGTGCGCTCGGTGGAGCCGCTGGCCGATGCCGGGCACGAGGTGATCGTAGTCGACAACGCGTCGAATGACGGCTCGGCCGACGCGATCGAATCCGAGTGTCAGTGGGCCACGCTACTGCGCATGGAAGAAAATCTCGGCTTCGGCACCGCATGCAACCGGGGCGCGGAGGGGGCGGCGGAGGTCCTGCTCTTTCTCAATCCCGACGCGACGCTCACGCCGGGCAGCGGGGAAAAGCTCCTCGCCGCCTTCGACGCTGACCCGCGCCTCGGCATGGCCGCGCCGCGGCTCTTCTCTCCGGACGGCCGCCGTCAGTTCTCCTGGGAGCCCACTCCTGGTCTCGTCGGCGAGGCCGCGCGCAAGCTACGCAATCCGTTCGAGGGCCAGAGCTGGGCCCATGACGGCATCCGCTCGATCGCGCGGCTACTCGGCGACGAGGGCTTTCTCAGCGGTGCCGGTCTGGCGGTTCGCCGAGAGGCCTTCGAGGAGGTTGGGGGCTTCGACGAGGGGTTCTTTCTTTACTTCGAAGACGCCGACCTCTGCCTTCGCCTGCGCCAGGCGGGCTGGGGTCTGAGCCTCGTCGGCGAGGCCAGAGCGGTCCACGACAAGGGCCGCGGTGGTGCCCGTGGCGACGCGGTCGAGGTGGCCTATCGCGAGGCGCAGTTTCGCTTCTACCGCAAGCACCGCAGCGCCAGGGCGAGCCGAATCCTCATCCGTGGCCAGCGCCGCCGTTTCGAGGCGCTCGCCGACGCGCAGCTGCGGGCTCGGCTGGTGGGCGTCTGCGACGAGGCCGAACGGGCTCTCGTCACCGATCGCTAGGTGCCATGGACTTCAGCTCCTCGAGCCAGTTCTGCACCAGGACGACACGCGGGGCGATGCTCCCTTCGTCGGTGCCCGGAGGTCGAACCGTGAGGAAACGCCCGTCTTCGGGGTGAGTGTCGTAGGAACGCCCGATCAAGCGTCCATAGTCGTCCTCGAAGATCTACTCGGGTGGCCCTGCCTCGAAGCCTGGCGTGGTGGCTATCGACACTGCCATCACGTGGCTGTCGCCGCGGTAGTAGAGCTCGCTGCTGCCGCCACGAGACCAGACGGGCTCCCTGCCGCCATCTGTCGAGCTCGCCCACTTGCTGCTGTCAACGTCTGGAAACGGTCGAACGTAGGCCTCGTCGCGCCCTGCTTCGTCGGACTGGTAGGCGAGCCAGCGACCATCGGGTGAGATATCGGCGTTGAATTCGCGGTGGGTCTGGCTCGCTACCAGCGGACGCTCCAGGTCCTGGGCCACCTCTTGCGGCAGCACCTTGATCGCCACCTGGCGGTCGCTCAAGAGATGTGCGTACCGCCGCCCGCGAGCGCGGCTGAGATGGGGCCTTGGATCCGACCGTCGCCGAATATCACCCTCTGCACTCCCTGATCGATCGCCTCGACCGCTCCGAGCACCTTCTTCTTCATCCGGTCCTCGGCGACATCGATGAATTGCGCGGTCCTCGCCTTCGGAATCTCTGCGATGAGGGAGTCCTCGTCGGCGACGTCCTCGAGCAGTCCCGGCACGTTCGACAGGATCACGAGTGCCTCGGCTTCTAGCTCTGCGGCGACCTGAGCTGCGGCGCGGTCGCCGTCGACATTGATCGCCTCGCCCTGATCCGACGCGCCCGGCGGCGTCAGGACCGGCAGGTAGCCAGCGCCGAGAAGCAGCCGAAGAAGGTCGGTGTTCACCTTGTCGACCGTCCCCGTCCAGTCGTCGCGGATGACCATCCGCCGGCCGTTCATTCGTACCCGCAGCTTGTCCTTGCGCCGCCCCTCGAAGAGCCGCCCGTCGAGGCCCGACAGCCCGACCGCGTTCACACCCTTGGTCTGCAGCTTCTCCACCCAGGCCTTGTTGAGCTGCCCGCAGTAGACCATCTCAAAGATCTCGAGCGTGCGCCGATCAGTGCGGCGGCTGGTGTAGCCGCTCTCGCTGGTGACGAAGTTGGGCGGGTGGCCGAGCGCTGTCGCGACGTCGTTCGTCGTCTCGGCACCGCCGTGGACGAGGACCAGCTCCGTGCCTGCTTCCCGCAGCCCGGCTACATCGTCGACCACCGCGTCGATGTTGATCGCCTTGCCGCCACCCACCTTGACTACGAGCATTCCAATCACCCCCGGGCGGAGGCACTCTAGATGCCGGTGAGGAGCATGTCGAGGGCGGCGACGACCCGGTTCGCCTGGTAGGCTGTCTGGTCATCTCCCCACCTGGAGGCCTTATGAACATCGAGCCCTTGCGCTTGGCGCTACCGCTCGCCTTTACGGCCCTGCTTCTCGTGCCGGCCGCTCGGGTCGAGGCTCAGGAGAAGATCCGTGTCTCGACCGTCGAAACGCACGACATCGAGGCCAAGGCAGTCGATCAGACCTATCGCGTGCACGTCGCGGTGCCGCCTCGCAGCCAAAGCAGTACCGACCGGTACGGTGTGCTCTACGTGACCGACATGTCGGCACCGATCCACGCCATCGCCGACGCCATCCACCTCATGGGCTTCGCCAGGGAGATTCCGCCGATGATCGTCGTCGGTGTCGGCTACCCTGTGGACTCGATCGTCCAGACCCTGGCGGTTCGCTCCCGCGATCTCACGCCGGTCGAGGACCTGCAGCTGAGCGCTCAGAGGGCGATGTCGAGCGGGATCGAGGGCGCACTCGAGACCGGCTCGTTGTCGGGCGGTGCCGACGACTTCCTGCGCTTCTTCCACGAGGAGCTCTTTCCTTTCGTCGACGGGCGCTATCCGACGACGGCCGAGCGGTCCTACTTCGGTGATTCGCTGGGGGGACTCTTCGGCCTCTACGCTCTCTTCGAGCGGCCCGAGACCTTCTCCCGCTACATCATCGGCAGCCCGTCGATCTGGGTGGGCAAGGAGTGGCTCCTCGATCGCGCCAAGCAGTACACCGAGGAGTACGACGATCTCGCGGCGCGAGTATTCGTCGCCGTCGGCGGCAACGAAGAGGTCGGTGCGGCGGGGGCTCCTTTCCGTATGGTGACCAACGTCGGTCGTCTGGAGACGATTCTCGCGCAGGCGGAGCTACCAAGCCTGCGGCTGTCGACGCACATCTTCCCGGACGAGAGCCACCTCTCAGTGGTGTACATGAACCTCTTCCGTGGTCTGCACAAGGTGCACGACCCGGTCACTGGCCAGTAGCCGAGAGTGGTCGCATGACGCGACAAAGCGCGATTCTGCTTCCTGCCCTGGTACTGGGCCTGGCTGCCTGTGGCCCCGGCAGCGAGGCGCCCGCCGTGATCCGCCTGGTCGACGAGGTCCAGCTTGCCCGGATCACAGGCACTCCGGAGGTGACAGCCCTTGGGCCCGGCTCCGACGACTGGAGCTTTGCATCGGAGTCCGGTACGGAAAGCCAGACACTCAACTGGGTCGCTGGCCATGGGATCTCTGAGCTAGTTGTGGTCGACGGCGGCCTGAGCGGCACTGCGACCGACGAAATTCCGATTCTGCACGTCGAGCGTACCGACGGTCTCGACGATCCCGACGAGCTGCACTCCGTCGTGGTGCGGATGCGCGTGTCCGAGGGCAGCGAGCTGTCGCTGCAGTTCTCGGCCGACGAAGAGCTCGACGTCGCAGAGCGTGTCGAGCGGCTCCAGGATGATGGCGAGTGGGTCATCAACACGCCGATCGTGCCGGGAGACGAGGTCCAGACGTACACGCTGGCGCTTGCCTCGACGCCGCTGCGGCAGATGCCCAAGTCGAGCGGCCTACGCCACATCCTGCTACGGCCCACCGACGCAGAGGGGGCGGAGTTCTCGATCGAGTCGGTGCGCCTCGTCTTTCGTCGCCAGCACTTCGCCTCGATCGAGTCAGGGATGAGCTTCCAGGGCCTCGAGGACGTTTATCGCGAGACCCTAGTGTCGCGCTCGCCCGAGATCCTGAGCTTCGATCTCGACATCCCTGCCGGCGCGTGGCTCGATCTCCATCTCGCAACGCTCGAGGATCATGCGGTCACCTTCCGGGTCGAGGCCGGCGATGGCGCCGAAACCACGACGCTCCTGCGACGGACCCTGACCACGCCACGGCGCTGGGAGAAGACCCCGATCGACCTCGCCGGGATCGAGGGCGCGAGAACGCTGAGCCTCTCCATCGTCTCCGAGACAGAAGGGTCTCTCGGCTTCTGGGGCGCGCCGGTGGTTCGGCGCCGGGGGGCCGAGCCACAAGCCATCGCGGGTTCGGAAGGACCGGCGCCACCCAAAGGCGTGATCCTGCTGGTCGCCGACACCCTACGCCGCGACCATCTCGACTTCTACGGCTATGGCCGCGCTACCACGCCCAACATCAGTAAGGCCGCCGCTAGCGGTGTGGTCTTCAGCGACAACATCTCGCAGGCCAGCTGGACCAAGGTGTCGATGTCGTCGATGCTGACATCGCTCTATCCCACGACCCACGGTATCGCCGATGGTAACGACCGCATCTCGACGGTGGCCACGACCATCGGCGAGGCCTACCGCGAGGCGGGCTACGCCACGGTCTCGATTCCTTCCAACGGCTTCGCCGGCCGCATGAGCAACCTGCACCAGGGATTCGAGACCCTGTACGAGCCCGGCTCGGTGCGCACCGACGAGGAGGGGCGGCGCTCGAAGACGGCCCGACGATCGGTCGACCGGCTGCTCGAATGGCTCGACGACCACCACGACGCGCCCTTCTTCGCCTTCATGCTGGTGCTCGATCCGCACAGTCCGTTCGAGCCGCGCACGCCGTACGACACGACCTGGGCAGACCCTGCCGAGTTGCCCGCCTTCAAGGAGCGGATGGAGAAGGTCAAGGAGCACATCGAGAGCGACTTCATGAAGCGCCAGGCCCTGCCGACCCGCGAGGAGCTCGCGGAGTCGGGCGTCGCGGAGGAGGACTACGTCCCCTACGAGGTCGACTGGTACGACGGCTCGATCCGCGGCATGGACGTCGAGGTCGGCCGTATATTCGAGCGCCTAGACGCACTCGGCATCGCCGACGACACCCTGGTTGCCTTCATCGCCGATCACGGCGAAGAGTTCCTCGAGCACGATCGCCACTGGCACGGCAACACGATCTACGGCGAGATGGTCAATGTCCCGTTGATGCTGCATTGGCCCTCCGGGCTGCCGGCGGGTGAGGTCGTCGACGACACTGTACAGTCGATCGATCTGATGCCGACGCTGCTCGAGCTGTCGGGCCTAGAGCCCCCGGCTGGGGCCCAGGGAACGAGCCTCGTACCCCTTATCCGAGGCGAAGGTCCGGCGGGGCGGCGCGGCCGACCCATCGTTTCGGAACACCGCATCATCTCTCCTTCGACGGACGAAGACACCGACGACGTGCAGTCCGAGTCGATCATCTTTGACGGCTGGAAGCTGATCCGCAACTTTGCGCGGCCCGCGGACTGGCCCGAGTACGAGCTCTACAACCACGACGAAGATCCCCTCGACTCGACCAACCTGGCCGAGGAGCACCCCGAGATCGTCGAGGATCTCAACCAGCGACTCGATGCATGGCGCACCTGGGCCGAGGGCGCCAAGCTGCCGTCGGACGCGGAGGCGAGCGCCGAGATGTCAGCCGAGGAACTCGCACGGCTACGGGCTCTCGGCTATATCTAGAACGGGCCTTCTTTCCGGAGCTCGCCCGTGCCACACGGCTCGCGCGCCGAAGACCGTACGCGATCGGGTATGGATATGGGAGTGAATGAGGTATGATCGGGTTATTTCCTGATGTGTTACCCTGCCTCGGTGAAGCTTGGAGTTTCTCTCTCGCCGGAGCTGGTGGCGTTTGCCGACGAAGAGGCTCTGAGACGGGGAACGTCCCGGTCAGGCCTTCTGGCAGAGCTGCTGGAGGCGGAACGAACTCGCGAGCAGGCCCGGCGCTACGTCGACCGATACGGATGGGACGTGGCGGAGGACGAGCAAGCCTGGCGGGAGTACCAACGTCGCAGGATGGCACTGGAGTACGGTGACGACGATTGGTAGCCCGCTGCCGAGCCGGGGCGAAGTCTGGTGGGTCCACGTCGACAATCGTCGACCCGCGATCGTGGTTCAGACCGACAATGTTCGCGAGCCACGAGTCGGCTCGTTTCTCGTCGTACCGCTAACCAGTCGTCTCCACCTGGAGGGGTTGCCCGGCAACGTGCGCTACTCCCGTCAGACGACGAGCCTGCCAAAACCGTCCGTAGCGAACGTCTACGACCTCCAGAAGGTGCTTCGTTCCGACTTCTCAGGGCGAGTAGGTGCGCTCGGCCCGGACGACCTCTCGCTTCTCGAATCGGGCCTGAGGCTCGCCCTCGGCCTCTAGCGGGCTCGTGGGTCCCTAGACGGGATGCAGTCCCGGGAACTCGAGGCCGGTCTCCTCGTCCCAGCCCGCCATCAGGTTCAGGCACTGGACCGCGGTGCCGGCCGCGCCCTTCATGAGGTTGTCGAGCGCGCACAACGCGACCACGCGGCCAGTTTCCTCGTCGAGTGCGAAGCCTACGTCGGCGAAGTTCGAGCCGGCGAGGATTTTAGGCTCGGGGACGCGGTAGATGCCGGTGCGCTCTTTGACGACACGCACGAAGGGCTCGTCGCGATATGTGTCGCGGTAGGCGCGCCACAGGTCCTTGTCTGTGACGCCGTCTTTGACGAAGACGTGGGCCGTAGCGAGGATGCCGCGGACCATCTCCACGGCAGTTGCGGAGAGGTGGATCTCGGGCGCGGTGTCGACGCCGCCCAGCGCTTGGGTCACCTCGGCGGTGTGGCGGTGGCCGGTCATGGCGTAGGAGCGGATCGACCCGGCGCGCTCGGGGTGGTGAGTGGCGTCGCTGGATCGGTTGCCTCCCTCCGACGATCCGACCTTGAGCTCGCAGAGGACGCCGCGGTCGCGGTCGACGAGGTCGGCCTCGAAGAGTGGGCGGATGGCCAGGTTCGTGGCGGTGGCGTTACAGCCGACCCCACTGACGTAGGTCGCCCCGACGATGGCCTCGCGGTTGAGCTCGGGTAGGCCATAGACGAAGCGCTCCAGCCACTCAGGCGCCTCGTGGGCCTTGCCGTACCAGCGCTCGTACTCGGCGGTGTCGCGAAGGCGAAAGTCGGCAGACAGGTCGACGATCCGATCGGCGAGCTTCGCCAGCTCGTCGATGCGGCCCATCGCACCGCCGTGGGGCAGCCCGACGAAGAGCACGTCGCAGGTCTCGAGATCGTCAATCGAGGAGAACTTCAGTTTCGTGGCGCCGCGCAGGTTGGGATGGGTGAAGTGAACGAACGAGTCGGAGAAGCGCTCGCTTGTGACTTGGGCCACCTCGACCTCGGGGTGGCTGAGAAGCAGGCGCAGCAGCTCGCCACCGGCGTAGCCCGAGGCGCCGATGATCGACACGTTCGTCACGAGGCCTGCCTCTGCGCGATGTTCGATTCACCGACTTGAAGTACGTAGTCGACGATGCGCGCGGGAATGTCGACTCCGGTGGGCTGGATGCTGTTGCGGAACTCCATCGTGTAGTTGACCTCGAGCACGAGCAGGCCGCGCTCGGGATCCTCGACAAGGTCCACTGCGACGACACCGCCGCCGACGGCCTCGGCGGCGCGCCGCGACAGTTCGGCGACCTCGTCGGTGACCGGGCAGTTCGAGGTCTCCGCGCCGCGTGCGGTGTTGGTGAGCCAGTGCGGAGAAGTCCGGTAGATCGCGCAGATGGTCTCACCGTCGATCACGAACGAGCGGATGTCGCGCAGCGGCTTGTCGATGTACTCCTGAATGTAGAAGACTCTGTGATGGTAGGTGCCGAGGATCTCTTTGTGCTCGAGCACCGCCTCGGCTGCGTCGCGATCGTTGATCTTCGACAGCAGCCGCCCCCACGAGCCCACCGCCGGCTTGAGCACGACCGGGTAGCCGATCTCCTCGATCGCCTCGATGGCACTCGGCGGTGTGTAGGCGACCACCGTTCGCGGTGTCTCCACGCCGGCTTTCGCCAAGACCGACGAGGTCAGGAGCTTCGATCCGCACACGTCGCAGACGTAGGCCGTGTTGACCGTCTTGACCCCGTAGTCGTTGAGAATACGCAGCGTCGCCGCGGCCCGGCCGTGGTTGATGCAGCGCTCCAGGATGACGTCGTAGTCTCCGAAGCGCTCGGCCGAGCTGGGGTCACGGCTCACGTCGAGTACGAGCTCGCGGTCGTCGATCAGATCGACGTCGACGCCGCGCGTCGAAAGCTCCTGCATGAGGAGCTTCTCCTCGACTCGCACCCGACTGTAGAGAACACCCACACGCATAGGGCTACTCTCCCCAGTCTTCTTCTTCTTCCGGTGCGAGCTCCAGCGCGAGCGGCTCGAGGCCCGTGACCTCCAGATCGGCACCGCAGTCGGCGCACTGCACGATCTCGGATGCCATGACCTCCTTGAGCTCGACGTCGCCGGCGCACTCGGGGCACTCGCAGGTGCCGGAAGTGGTCTCAAGAGACATTTGCGGATTCCTGGTTGATGGCGGTTGGCTTTCCGATCCGCGAGCGGATCTCCGACAGGACCTCGGCGGTAGTCGCGCTTCCACCCAGATCGGGGGTGCGCGGACCGTCTTCGAGACACGAGACGGCGGCCTTCCTGAGAGCCTTTGCAGCGGGCGCCAGGCCATGATGCTCCAACAACATGGCTATGGCGCGCAGGGTGGCGATGGGGTTGGCGATGCCCTGGCCCGCGATGTCCGGCGCGCTGCCGTGAACCGGTTCGACCAGGATGTGATCCGGACCGACGTTGGCGCTGGCCACCAGGCCGAGCCCGCCGACGAGCGCCGCAGCGGCGTCGGAGAGGATGTCGCCATAGAGGTTCGGCGCCACGATCACGTCGTAGCGCTCGGGCTCGCGGATCATCCGATACAGCATCGAGTCGACCAGCTGTTCTTCGACTTCGATGTCGCCGTTGCGGGCCGCGACCTCGAGAGCGCACTCGCGGAATAGGCCGTCTGATAGGCGCAAGACGTTGGCTTTGTGGACCACGGTCACCAGGCCGCGGGCACCGGCGGCCTTGCGTACCCGAGCGGCGGCGAAGGCACGCTCGGCGATGCGGGTCGATGCGCCGCGGGTGATCACGCGCTCGGCGATCGCGGTGTCGCCCTCGATCCGCTCGCGGCCGCAATAGAGCCCCTCGGTGTTCTCGCGCACGACCAGGAAATCGACGTTCGGTCGGCTGGTGCCGAGCGGTACTGAGGAGACCGGCCGCAGGTTGGCATATAGGTCGAGCCCGCGGCGCATGGCGAGGATCGGGCTCGCGTAGCCCTCGACCGGGTCGCTGGGTGATTGAACCGCACCAAAGACGATGCCGTCGCACGCACGTGCACGCTCGAGGGTGGCGGCGGGCAACGCCTGGCCGTGTCCCTCGAAGGTGCCCCAACCGGCATCGAGCAGCTCGACCTTGACTGCGACGCCGAGATCCTCGAGCACCTCGACCGACATCGGAAGGAGCTCTCTTCCCACGCCGTCGCCAGGGATCACGGCGAGCCTCAGAGCCTCGCTCACGACGCCAGCCTTTCTTTGGCCCAGGCGACCAGGCCACCGGCCTCGAGTATGCGCACTAAGGACTCGCCCACCGGCGGGAACGGGAACTGTCCCCTGTCGCAGCGCACGACGCACGCATCGAGATCGACCGAGATCGTCTCTCCTGCCTGGATCGCCTCCACCGCCTCTGAGCACGCCACCGCGGCGAGGCCGTTGTTGATGGCGTTTCGGTAGAAGATTCGCCCGAAGCTCTTAGCCACCACCGCGGAGACGCCGTTATAGACCAGGCACGTCGCCGCCTGCTCGCGGCTCGATCCGCAGCCCCAGTTGTTGCCCGCGACGATGATGTCTCCCGGCTCGACCCCGCAGACGAAAGCCGGATCGAGGTCTTCGAGGGCGTGGGGAGCGATCTCCTCGGGAGTGCGCAAGGTGTAGGTGTACTTGCCAGGGAAGATGACATCGGTGTTGACGTCGTCGCCGTACTTCCACACGCGGCCCTGGCGCAGCGGGCTCACGCCATCACCTCCTCTGGCGAGGCAATGCGCCCGAGCACCGCGCTGGCCGCGACGACGGCAGGCGAGGCGAGGTAGATCTCGGCATCAGGAGTCCCCATGCGGCCGCGGAAGTTGCGGTTGGCGCTCGAGATGCAGACCTCGCCGGGTGCAAGCACGCCGAGATGGTTGCCCATGCACGGCCCGCATCCGGGCGTGCCAAACACCGCTCCGGCCTGCATCAGATCCTGTACCCAGCCGCGCGCGAGGGCCTCGCCGAGCACTTGGCTCGAGGCGGGGATGATGAGCAGCCGTGTCCTGCTGGCAATGTGTCTTCCTACCAGAACTCGGTGGACTTGCTCGATGTCCTCGGCTCTGCCGTTGGTGCAGGTGCCGATGAAGGCCTGGTCGACGTGGATGTGGCTGAGCTCGGAAACGGCACGGGTGTTATCGACCCGGTGCGGGCAGGCGACCTGCACCTGGACCTGTGACAGGTCGATGGAGTGCGAGGCGGCGTAGGCGGCGTCCGGATCCGGGTAGATGGCACCGGCGGCCAGGCCGCTCGTCTCAGCCGCAGCGTCCGTGCCAGCGCGCGCCGCGAGTCGCTCGCCGAGATACCGGAACACCGCCTCGTCGGGCTCGAGGTAGGAGTTCTTGGCTCCCATTTCGGCCATCATGTTGGCCAGGGCCATCCGGCTCTCGAGGCTCAGTGTCACCAGGCCCGGACCGGCGAACTCGACCGATCGGTAGAGCGCCCCGTCCTGGCCCAGGGCGCCGATGAGGTGCAGAGCCAGGTCCTTGGATGTAACCCATGACCCGAGCTCGCCCTCCAGCTCGACTCGCAGCGACTCGGGAACGCGCATCCACAGCTCGCCTGTCGCCCACAGCACCGCCATCTCGCTGCGGCCGACCCCCGCGCCGAGGCTTCCCATCCAGCCGAAGTGAGGGGTGTGGCTGTCGGCGCCGAGGATCAGCTGCCCGGGGCGGACGAGCACCTCCTCGCTCAGTACCTGGTGGCAGATGCCGCGCCCGATCTCGAAGAAACTGGCGATTCCCTGCTCGGCTACGAACTCGCGGATCTCGGCGTGATTCTGCGCGTGGCGCGCGGTGGGCGCCGGCACCGCGTGATCCAGGGTGATGGCCATCCGGTCGGGGATGGCGAGTCGCTCCTGGCCCAGCTCCTGCCAGATTGCGCGGATCGCCGCCGAGTTGTCGTGGCTCAAGGCCACGTCGGGGCGTGCGTCCACGATCTGGCCAATCTCGGTCGACTCGAGGCCCGCCGCTCTCGCCAGTACCTTCTGAGCGAAGGTCTGTGGGGAGCCGGGCACCTACCCCACCTCCTCCGTGACTGTCGTCAACATACGGCGATTGCGCAGCAGGTGGTCGACGTCGTCGAGCGTCAGCTCGCGCTCGTCGGCGAGCGACTTGATGCGCGAGGTCAGCTCCTTGATGACATCGTCGGAGAGTTCGAGATCGAGCTGCTCGGCGCGGTCTTTGATCGCGTTCCAGCCCGTGAGGCGATGGGCGACGTGGATGTAGCGGCCGAGGCCGAAGTCTTCCGGATCGAGGATCTCGTAGGTCGATGGGTTGTTTAGCATCGCCTTGGCGTGGATACCCGCCTTGTGGGTGAAGGCGGTGTAGCCGGTGATGTAGTTGTTGAAGGGCACGTCGACCTTCACCCGCGCGGCGACGAAGTTGTCGATCTCGCGCAGCAGCTGCAGGTTGTACTTCCTTCGCACCGCGTCGGCGTTGTGGGCGTACATGCGCGCGATGAAGCCGCCGAGCGGTGTGATGCCGTTGCGCTCGCCTATGCCGAGCACCGAGGTGTCGACGTGCGTCGCACCGGCCTCTAAGGCGCAGAAAGCGTTGGCGATGGCACAGCCGGTGTCGTTGTGGCCGTGAAACTCGATGTCGCAGTGCACCACCCGGCGCAGGGTGCGCACGGTGTCGAAGACCTGGCGCGGATCGGCGACCCCGACGGTGTCGGCGATGCCGACCCGATCAACGCCGATCTTGTCGACGGCCCGATAGACACTGAGTAGATCGACCAGGTCGCTGCGAAACGAGTCTTCGGAAGAGAAGCGCACCTCGAGCCCCTCGGCCTTGATGTACTGCACCACCTCGATGGCCGCCTCGATGATCTCTGGGATCTCCTTGCCGTGCGAGAACTCACGCAGCAGGCTCGAGGTGCCAAAGAGAACGTCCAATCCGTCGACTCCCGTCTCGACAGCCAGGCGCGCGTCGCTCAGGGTGCAGCGGGTGTGGGTGAGGATCTTCGTTCTCAGCCCGAGCTTGGCGATCGCCTCACAATCGGTGCGACTGCCCGGGCTCGCTGCCGGCGAGGTGACCTCCAGGTACTCGACGCCGAACTCGTCGAGCATGGTCGCGATCTCGACCTTCTGGTCGGTCTCGAAGAAGGCGTTGGCGAATTGCTCCCCCTCGCGGAGAGTCGATTCGATGATGGCGAAGTTGTCGAGTCCCATGGCTGGTCGTCCTGTCTGGTGGCGGCGCTCTTCCCTACAAGAAAAAAACCGGCGCATCCTCTGGATGGCCGGTTTTCCTAGGTCGCTGTCGGTGGGGAAACTCTGCTCATCCAGACGATGTGTCTGAACGCTTCTTGAGCCCCCGCTTCTTGAGTACGGTCAAAGTTCGAGCGATTCGCATTTGGAGGCGGAATGCTACGAGTGCACTCACGAGGTGTCAAGGCACGGGCGGACCGGTGCCGAAACGTCCTCTGTTTCGCTGATGGTATTGCGACAAAGTTGCGGTTCTCGACTTCGGCAGCTACACTCGCGTGCTTTCTGGAAGACAAAAAGACAGGAATGTCGGACACATCGAGCGAATCCAAGCCAATGGCTGACGGACGTGAGGTCCGAGAGCTCAAGCTCCTGTACCGGGTCAGCGGCATCCTCGATCAGCATCCGCAGGTGGCGCAGGTCATCCAGCCGGTTCTAGAGGCGCTCGCGGAGCACATGGGCCTGTTGCACGGCACCGTGACGCTCTTGAACCGTCAGACCGGGGACATTTCGATCGATCTCGCACAGGGGATGTCGGCCCAGCAGGTGGGCGCGGGCCGCTACAAACTGGGCGAGGGCGTGACCGGAAAAGTCGTCGAGAGCGGTGAGCCGATGATGATTCCACGCACCAGCGAGTCACCGGTCTTCCTTGACCGCACCCAGCGCGGCAAGAGTCCAGATGTGTCGTTCCTGTGTGTACCGGTCAAGTCGGGCAGCGAGGTATTCGGCGCTCTCAGCGTCGACCGCGCCTACGACCCCGGGATCGACCTCGACGAGGACCTGCGCCTGTTGCAGATCGTCGCCTCGATCCTCGCTCAGGCGGTCAAGGTCCGCCGACTCGCCGAAGAGGAGCGAGACCGATTGGCAGCCGAGAACGAGCAGCTCCGCGCCGAGCTCCGCGACCGCTTTCAGCCGACGAATATCGTTGGCCGCTCGCACGAGATGCAGGCGGTCTACGACCAGATCTACACGGTCTCGAAGTCGAACAC
>JAYZDP010000070.1:0-13341 GCA_036337765.1 Acidobacteriota bacterium
TTCGCACTCCTTCAGCACCGCCCACTCCGCGTTGACCTGGCGACCGCGGATGCGGGCCGTGATCCGGCCGCCAAAAGAGCGGTCTTCGAGCAGCATCGCCTGGGCTTCGAGGATGCCCGCTAGATCAGTCCCGACTACCCGCCCCATTTCTGCCTGAGCGTTCCGCAGCTCCGCGACCGCGAACACCTGTGCCTGAGCGAAGCGCTCCATCTCGGTCTCGATCTCTTCGTCGGCAAGCTGGAATCGCAGCACGTCGTCGCCGGCATCGGCGATGCAGACCGCGCGGCCAATCGCGATACCCCCTGACACGCCGGTTCCGGCGAGCGTGACCATGGCGCGGTGGCTGGTGCTCACTTGCCTTCTCCGAAGCGGTTGGCGATGAGGCCCACAAGAGCGGTCAGAGCCTCGTTCTCGTCGCGGCCCTCGCAGCGGATGAGCACTTGCGTGCCCTGGGTCGCCGCGAGCAGGAGCACGCCCAGCATGCTTTTCGCGTCGACGTCCTCCCCGCTGCTCAGGATCCGGATGTCGGCTCCGAACCCGGACGCGAGATGAACGAGCTTCGCCGCGGCCCGAGCGTGCAGGCCGAGACGGTTGACGATCTTCACCTCGGATTCAACCATCGCCTCCCTCTCTTCTTGGCTCCGGGGGCGAGTCGAGATGAACGACGCTCTTGATCGCCTTAGTGAGCGTCCATTCGGCGAGCTCACTGAGGTCCTCTGGCTGCTGCTGCAGGGCGCCCAGCCGGATCACCATCGGCAGGTTCACCCCGGTCACCATCTCCGCCCTGCCCTTCTCGAGATGGGGCTTGCAGGCGTTCGAGGGAGTGGCGCCGAAGACGTCGGTGAGGATGAGGATGCCGTCTTCGCGGCCGATCTCGTCGAGAAACTCGCCTACCTGGTGCTGTGCCTTCTCCAGTGAGATATCCCAGTCGAGGCACAGGACGGAGATGTCGCCGAGCGGCTCGTCGTGGATACGCCGGGCTGCGTGCACGAGGTGGGCGGCGAACTGGCCGTGGCTGACGATGAGCTTCTTGATCAATGTCAGGGCCGGGCGATGTCGCGATGGTCGAGGCGCACCGGTATCTCCGCCTCGTGCAGCCTCTCGCTCAAATGGTCGCAGACCGCGACTGAGCGGTGCTTACCTCCCGTGCAGCCTACCGCGATCGAAAGGTAGCTACGCGCCTCCTTGCGAAAGCGTGGCAGCAGGAACGAGAGCAGGTCCCAGAGCCTATCGACGGTCTCGGGGAAGTCGCTCTCGGTCTCGAGAAAGGCGACGACTTCGGGGTCCATTCCGGTCTTCGGGCGCAGGTCGGGGTCGAAGTGGGGATTGGTGAGAAAGCGAACGTCGAACAGCAGGTCCGTACCGTAGGGAATGCCGTGCTTGAACCCGAAGCTGACCAGTGAGACCACCATCTGAGGGTTGGCAACGTCGTCGTCGCCGAAGCTTTCCACGACTTTTCGACGGATGTCGTGTATCGACCAATCGTTGGTGTCGAATATCACGTCGGCTGCTCCGCGCAGCTCAGTCAATAGCCGTCGCTCCTCGGCGATGGCATCGATCAGGCGACGTGGCCCTTCAGCCATCTCAGTGAGCGGATGGCGTCGCCGAGTCTCTGAGAATCGGCGCAGCAGCGTCTCATCGGAGGCGTCGAGAAACAGCACTGTCGCCTGGAGCTTGTTTTGGTCGACATCGGCCAATAGCTCCGGTAGCTCGCGGGCGAGCCCAGTGGCGCGGACGTCGGTGACGACGCAGACCCGATCCTTGTCATCGAGGTGCTCCTCAGGAGAGGACAGAAGCTCTCGCAACAGCGTCAGCGGCAGGTTGTCTAAGCAGTAGTAGCCGAGATCCTCGAAGCACTTCCCCACCGTGCTCTTGCCGGATCCCGACAGCCCGGTGACGAGGACGAGCTTAACTAGCGGGGTCTTCGGCATGCTCAATGTCCTGATCGCGGTTGCGTTCGAGCTGTTCCTGCAGGGAGCGCGCGAACTCCTGGGCCGAGAAGTGCCCCTGGAGCTTGAGCACGTGGTTGCGCGCAGCGATCTCGACCAGGATTGCCACGTTGCGCCCGATCGCTACCGGCATTCGGATGTACGGACAAGGCGAGTCGAGGATGCGGTAGACGCTCTCGTCGAGCCCGAGGCGGTCGTAGGTTTCACCGGGTTCCCAGTGCTCGAGCTCGACGACCAGATCGATCGACTTGCGCTGGCGGATGGCGGCGAGGCCGAACAGGTCCTTGACGTTGATGATGCCGATGCCGCGCAGCTCCATGTGGTGTTGCTGCAGCTCGGCCCCGTGGCCGATGAGCTCGTCGTTCGGGTAGCGCCGGATGCGGACCCGATCGTCGCTGACCAGACTGTGCCCGCGGGTGATCAGCGTCAAGCCCGCTTCGCTCTTGCCGATGCCGCTCTTTCCCACCAGCAGCACGCCGAGGCCGAAAACTTCGACCAGCACGCCCTGGACCGTAGTCGAGGGCACCAGGTGCTCCTCGAGAAAGTAGCCGATGCGCTGGATCACCACGGAGGAGAGCCTCGGGGACCGCAGCACCGGCCGGCCATGCGCGCGACACAGATCGAGGAACTCGTCGAGCGCGGGAAGGCCCTTGGTGAAGATGAAAACCGGTACCGGGAGGTGAGCTATCTGACGGAACCGTTCGGCTCGGGTCTCTGTCGACAGTGTCTTGACGTAGGCCAGCTCGCTCTCGCCGACGATCTGCACCCGCCCGGGCTTGATGTACGGGTAGTAGCCCGCGAACGCAAGCCCTGGCTTTTGCACCCTCGGGTTGGTGACCTGATTGTCGAGGTGGGCCGCACCGCAGAGGACCTCGAGCTTGAGATCCGCCAGCTCGTCGCCCAGCAGCTCGTCTACCGCGACGTGATCCTGGGAATCACTGACCGTTTTCGGAGTCGATCCGGAGGCAGTCAACCAGGTCCTCCTTCGAGCGTACGCGACGTAGTCGCTCGAGATTTGCCTTCGATTGCACCCACCTCGAGATCGAAGCCAGTCCCTTGAGGTGGGCGGCCGGGTCCTTCTCGGGGGAGATGAGTACGAAGAACAGGCCTACGGGCTCGGTGTCGGGCCCCTCGATCTGCAGAGCTTTGCAAGCCTTGCCGACCGCGAGGACGACTTTCTCTAGCCGCGAGAGCTTGCAGTGCGGTATCGCGATTCCTCGCCCCACGGCGGTAGAGCCCAGATGCTCGCGCTCGGCGAGCTTCTCGTAAAGGCGCTCCGAGCTCGGTACCGCACCCGCCGCCGCCACCTTCTCCGACAGCGAGCGCAGCAGGGCCTCCTGGCTACCGCTCTCGAGATCCGTGAAGACCAGGGCAGAATCGATGAGCGTGGCCAGAGACATGCCTAGAAGATCTGCTTGCGATCCGTGGACGAGGGGATGCCGAGCTCGTCGCGGTACTTGGCAACCGTCCGCCGCGCGATGTGGATTCCTTCGCGGTTCAGTACACGCATGAGCTCAGAGTCCGAGAGCGGACGCTTCCGATCCTCGTCGGCGACGAGGTGCTGGATCTTGCGCTTGACGGTCAGCGACGAGATATCGTCGCCGTATTCACGGTCGATGCCCGAATGGAAGAAGAACTTCATCGGGAACAGGCCGCGCGGGGTGTGAATGTACTTGTTCGACACCACGCGGCTGACTGTCGACTCGTGCATACCGATGTCCTCGGCCACGTCGCGCAGCACCATCGGGCGCAGAAAGTCGAGCCCTCGATCGAGGAACTCGCGCTGCTGTCGAAGGATCGAATCGGCGACCTTGTAGATCGTCCGCTGGCGCTGATCCAGGCTCTTGATCAGCCAGATCGCCGATCGCATCTTGTCCTTGACGTATGCCTGGGCCTCGGTTTGGCTCTTGTCCGCGCGCCACTGCGCGAGCAGCTGACGGTACTTGCGTGAGATCTGCAGCCGCGGCAGGCCGTCGTCGTTGAGCTGAATCAGGTAGTCGTCGCCGACCTTGACGATCAACACATCGGGCTCGACGTAGTGCGTTCGTTCGGTCGAGAAGCGGCGACCGGGTTTGGTGTCGAGAGCGCTGATCTGATCGACCGTAGGCTCGAGCTCGGCGAGCGGAACCCCGAGCACCTTGGCGAGCTGCGGGAACCGTCGCTTCAGGAACAGGTTCCAATGGTCGCGAACGACCCGGTACGTCAGGGAGTCCTCGTCGATTGCCTGAGCCTCGAGCTGCCGTAGCAAGCTCTCCCGGAGGTCACGGCAGGCCACGCCCGACGGATCGAAGGTCTGCAGATAGCGAATCGCGGCCTCGACCTCGGCTTCGTCGTACGTGACCGAGCCGTTGTCGCGGCTCATGTCGACGATGTCCATGGTCGACGCCACGAGGAAGCCATCTGGATCCAGGTTGCCGATCAAGAGCTCGCCGAGCTCTCGCGTCGAGGGATCGTTCTCCGCCATGTGCAACTGGAAGAGCAGGTGATCGTAGAGATCGGGCTCGCGCGCCAGGCGGTTCTCGAGCGGGACCGATTCGTGGGCCTCGAAGACGTTCGGAGTGGACGGGCTTTCCCACGAGTCGCGGAAGAACGCGTCCAGATCGATCTCGTCGAGCGCGGCCCGATCGTCGGCCTCTGCCTCGGCTTCGCTGGCTTCCGCCGTCGCGCTTTCGGCAGTGGCTTCCTGGGCCGGCTCCGACTCCTCGCTCTCTGGGGTCTCCGTTTCCGTCTCTTCGCTGCTGTCCTCGCGCTCCTCCAGAACCGGGTTCTCCACCAACTCCTCGGTCAGAGCAGTCTCGAGCTCGAGCCGCGTCATATGCAGCAGCTTGATCGCCTGCTGCAACGAAGGCGTCATCACCAGCTTCTGGCTGAGCCTGAGCGAGAGCTTCTGTTCGAGAGCCATCGGTTGTGCGCCAGCTAGAGTGAGAACTCGTCGCCGAGATAGATCTTGCGGACCTCTGGGTCTACCGACAGATCTTGAGGATCGCCGCTGCGCAGGATGCTGCCATCGTTGATGATGTACGCGCGGTCGGTGATCTTGAGGGTTTCGCGCACGTTGTGGTCCGTTATTAGGACCCCGATTCCCATCGACTTCAAGTGTTTGATAATACCCTGGATGTCCTCGACGGCGATCGGGTCGATGCCGGCGAACGGCTCGTCCAGGAGCAGGTAGCTGGGGTTGATCGAGAGCGCTCTGGCGATCTCCACTCGCCGCCTCTCGCCTCCCGACAGGTTGTAGCCCATGGTCTTTCGCACCCGCGTGAGGCCGAACTCGGCCAGGAGCTGCTCGATTCTCCGGCGCCGTTCTACGGCGTTGAGATTGAGGGTCTCGAAGATGCACTTGAGGTTGTCCTCGACGCTCATGCGGCGAAAGACCGAAGGCTCTTGCGGCAGGTAGCTGATGCCCTGCTTGGCACGCAGGTACATGGGCAGCGAAGTGATGTCTTCGTCGTCGAGCACGACCTGGCCGGCGTCGGGAGGAGTGAGGCCTACGACCATGTAGAAAGTGGTCGTCTTGCCGGCACCGTTGGGACCCAACAGTCCCACCACCTCGCCTGGTGTGACGTCGATCGACACGTCGTCGACTACCGCGCGGCCGCGATAGACCTTCCGAAGGTCGCGGGCTACGAGCCGCTCCCCGTCGTTTCCCCTCGTCTCGGTCACGGCGCCACGTTGGCCTCGCGAGATGTCAGACGCATGCCGCCGGTCTCGAAGTCATAGAGGAAGTGGCGGCCGCCTTCCATCATTCCGCCCTTGCCGTCGTCGACCTTAACGGGGTCGCCGAAGAGCTCAATCTCGGTCCCATTGGGGGCGTACAGGGCCCGCTCACCCTCAAGTACTCGTTTGTTGAAGCCATCGTCGATTCGCACCTCGCGCTGGAGAAGCATCTGGCGCGCCTCGTTGGTCTCCTCGTCGAGGATCACCGAGAGCTCCTCGCACTCGAGCGCAGCCCAGTCGCGCACCGCCTGTACCGAACCGCGGTAGACCACCCGGTTCTCGCCTTCCATGTAGGTCATCTCGTCGGCGGTGATGTTCATGGGGCCGGTCGGCAGCGGTGCCGGCCCACTCCCCTCGCTGTCGGCTTCGCCTTCGGTGTCCCCGTCGCCGGTCGAATCGCCCTGCGCCACTACCGGCTGGGGTGCCGGCTCTGGGGCCGCGTCGTCCTCGGGCTGCGGCACGACCAAGGTGCGAACGTTGCCCACAGCCGCGAGTTGCTGATACGGCTCGGGCGATCCCCGCAGCTCGTCGGTGAAGAGCGTGGTCGTGCCCTGCCAGGCACGGACTTGGCCACGGAACAGTGCCGAATCCGGATCTGAGTACAGGAGTATCTCGTCGGCTTCGACGTAGACCGGCTCTTCGCTCTCGCGGCCACCGACCGACAGCCCACCGATCGCCTCCCCTCCTCGGTCGAGGATCACCTTCACGCCTTGGTGTGCGTGTACCAGACCGGTGCCGCGTTGAAATACGAGGCGTGGCATTTCTAGGGTGCCCTTGGCGTGAACGGCACGCGCGGGGTCACCGACGATCTCGACCCGCCCGGTGGAGAACTCGATGAAGGCCTCGTCCCCGGTGGCCTGGATCTCCTCTTCGCTGAGGCTGACCTCGCCGAGCAGGTCGAGGGTGGCGAGCTGGCCGGTGTCGCTGTGAAAGCGCACCACTCCCTGATCGGCACCCGCCCGTCGCGGGGTCGTGGCGGGCTCGGCCTGCACGATGCGCAACGGTCCGCCGAGCTCGCCGGCGGTGAGCACGCCGCCTTCGAAAACGCCGCTGAGAGACCTGACGTGCATGCGTGCATGCGTGCCGTCCGCCTGCTCCTGCTCGATCACGGCCGGGCTGGTAGTGCCGATGAGAAGCAACCCCATTGGGTCGCCGCTGATCCCGTCGAAGCTCATGTGAAGGCGATCCCCGCTCATCCTCAGACTGTTCGGACCGCCAATGGGTGGTGGGGTCTGCTCTGGCGCGAACTCGCGAGTCCCGTCCGCGGAGGCCCCCTCCTCTAGCACTCCGCCGGCGCCCATGTCGGCTTCGACGCTGCCGATCAGCTCGATCTCGGAAACCTCTCGCGTCTCGGGATCGAAGGTGACCGTCAGGTCGTCTGCCTCGAGCCGCTCCCGCTCGGACTGAAACGACACCCCACCTCGCGCGTTGACGCGTCCCTCCTGCTCCGAGTACTCGAGCTCCTCGGTCTCCATTCGGATGGGAGTCTTCGCCCCCTTGAGGGTCCGCACGTTGACGTTGCCCGAGAGACGAAGGCCGTGGTCGTCGAGGTTGGCGACTAGCTCGTCGGAGCGTCCCTGGAACTGGCGCCGCGAACGAAAGCGCACGCCGCCGCGTGCCAGCACCTCGCGCCCCTCACCCTCGAGACGCAGCCAGTCACTCTGGATGCTCAGCCCGCTGCCGCCTCTGAGCACCACGCCGCCCTCGAGCCGTGAGTCCTGGTTGCGCGGATTGTAAAGCGCCTGCTGCGCCTCGACCTGGTAGGTGCCGTCGCCGCGGTCCATCGAGATGAAGACGTTTTCGAGAAAGACGCGGCCGTCGCGTGCCGCGCGCTGCTCGTCGCCGGAGATCTCAAAAATGACCTTGTCACCGCGGGTGAGCGCGAACTCGAAGCCCTCGGAAATGACGGTGAACTCCTCCTCCAGCTCCTGTGGAGTTGGCATCGCGCCTGCCTCCGTCGAGTCGGGTCTGCCCTCGCGACCGAAGAGATAGAGCCCTACCACCCCCAGGGCACCGACGAAGCCGAGGGCGAGGACTACGCGCAACGAGCGCACGATGACCGTATGGGCCCGCATGACCATCTACGATTCTACGCCGCCGGGCGAGAGTCCGTGACCTCGAAGACCGGCACCTGAGAGTAGCTGTCCCACTCGAGCTGGCCGAGCACTTCGAAGGTTCCCTCGAGCGAGACCATGCTCGCCTCGTCGCGCGTCCACGCCAGCAGGCGAACGTCACCGCCGTTGGGGCCGACGGCCCGTGCCTTGCGATGCCCTTGGCCGAACACCTTGATGCCGCCCTGGACCTCCAGCGGCCCGACCCTCAGCACCGGGTGGGGATTCCCCATGCCGTGCGGCTGGAAGGTGTTGAGCTCGTCGAACAGCGCCTGGTCGACTTCTTCCGGCTTCAGCTCTAGCTCGTACTCGTAGCGACGCTGGAGCACTTCCTCGGGCCATTTCGCGGCCTGCTCCCAGGCAGCGCGTAAGCTCTCCAATCGATTGCGCGCGACGGTCATACCGACCGCCTGGGGGTGACCGCCGAAGCGATCGAGCTCGGCGTCCCATTGTTTTAGGAAGTCGTAGAGCGCGATACCAGGGATGCTGCGACCGGAACCGACGGCCAGATCGTCCTGGACGGCCAGCAGCAACGTGGGGCGATGAAACTGCCTGGCGATGCGCGAAGCGGCGATGCCGACCACCCCGCGGTGCCAGCCCTCGGCCCACTCGACAAGAATGCCCGGCAGCTCATCGCGCTCGTCGATCGCCGCGCGTGCCTCCTCGACCACCTTGTGCTCCTCCGCTCGGCGCGCGGTATTGCACTGTTCCAGCTCGTCGGCGAGCTCGCTGGCGCGGTCCGGGTCGCGCGTCAATAGCAGCTCGAGGGCGTGGTCCGGCGTCGACAGCCGCCCCGCGGCGTTGATCCGCGGTCCGAGACGGAAGCCGACGTCGCTGGCACGAAACGGCGGTGTCAGCCGAGCGTTGCGGATCAGGGCGCGCAGTCCGCAGGAGCGGGTCCGTCGCAAAGCCTCGAGTCCCAGTGAGGCGATCACACGGTTCTCCCCCACCAACGGTACGAGATCGGCAATCGTGCCGAGACACGCCACGCGTAGCAAGGCAGTAGTCGGCAGCTCCCGCCCGCAGACCGCGGCCACACCCTGGCCGAGCTTGAGCGCGAGACCGACCCCCGACAGATCGCGGAACGGATACTCGCACCCCTGCTGGCGCGGGTTGATCTGGATGGCGTGCTGGGGCAGGTCGGGCGATGGGATGTGATGGTCCGTGACGACGACGTCGATGCCCGCCTGTTGGGCGGCCGCGACCGCTGGGGTCGACGTCGTGCCGCAGTCGACAGTGACGATCAGAGTGCAGCCCAGCCCTCGCGCCTTGTGTACCTGAGTCTCCTGAAACCCATAGCCGTCGACCAGCCGGTTTGGTAGTACGGGCTCGACGTCGATGCCGCAGGCCCTCAGAACCACCGTCAGCAGGGCGGTTCCGGTCACGCCGTCCACGTCGTAGTCGCCGACGATCGCCACCTTCTCACCGGTGTCTCGACTGGAGCGCAGCCGCGCCGTGGCCCGATCCATGCCGAGCATCAGGAAGGGATCGTGAAGATCTTCTAGCGACGGTGAAAAAAAGCGTCGCGCGGCTTCTTCGGTCTCGACTCCGCGTCGTGCAAGAAGCGGTGCCAGGCGCGGTGCGACGCCCGCGGCGAGGAGTGTCTCGGCGGACGGGGGCACCGGCTGCGGCACCCACAACGATGGCGCGCGCGAGATCAGCCCTCCTCGTACACGCCCAGTCGCCTGAAGCGGTCGTAGCGCCGCTTGACCAGCTCCGTTGGCTTGAGGCGTTCGAGCGCCCGCAGCGTGCGGTCGAGTCGATCCCCGACTAGTCGAAAGGCCTCTTCGTGATCTGCCTGGGCGCCGCCGAGCGGTTCGGGAATCACCTCGTCGATGACGTCGAGCTCGACCAGCTCGCCGGCGGTGATTCGCATCGCGCGGGCGGCTTCGGCCTTCTTGTCCTGATCGCGCCACAGAATGGCGGCGCAGCCCTCGGGGGTGATCACCGAGTGCACGGCGTATTCGAGCATCATCACCCGGTCGGCCACGCCGAGCGCGAGCGCGCCGCCGCTCCACCC
Source organism: Acidobacteriota bacterium (assembly GCA_036337765.1). Taxonomy (GTDB): domain Bacteria; phylum Acidobacteriota; class Thermoanaerobaculia; order Multivoradales; family Multivoraceae; genus JAYZDP01. Next base: position 9,798 of record JAYZDP010000070.1, read on the forward strand.
TTCGCCGGTGATGATGGCGACGATCGGGACCTCGAGCCCGGACATCTCTATCAGGTTGCGGGCGATCGACTCGGCCTGCCCTCTCTCCTCGGCGCCCCTGCCTGGATAGGCGCCCGGAGTGTCGATGAAGGTGACGACCGGTTTGCCGAAGCGTGCCGCGAGCTGCATGACGCGTAGCGCCTTGCGGTGGCCCTCGGGGCGTGCCTGTCCGAACTGGCGGTGGATACGCTCGTTGGTGCCGCGCCCCTTCTCGTGCCCGACGACGGCGATGGTGCGCCCGCGAAACGTGGCCAGGCCTGCGACGATCGATGGGTCGTCGCCGAAGGCACGGTCACCGTGAAGCTCGACGAAGTCCGACATCATGCCGTTGACGTAGTCGAGGACGTAGGGGCGGTCGAAGTGGCGCGCGACGAGGGTTTTCTGCCAGGCGTCCAGGCCACGGAAGACCTGCGAGGTGGTTTTGTGAAGCTGCTTCCGAAGCTTCGCCAGCTCGCGCTGGGCCTTGCTCTCTTCTGGGAAGGCCTCGAGCTCCTCGATGCGGCGACGCAGCTCTTCCAGCGGCTCTTCGAATGCACTACCGGGGCTCGCCATGGATGCAACCTAACAAAGCCCCGCGGGCCGGTAAAGAACGCCGGGGCCTAGCGGGCTCAAAAGAGATCTTGCGGATCGACGTCCACTATCAGGTCGCCAAGCCCCTCTTCGGCCAGACAGTCTTCGACCAGTCGGCGCAGCTTCCCGCTCGAAGGATGCCGGATCAGGATTTGGAAGCGCCACTCCCCCTTGAGACGTTCCAGGGCCGCCGCGGCGGGCCCGGCGAAGCGCGTCTGGGCAGCCAGGGCGTGAGCGAGAAGACGGCGATGGAAGGCCTCGGTGCGCTGCCAGGTGGACGCGCGATCTCGCCCCTTGAAGATCAGTTGAGTGAGCCTGGTGTAGGGCGGATAGTGAAACACCCTACGGAAGCGCATCTCCTCCTCGGCGAACGCCTGGTCGTCGTGGGCGAGCGCCGCCTGGATCGCGTAGTGCTCGGGGTAGAAGGTCTGGATCACGACCCTTCCCGGACGGCCGCTTGCCGGAGATCCACGCCCGGCTCGGCCAGCCAGTTGCGTTAGCAGGGCGTAGGTGCGTTCGACGGCGCGAAAGTCGGGAAACGACAGATAGCTGTCGGCTGACAGCACCGCGGCCAGCCCCACCTGCGGAAAGTGATGCCCCTTCGAGACCATCTGGGTACCGATGAGAATTCGCGTCTGGCCGCTGCCGAATCGTTCGAGCACGGCGGCTGCGCCACCGATTCGCCGTACCGCGTCGCGATCCAGAACATCGACTGGCACGTCGGGAAACAGCTCGCGCACGCGCTCCTCGATCCGTGCGGTGGCGGCACCGATCGGCTCCAGCGCGGCGTCGCCACACCCCGGACAGGCATGCGGTACGGGCCGCGACGAGCCGCAGTAGTGACAAGCCAGGCGCGCGTCTCGGCGGTGTAGGGTCCGCGGCAGGCCACATTCGTTGCACGGCAGCTTCTCGCCGCAGGCTCGGCACAAGAGTACGGGCGCGTAGCCGCGACGGTTGCGTAGCAGGATGATCTGCTCACGATCCGCCAATGCCTCGTCCATCTCTCGCAGCAGGCGCTGCGAGAAGCGGATCTCTCCGGCCTGCCGATCCTCCATCGCCTCCTTGCGCAGATCGACCAGAATGCCTTCCGGCATCCTGGCGCCGGCGACGCGCCTGGGGAGGAGTAGCGGCGTCATCTTCATAGTCTCGACGTTGCGGCGACTCTCGAAGCTCGGGGTCGCCGACGCCAAGGCGACCACCGCGCCGGCGGCGCGGGCGCGCACCACCGCGATGTCGCGAGCGTTGTAGCGAGGAACGTGCTCCTGCTTGTAGGCCGAGTCGTGCTCCTCGTCGACTACGACCAGGCCAAGGTTCTCGATCGGCGCGAACACCGCTGAGCGCGGGCCCAGGACAACACGGGCCTCGCCCGACCTGGCGCGCTCCCACTCCTGGCAGCGCTCGGAGTCCGCCATCGCTGAGTGCATGACCGCCAGCCGATCGCCGAAGCGGCGCCGAGCCTCGGCGCCGAGCGCTGGCACCAGCGAGATCTCGGGGACCAGAAGCAGTACGCCCCGACCTTGTTCGAGGACCCGCTGAGTCGCGCGCAGGAAGACCTCGGTTTTGCCCGAGCCGGTGACCCCGTGCAACACGAAAGCTCCGTACTGACGCGCCTCGATGACCTCTTCCAGCGCGGCGAGTGACGTTTGCTGTTCGGGCGTGAGCTCGAACTCCTCAACCGGGCGGGCGGTGGTCATGTGCCGCTCGAGATCGAGCCGCTCGATCTGTGTGAAACTGCGCAACGCGCCGAGCTTCACCAGGCGTCGGATCACCGCCTGGCCGCAGTCGCACGCAGCTGCGACCTCGCGTACCGTGGCGGGTCGGCCGAGGCCGGCGAGATACTCGACCACCGTGCGCCCCTTCTTCGACCGGCCGCAGATCTCGAACTGGGCGTCCAGATCGCCGACGGGCAGTTCGACCGCCGCGCGGAAGCGTCCGCCCGCGCGTCGCCTCTGCCCCTCGGGCTTGAGCCAACCCCGCTCGATCAGCTCGCGGATGGCTTCGCGCTCGACACCGGTCTCGCCCGCCAGCGTCGAGACGGATTGAGCGCCGCCGGTAAGGAGTGCCTCGACGACGGCTGCCTCACTGTCCGAGCGCGGAGCGGCGAAGGCACCCCGGCGGGTCAGTGACACCGCCAAGGTTCCCCAGGGAGGCAGCTTCGAGGGCACCATGCTACGCAGCACCTCGCCTAGCGGAGCGAGGTAGTACTCGCTGACGAAGCGCGCCAGGTCGAGCAGTGCCGAGTCCACCAGAGGTCCGGCGTCGAGCAGGCTCTCGATGTCGCGCAGCGACACACCGTCAGGAGGGTGGTCCGCGAAACCGACTACGACTCCGGTGAGCTTGCGCTTCCCCACCCGCACCCGGACGCGGGCCCCCACCGCCACGTCGGCTCGCAGCTTCGCCGGCACCGAGTAGGTCAGAGATCCCGCCAGGGGCAGGGGCACCGCGACCTGCGCCAGTGCGCGTCTTTTGCTCAAGCGCTCTCGGCCGCGTCCACACATTCCTGAGAGCAGTAGGACCCGTCCGTTCGCGGTGATCGCAGGGCCCGGTTCACCGGTACGTGGGTGTTGCATCGCGCGCAACGCACGAGCTGGGAGGGATCTGACTGACTCTCGCGCGTACTCGCACCAGCTCGGGGCGTAGCAGTTTGCCCGGCTCCTCCGAACAGGCGCCACAGCGCGGCGAGCTGGCGCCCCTCGGGGCTGCGGAGAAAGGCCGCAAAGAAGCGCTGGGTCCCCACCCAGACCAGGAGCACGACTGCCAGGATGACGAGCAGACGCGTCATGCGCCCTATGTTAACGGGGCCGCGGTAGTCACGGCTGCACGCAACGGGGCTCCACGGGTACGCAGGTCTTGGCGGGAAACCCGAGTCGGTCGACCAGGATCAGACGGCGCCGGTCGCGGCGAGGCGCTTCGAGATACTAGTCTCGAGGGCCTT
>JAYZDP010000071.1:0-18481 GCA_036337765.1 Acidobacteriota bacterium
CTCGACCACCTCAAGGAGGGCGTCGGGCTGCGCGGCTACGCGCAGAAGGACCCGAAGAACGAGTACAAGCGCGAGAGCTACGAGCTCTTCCAGGAAATGAAGGAGCGCATCGAGGACACCATCCTCAAGACCCTCTATCGCCTGGAGCCCGTCAGTCCAGAACAGATGGAGGAGCAGCGCCGACGCCGCGCCGCCATGGCGGCGAAACCGCGTTTTCAGCTTGGGCAGCAGCCCGGAGATCTAGGAGCGGGTCCCGCCCCCGCCGGCCCTGATGGTGCTGTGGCGGGCGGGATGCCGCCAGGCCCGCCGCGGCCGGCGAAGCCTCAGACGGTCGTGAGGGACGGCGACAAAATCGGTCGCAATGACCCCTGTCCCTGCGGCTCGGGCACGAAGTACAAGAAGTGCCACGGCAAGGTCCACGCAGCCACCTGACCGCGACCCTGGAGACAAGATGACCGCGGACGATCTGACCCTCGCTCTCACCTTCGACGACGTTCTGATCGCGCCCGGAATGTCGGAGGTGCATCCGAACGAGGTCGACCTCTCGACGCGCCTGTGCCGCGGGATAAGCCTTCAGATTCCGATCCTGTCGGCTGCGATGGACACCGTAACCGAGTCTCGCCTCGCGATTGCGCTCGCCCAGGAAGGCGGCATCGGCGTCATCCACAAGAACCTGTCGATCGAGGCGCAGGCGCGGGAGGTCGACAAGGTCAAGCGCTCCGAGGCAGGAATGATCGTCGACCCGATCACCATGCAGCCCGAGCAGCGAATCTCGGAGGCGCTCGAGGTGATGGCCTCGTACAAGATCTCCGGCGTACCGGTGACCGACGGTGACGGGCACCTAGTGGGGATCCTCACCAACCGCGATCTGCGCTTCGAAACCCGCCTCGATCGGCGGATCGACGAGCTGATGACACGCGAGAACCTAATCACCGTACCGCTCGGGACTACGTTCGAAGAAGCCAAGGCCGAGCTGCACCGCCATCGCATCGAAAAGCTTCTGGTAACCGACGACGAAGGCAACCTCAAGGGGCTGATCACCGTCAAGGACATCCAGAAGATGACCCAGTACCCCAATGCCTGCAAGGACGATCTGGGGCGACTTCGGGTCGCGGCCGCGATCGGTGCCTCTGGCGACTTCCTCGATCGGGCCGGGGCGTTGGTCGACGCGAAGGCCGACGTTCTGGTGCTCGACTCCTCCCACGCCCACAGCCGCGGCGTTCTCGACGCCGTCGCCACTCTGCGGGAGACGTTCGCCGATACTCCGATCATCGCCGGCAACGTCGCCACCGCGAAGGGCGCGAAGGATCTCGCGGACCGCGACGTCGACGGCATCAAAGTCGGCATCGGTCCCGGCAGCATCTGCACGACCCGCGTCGTCACCGGCGCCGGCGTGCCCCAAGTCACCGCGATTCTCGAGTGCGCCGCAGTCGCCGCGCACAAGGAGATCCCAATCATCGCCGACGGCGGTATTCGGTTCTCGGGCGACGTGACCAAGGCTCTCGCCTGCGGCGCGAGCTCGGCGATGATCGGCTCGCTCCTCGCCGGCACTGAAGAGAGCCCCGGCGAGACCATCCTCTACCAGGGGCGCAGCTACAAGGCTCACCGCGGGATGGGATCGCTCTCGGCCATGACCAAGGGAAGTGCGGAGCGCTACTTCCAGCGCGAGGACGAAAGTCTGCAGAAGCTGGTGCCGGAAGGTATCGAGGGGATGGTTCCCTTCAAGGGCAGCCTCCATCAGATGGTCGAGCAGCTCACGGGTGGCCTTCGCCAGGGGGTGGGCCTTTCGGGTTGCGCCTCGATCCAGGCGCTCCGGACCGATGTACGGATGCTCCGGATCACATCTGCTGGACATCGCGAAAGCCATGCCCACGATGTCGTCATCACCAAAGAAGCTCCGAACTACTGGGTCGACTCCTAGTAGACTCCCAGCGCTCACGCTTGGAGCAGATCGCGAAAGAGATCGAGGTGCGCGGTCGTGATCCGATCGATCGCATACTCCTCGTCGAAACGCCGCCGGGCTGCGGCCCCCATTCTCATCCTCAGCGCCTCGTCCTCCAACAGACGCGCCAGGCCATCCGCCAGTTGTGTCGCGCTCTCCTGCTCCACGACGTAGCCCGTCTCTCCGTCAAGCACTGCCTCCGGGATTCCGGCCACTCGCGTCGCAACCACCGGCAACCCGGTGGACATAGCCTCGAGTATCGCGACCGGAAAGCCCTCGTAGATCGACGGCAGACAGAAGATTCCGGCCTCGCGATACAGCACGGCGAGGTGATCTCTCGGCATTGCGCCCCGGAAACAGACCCTGGCATCTAAGCCGAGCGCCACGACTCGTGCCTTCAACGCTCTGCTTTGCTCCCCTGATCCAACCAGATCGAGGGTGACCTCCTCATGCCGACCCGCAACAAGCGCGAAAGCCTCGATTAAGACAGCGACGGCCTTCCTCGTCCGTAGCCTACCGACGTACAGAACACTGCTCTGGCGCGGCGGTGTCTCGACCGCGGAGAACGGAAAGACTCCGTTGGGTATCACTTCACGCACCCGGCAGCCGTAGTCCCGCTCCAGCTCCGCGGCCGTCGCACGGCTCGGCGCGACCACGGCGTCGGCCAACCGCGCCGTGATGCGGCCGAGCAGGGAGAGGATCGGGGCCCGAACCCAGCCGAAGATACGCTCGTCGCCGGTTGGCCTCGACACGACGACTCCGTCCGAGAGGATCGGGCGCACTGATCGCCGTTCTTCGGCATAGGACACCTGGAGGGTCGCTACGAGACGAGACCGACCTAGAGGGTGCCCTAGCACCCTGGCAAAGGCGATCGACATGGCGACCAACGCACCGTCCGACTCGTGTACGTGGACCACATCGGGAGGTTGGTCTCGGAAGCGACGCAGGAAGGCAATCGCCACGGTCAGCGGGAAGAGCAGTTTCGGGCCCCGCAATCCGACGACCGCGCGGTCACCCTGGCTGGCATACTCGCGGGTCAGCACGTAGACGTCGTGACCCTGGCGAGCCGCCTCGGCCCTTAGCTCGTAGACCAGGGCACCCACTCCAGAGATGTCTCCGGGCGGATAGGTATTGGTCAGAAAGACGAGCCGCACGGGCGAGTCAGACCATCAGCTCGTTGTAGACCGCGAGCGTGTCGGCTGACGGCTCGACGCCGAGCTCCGTGCTCAAGACGGAGCGCAGCCGCTCGTACTGCCGGTTGACCAGATCTCGCCTTCCGCGCCCGGCGTAGACCCGCATCATCGATACGTAGACCCGTTCCTCCAAAGGATCCTCGAGTAGGAACGACCTCAGCGCGTCCTCCGCAGCCCCAAGCTCCTCCAGGTCGAGGTAGAGTTCGCCCAGGTCTCGGAGTAGCCTCAGATAGCTCCCGTAAAGCTCTGAGCGCAGCGTCAACGCCCAATGATCTTCATGGCCACCCATGAAGGGTCCCTGGTACAGCCGCCAGGCTGCTCGCCATTTCCGCGCGGCTGCCGCCGCGTCGCCCCGAGACAGGAGTGCCGCGCCCAGCTCGATCGAGTGCTGGAAGTCCTCTACGTCCACGTTCCATCGCAGCTCGGGATCGAGGCGATACGCACCGGCTTCGAGAACCACGATCCGCTCCATCGAGTCGCCGCCGGATCGCCGGGTCCGGCGAAGTCGGGACACGGTGGAATGGAGGTTTCGCCGAACCGCGTCTTCGGTCGAGTTTCCCCATAGCGCATCGATCATCTCTTCGCGCGGAGCCTGCCGGGTTGGTCTCGTGGCCAGGAACGACAACATCATCAGCGGGCGCTTGAAGGGCCAGTCAACTCGCACTCCCTCGTTCTCGCCCTCGCCGCTGTGCCGACTTACCGTCGGCACCCCGAAGAGTCGCAACGACACGTCGCAAGAGACACGCGCAGGCGAAAAGTAGGGCCCTTGTGTCAGAAAGGCCTCCAGCGGTCTCGGCACGTCGAGGTCCCGCTCTTCGAAGTCCCCTATGCCCGCCAACACCCGTTCTCTGAAGAAGATGGAGGTCGCGGCCAAGGCTCGAGGATCGGCGGGATTCGATACCCCATCTGCGAGCGCGGGATCCGCGGCCCAGAGTTTCAAGACGAGCGGCCAGACAGCACTGGCGGAGACCAGGCCCGCGAGCCCATCCGGGCTAAGCTCGCCTCCGGCTTCCTCGCGCCACAACTCGCCCGCTTCTTTGGCACTGAGAAACCACGCCTCGGGCGCCGTTACGTGATTCGGCGTGCTGAGCGCCAGCGGCGAATCGGTGCTGAAGATCACGCGCTCCCGAGGCAGCAGTCTGCCAGCTAATGCGTCGACAGAGGCGCGTGTCGGGTGCTCGGTGAGGTAGCAGACGCAACCCTCATCGCGAAGATCCTCCAGCCGGACCTCGAGACCCGAAGGATCCGCGAGATCGGCAACGGCAAGCCACCCCGTGGTGTCGTCCGCGAGCAGGCGATCGAGAAAGGCGCGCCTGTCGCAGCCGGGCCAACCCCACAGCTGCACGATCGGCGCATCGAGCGCCGCCACCACCGGCAGGAGCCGTTGGTGTTGCAGTGCGCCCTGTTCCATGTCTCGCTCCAGGGTCAACCCTCCTCGAGACGCGCGCGAACGACCTTCATGTCCTCCCAAGCCGGTCGCGTCAGCGCGGCGTTGCGCAGCAAAGCCGCCGGGTGATAGGTCACACGCAGCGGTCTGTCCGCCACCTGATACCAGTCCCCTCGCATCCGACCGAGCGGAAGATCCGTACCGAGTAGTGTTTGGGCTGCGACCCTGCCCAGTGCGACCAGCACACGAGGCCGCACCAATTCGATCTGGCCCTCGAGATAGCCGCGGCAGGCCGCGACTTCGTCGGCCTCAGGATCGCGATTCCGCGGCGGCCGGCACTTGACGATGTTCGCGATGTAGACCTGGCTACGATCGAGATCGATCGCTCTGATGATCTTGGTGAGCAGCTCGCCCGCGGGACCGACGAACGGAAGTCCCTTGAGATCCTCTTGGGCACCGGGACCTTCACCGATGAACATGAGATCCGCGTTGGAATCTCCAGAACCGAATACCACTTGTTTGCGGCCGTCGGAAAGAGCACACTTTTCGCAGCCACTCGCCTGCTCGGCCAGTACTTGGAGAGCTGCGCCACGCTCGGCCACCGTCGGATCGTCGGCTGTTGCCACCGGCCCGGTCTGCGAGCTGCGATACACCGCCTCGTAGCCGAGGTCCTTGAGATAGCGGAGTACGTCGAGAACTGCGACGGCCATCGTATTCAGCTCAGCTGCGGGCGACAGACTCATCGGCGAGATCGAGGTGACCTTCGAGCAGATCGAGCAGACGACGCGCGATCTCCGTCTTCGAGCCCTTCTCTATTTCGACCGCAGAGCCATCGGCGCCGAACACGGTCACCTCGTTCTCGTCGCTGCCGAAACCGATGTCCGATCGCGACACGTCGTTACCGACCAGAAAGTGCGCTCCCTTTCGCTCGAGTTTGGAGCGTACGTTGTCGTCGAGGTCCTGGGTCTCGGCCGCGAACCCGACCCGCAGTGCGTTGGGAGCCCAGTCAGCGAGGGACGCCAGGATGTCGGGGTTCTCCGTCAGACGAATGGCGTCGATACCCGCGTCTTCCTTCTTGATCTTCTGATCGGCCTGGGTCTTCGGACGATAGTCACTCACCGCCGCGGCCATCACGATCAGTGCCGCGTTCGCTGACTCGCGGCGGACCGCATCCGCCATCTCGACGGCCTCGCACACATCGATACGCCGTACGCGGTCGGGCGTCTCCAGCGACACCGGACCCGCGACGAGAACCACCTCGGCGCCTCGAGCCGCGGCCTCGGCCGCGATCGAGAAACCCATCTTTCCGCTCGAGCGGTTGCCCAGAAAACGCACCGGATCCACCGGTTCGAACGTCGGTCCCGCGCTCACCACCACGCGGCGCCCGCTCAGCGAGCCCGACACTCCCATGCCGTCTATCGCCTCTGCAATTTCCTCGGGCTCGACCATGCGTCCCCAGCCGACCTCTCCCGATGCCAGGCTTCCTTGAACCGGGCCAAGCAAACGCACCCCGCGTGAGCGCAGCGTCCGGACGTTGTCCTGAACACTCTCCTTCTCCCACATAGCAGGGTGCATGGCGGGAGCAACGGCCACCGGGCCATCAAAGGCCAGAACCGTCGTGCTGACGAAGTCCTCAGCCAGCCCCAGCGCCAGCCGACCGAGGGTATTGGCGGTCGCCGGAGCGATGCAGAGGACATCGGCCCACTGTGCCGCCGTGATGTGAAGCTCCTCTCCGGAGCCATTGGCCTCCAGGTAGCTGCTGTCGTAGACGGGATGACCCGACACAACCTCGAGAGTCAGCGGAGTGACGAAGCTCGGAGCATGCCCGCTCAGCGCACAACGCACCTCGTGGCCGCGCTCTCGCAGTCGACGCACCAGGGTCGGCGCCTTGAAGGCCGCCACGCCACCGCTGATACCGAGCAGAATGCGCAAGCCGGCACCTCCTTCGGCGAGCTACTCGGCCGGGGCCGCCTCCTCGCCGCCCTCGAGGCCTTCCGCCGTCTCGTCGACCCCTTCGACCGGCGCTGGGCCGTAGTCCCATTCAACCATGCCGTCGTCCACCTCGGCCATCGCTGCCTTGGCCACCTTGGGGCTGTCACTGTCCAGTCGCGGGCGCGCACCGCGCATCAACTGCTCGGCGCGGTGAGACGCAAGCAGGATGAATCGGAACTTGCTGTCGTAGTTCTCTAGGCGGATCTCAGTCATCGAATCTCCTCGACCGGTCTAGGTGTCCGTCGGACCATCTTCCAACGCACTCTCAGGCTCAGGAAAGCTCGCCAGAACGGCGGCGACCTGCCCCCGAATCCGCGCCTTGTCGTGTCGCTTCTCTAGGATGATGGAGGCCAGTACCCGGCTCGCCCGGTCGGCATTAGCGTTGATAATAACATAGTCATAGTTCTGAAAACGCTGAATTTCCGCCCTCGCCACGTCCAACCGCCGCGCGATGACGTCCGGCGCGTCGAGATTTCGCCGTTCTAGGCGGCTCTTGAGCTCGAGGTAGCCAGGCGGAAGCACGAAGACTCCGAAGACCGCTTCTCCAAAGCGATCTTCGTCTGTCTCGAGCACTTTCTGAGCCCCCTGGACATCGATGTCGAGTAGCACGTCCGTCCCGGATGCGAGCTTGGGGAGCACTTCGTCGAGCGAAGTGCCGTAAAGGTGGTCGTGCACACGCGCCCACTCGAGAAACCGATCCTCAGCGATCATCCCGTCGAACTCACTATCGCTCACGAAGTGGTAGTCCCGTCCGTGCTTTTCACCGACCCGGGGCCTGCGGGTCGTGTGGCTGACTGAGAACGAAACACTCTCGAGCTCGCCCTCATCGAGAAGTCGCCGAATCAGGGTGGTTTTGCCGCTACCGGACGGCCCCGACAAGATGAAGAGCGCTCCGCTCACCGACGCTTCGCTACTCGACATTCTGCACCTGTTCACGCATCTGCTCGCTCACCAGCCGCGCCTCCAGCACGGTTCTGGACATATCCAGATCGCGGCATTTGGCACCGATCGTGTTGAGCTCGCGTAGGATCTCCTGAAGCAGAAAGTCGATGCGCTTGCCGGCCGCGGCCGTGCCGGCAATAGCCTCGCCAAGATGTTCGATGTGAGCCGAGAGGCGGTCGAGCTCTTCGGCAACATCGCTCTTCTCCACCAGCAGGGCAACCTCCTGCTCGAGGCGTCCCTGGTCGAGTGGCGGTCCGTCGAGCAGAGCGCTCACACGCTCCAAGAGCGCCTGCTTCGAACGCCCGACAACCGTCTCGCGCCTGCTGGCGAGCTCGCCAAGCGAGCCGATGAGTCGCCCGATTCCGGTGTCGAGCTCGGCGGCGAGCTTCGCCCCTTCCTTCTCCCTGGCGGCGACGAGCTCGCCCAGGGCGCGCGATGCCACCTCGAGCAGGAGCTCCTCATCCTCCTGCTGCCAATCCCGCTCGCCCCCGTTGACGCTTATGACGCCTGGAACCCGAAGTAGGTCGACCGCACTCGGAGACCCGAGCCTGCCACCCTCGGCGAGCCGCTCCAAGGCCTCGAGGACCCGTCGCGCCAGTTCTTGATCGACCTCTACGGTGGCACTGTCCTGCCCGACGAAGGCCACGTCGAGCAAGAGCTCGACTCGGCCGCGGGACAGACCGTCTTTCACCAGGTCGCGCAGGGCCTTCTCAGCCGCACGGTACGGCTCGCGGGTCCGAACCACCAGATCGAGAGACCGATGATTGACTGATCGCACGTCCACTGTGATGCGGTAGCGGTCACTCTCGCCAGACGCAGTGCCGAACCCGGTCATGCTACGGAGGCGGGCGGTCATGCCGCCTCCCCAAGAACCTTCGCCACCTCGACGGCTGCGCGGCGACTTGCGCCCGACTCACCCAGTGCTGGGCGAAGTCTGCCCAGTGCGTTGCGCACCTCGCGCAGGGAATCCGGGTCCCGAAGAAGCGACGACATCCTTGTTGCCACCGCCGACGCATTCGCAGCGCCCTGGAGCAGCTCGGGCACGATCGACTCTCCGAGCACCAAATTCACAAGGCTGATGTGTTCGACGCGAATCAGCAGGCGAGCCAGCAACGCTGTGGGTTGGGCGACTCGGTACAGAACGATCATCGGGGTACCAATGAGACCGACCTCAAGCGTCGCGGTACCCGATGCGCACAACGCCAGGTGACAAGAGGCGACGGCGGCGAAGCGCTCTCGGGTCACTCTGTCTAGTCGGACGCGAAACGACGCGAGGATCTCCTCGACCAGCGCCGGCGTCACCGTCGACGCCTGGATCAGCGCAACCTCCACCGACTCTCGCTGACGAAGCTTCTCGACTGCTTCGAGCATCACGGGTAGCAGCCTACGTACCTCGCTGTCTCTCGAGCCCGGCAGCAGAGCGACCCGCCTCGGTTCACTGCTGGCCGGTCGATCGAGTACATGGGGAAGCACTGGCACCTCGTCGACCAGCGGGTGGCCCACGTGAACCACGGGCACCCCGAGGGGGCGGTACAGCCCTTCTTCAAAGCCGAAGAGCACGAGCATCTTCTGAACCCGATCGCGAATCGTCTTTATCCTGCCACGCCGCCAGGCCCACACCTGTGGACTGACGTAGTACACCACCGGCACGCCGCGCTTCTTGAGACGACCTGCGAGGCGCAGGTTGAAGTCTGGTGAGTCGATGAGCAAAGCTACGGCCGGTGACCTGCGATCGACCTCGGCGAGTATGGACTGCAGTAGCCGGCGGGCTCGAGGCACGACGGTCAGAGCCTCCCAGATCCCCACGACCGCGATCTCGCGGCTGTGAGCCAGCGCGTCGAAGCCGGCCTCCGCCATCTCGTCTCCGCCCAGCCCGAAAACCTCGAGGTCGGGCTCGATCTCACGCAGCTCACCGAGAAGGCGCCCGCCATGCAGATCTCCCGAAGCCTCGCCGGCGACGACGAGCAGGCTCACCGAGCTCATGGGAACGGCGCCGGGGGGCCGGAAGGAAACGGATACATGGCCCAGGCAACCACTATTCCGCCACCGACCAGCCCGATGAAGATCTGCGCGAAGAGCTTGAGTTGGTTGCGCCGCTCTCGTCGCCACAGCACCGCAAAATACGCGCTCAGAAGGAACGCGTACGCCAGCATCAACTGGAAGTGACTAATGTCCACGATACCGTCGACGATCAGGTCTTGCGCCCGCGGCCGATGTCGAAGACATCCAGCAGCAGAAGGATGTTCATCAGCCCCGCAGTGAGGATGAAGGCCTTGCCGTATTCGTAACCCGCCGACTCGAGGCTGCCCGTATAGCCCAAGAGATGAAGCAGCACGAAGTACGGTGCCCCAACCCCCGCGGCAGCGAGGGTCGCCAGAGTCGCCAGCGGGGCACCAACCGTGCGGTACAGCTCGCCATCCAACATCGTGCCTGCCACGAGCGTGGCGAGAATGATCAGAAAAAAGGCCGCAGCCCGCTTGCGCTTGCCGAGCACCAGATGCCCGGCGCCCGGTATCAACCAGCCCAAGGCCAATGCAACAGCGAGCCTCGGCGACGAGGCCATCTCACCGACCCGGCTCACTTCCGTGCGAGAAGAATCCATCGAACGAGGGAGCCTCGAGGCTCGACCAGTCAGCTATGACCGAGTTTGCGGCTGTTCAGAAGTTCCCGCAACTCCTTGCCGGGCTTGAAGTAGGGAATGCTCTTGGAGGGAACGTCGACCTTGGCGCCGGTCTTCGGGTTGCGACCGATGCGCGAGCCCCGCTGTCGGATTCGAAAGCTGCCGAAGCCGCGTAGCTCGATCTTCTCGCCGTCCTTCAGCGAGTCGACGATGCTGTCAAAGACCGTGTTCACCATGATCTCCGCATGCTTCTTGGTCAGCTGGGTGCTACGCGCAACCTGATCTACCAGCTTTGCCTTCGTCATCCCACCTCGAATCAAAACGCTACTCCTTTTCGTCTTCGGCCGCTTCCTCACCCTCGCCAGATTCGGCTGTCTCACCGCTCTGTTCGACCTCTGCGGGCGCAGCCTCCTCGTCGGACGCGGCAGCCTCGACCGCGACGTCCGCCTCAGGCTCGGCAGTCTCAGGCTCAGCGGCCTCACTGGGCTCCGTCTCCTGCGCCTCGTCTGCGGACACCTCGAGCGGCGCCTCTTCCACGGCAGTCTCGGCTTGCTCCTCGGTGGCCTCAGGCTCGCTCGCGGCGTCGGCCGTCGCGATACGCAAACCCGCCAGATCCCCTAGAGTCGCCGATCCGTCGTCCACCGGAGTCGAAACGGCAGGTGCTGAACTGCCCTCTTCCTTCGCCACCGCGGGACCTATCTCGCCCCGCTTCTCCTCGTAGGCGCTCTCGAGCGTCTCCGACTCCTCATTGGTCAACGTTGCCACGCCCCGCATCGTGAGACCCACCTTGTGGTCCTCCTCGTCGATGCGGAGAACGCGGGCACGTACCCATTTCCCCACCAGGTAGCTGTCCTCGAGGCGGCCCCCGGGGATGTCGATTTCACTGATGTGAGCGAGCCCTTCGAGCCCTTCGTAGATGTCGACGAACAGGCCGAAGTCGGTGATGTTGACTACCCGACCCTCTACTGTGTCGCCAACCATGTGGTCGTCGATGAAGTCCTGCCACTCGTTGGGCAAGAACTCCTTGATCGACAGCGAGACCCGCTGGTTGTCGACGTCGATGGAGGTGATCCGTGCGCGCACATCGTCGCCCTTGTCCAGGACTTCGCTCGGATGCTTCACCCGTTTGGTCCAGCTCATGTCAGAGACGTGGATTAGACCGTCGATCTCCTCCGTTATCTCGACAAAAGCGCCGAAGTCGGTGAGGTTGCGCACCGTACCCTCGACGATCGTGCCCACCGGGAAGCTCAGCGCTAGATCCTCCCAGGGATTCGCTTCGGTCTGGCGCAGCGACAGGCTGATGCGGCGGTTGCCCATGTCCAACTCGGAGACGATCGCCTCGACCTCGTCGCTGACGTTGAGCACCTTCGACGGGTTGACGACCTTCTTGGTCCACGACATCTCGCTGACGTGGATAAGACCTTCGACGCCTTCTTCCAGCTCAACGAAGGCACCATAATCCACGAGGCTCACTACCTTGCCGTGCACCCGCACGCCGAGTGGGTACTTCTTGTCGACCAACGACCATGGGTCTTCGCTGCGCTGCTTGTAGCCCAGCGACACTCGCTCGGTCTCGCGATCGAACTTGAGGATCACTACGTCGACCTCGTCGCCGACGCCGAAGTGCTCCGACGGATGGTTGACGCGTCCCCACGAAATGTCGGTGATGTGCAGCAGCCCATCGATGCCGCCGAGATCGATGAAGACTCCGTAGTCGGTGATGTTCTTCACCGCACCGGTCATGTGAGCACCCTCCTGCAGCTCTTCGAGGGTCTCCTTCTTCTTCTTCTCGTACTCCTTCTCGAGCACGGCCTTGCGCGACAGGACGATGTTGTTGCGACGGCGATCGAGGCTGATGACCTTGAACTCGAGCTCTTCACCACGGAAGCTCTCGAGATTCTTGACTGGCTTGATGTCGACCAGCGACCCGGGCAGAAACGCTCGGAGCCCGACGTCGACGGTCAAGCCGCCCTTGATGCGGTCGATAACGCGGCCGGTGATGATCTGCGATTCCTTGTAGGCCTTCTCGACGCGGTTCCAGATCCGCATGCGCTCGGCCTTCTGCTTCGACAGCAGGACATGGCCGTGGCTGTCCTCGGTCTGCTCGAGGAGCACTTCGACCTCGTCGCCGACCTCGACGCCGACCGTACCGTCTCGGTCCTTGAACTCGTCGACCGAGACCAGACCCTCCGACTTGTACCCGATGTCGATGATGACCGCGTTGGTCGTAATACCGATAACGGTCCCGGAGACGATCTCGCCCTCGACCAAGTTCCGCATGCTCTCGTCATAGAGCGCCACGAGCTGGTCGTAGTCGAGGTCGCGGCCATCTCCTGTGATGTTTGTATCGACCGTCTCGGAACCGGCCGGTGTATCCTCACCTGGCTGCATGTAAACCCTTGCCTCCTAGCCTTTTAGGGATTTCTCGCCGCGCGGAGCGGAGAGAACGCACCTCTCCCCCAGTGGGGAAAGCGCAGTCTGCGAGTATAGGGGTCGATTTCGGCGGGTGTCAACCGCGAAAAGGCCCGTCTTTAGGCGGGTTTCAGTTGACTCAGAGCGCTTGCCATCTCGTCCCGGTGCCCGGCGTCCGGATCCCGCTCGAGACCCTCGAGCAGGGCGGCTTCGGCGTCCTTGCCTCCGACGGCCCCGAGGCCCCACGCAGCGTGACGTTTCACCATGGCTTCGCCGTGGTGCAGGGCCTCGCGCAGGTGCCCGACATCTTCCTGTCGACCGCGATTGGCGAGCGCGACGGCGGCGTTGCGTCCCAGCCCGTCGAGCTTCGCCCGCTTCATGGGGCTGGCGCGAAAACGCTCGACGTATTCCTCTCGGCTCATCACCGTCACATCGTCCAGGCCCAGCCCCGAACGGTCAGCCGGTAGCGCAAGCGCCGGATCGGTAGCGGTCGCGCCATCGATGTTGACAGGACACGCCTCCTGGCAGATGTCGCAACCGAACACCCATTCGCCAAGCTCTGGCCGCACCGCCTCCGGCAGGTCGCCCCGATGCTCGATAGTCCAGTAGGAGATACAGCGCCGACTGTCGAGGACCCACGGCTGCGCAAAGGCGTCGGTCGGACATGCGTCGAGACAGGCACGGCAGCTGCCGCACAGGTCGGCGATCGGAGTGTCGGGCTCGAGATCGAGCGTGAGCAAGATCTCGCCGAGGAGAAAGTACGACCCCGCCTCCGGATGCAATAGGTTGGTGTTCTTGCCGATCGCACCGAGCCCGGCCCGCGCCGCCAGCTCGCGTTCGAGAACCGGGCCTGTATCGACGTACGGCCGAGTCGTGGTTCCCGGAAAGAACTGCTCGATCCGAGCGCAGAGAAGCCGCAGGCGCTCCCCCATTACATCGTGATAGTCGCGGCCACGGGCGTAGCGAGCGACTCCACGCCAGAGATCTCCCTCGGCCTGGCCGCTTGGCTCCGGCGCGTAGTCGAGCGCGACACACAGCGCGCTGCGGGCTCCCTCGAGCGATCGCCGCGGATCCGCGCGGCGCTCTGGCTCCCGCTCCATGTAGCTCATTCCGGCTTGGAACCCGCGCTCGAGCCAGCGCTGCAACGCACCATCGTGCTCCGACGGACCGAGCTTCGCCACCCCCGCCCGGTCGAACCCCGCCTCCAGCCCCCAACGCCGGAGCAGATCGGAGCGCTCCTCAGGGGTCATGACCCCGGCACACCCGAGGCCGTGTCCGAGACGACCCCGGGACAGTCGCGGTCGTAGACGTGAAACGTGAACGGGAAGGCGTGGCGTTCGTCCATCTCGACGTCGAGCCGGGAGACCTCGCGCCAGGATTGCTCGATCTCCGGGAAGAGGGTGTCGCCGGCGAGCTCTACATGCACCCGAGTGAGGTAGAGGCGATCCGCCAGGCCGATCGCCTGGTGGTAGATCTCACCGCCGCCGGCGATGAACGCCTCGTCGTCGCCTGCGGCTTCTGCCATCGACAGTGCCTCTTCGATCGACGACGCATGTGACACCCCATCCGGGAGGCTGATCGGGCGGCGAGACAGAACGAGGGTCGTGCGCCCCGGCAGCGCTCCCACGCCTTCGAAGGTCTTGCGCCCCATGATCAGGTGATGCCCCATGGTTACACGCTTAAACTCCTGTAGATCTCGCGGCAGTCTCCACGGGAGCATGTTGTCCATGCCGATCACCCCGTTGGAGGCCACGGCGACGATCATGGACACGGTCATACCGCGACGGCGCCGGTGATATGGGGATGCGGATCGTAGCCGTGGATTGCGAGATCGTCGAAAACGAAATCGTCCAGCGACCTTACGTCGGGATTCAGCACGAGACGCGGCAGCGCACGTGGCTCACGCGTCAACTGCTCGCGGGCCTGGGCGATGTGATTGAGATAGAGGTGAACGTCGCCGAAGGAATGCACGAAGTCCCCGGGCTCTAGGTCGCAGACCTGCGCGATCATGCTGGTCAAGAGGGAGTACGACGCGATGTTGAACGGCACACCGAGAAAGACGTCGGCGCTGCGCTGGTACAGATGGCACGACAGTCGGCCCCGCGCGACGTAGAACTGAAACATCGCCGGACATGGCGACAGAGCCATTTGCGGCAGCTCGGCCACGTTCCAGTAGCTCACCACGTGCCGTCGAGAGTTCGGATCGGTCCGAATCTGCCGGACGATGTCACCCAGCTGGTCGATGGTCTCGCCATTCGGCGCCGGCCAGGTGCGCAGCTGCCGGCCGTATACGGGGCCCAGCTCGCCTGCCTCGTCGGCCCACTCGTCCCAGATCGAGACCCCGTGCTCTTTGAGGAAGGCGGTACTGGTATCGCCGCGCAGAAACCAGAGCAGCTCGTAGAAGATCGAGCGCGTGTGGAGCTTCTTTGTCGTTAGCAGGGGAAACCCGGCGCCCAGGCCGCACCGCAGTTGGTAACCGAAGACGCTGCGCGTCCCAACTCCCGTGCGATCCTCCTTTTCCACTCCGTTGTCGAGAACGTGAGCCAGCAGATCGAGATAGGCATCCATCGACCGAAGCGTAGTACACGATTGCGGGCTGGGACGCCAGACGCCGGCTGTATGATCGCGCACCTTTAGGGAGGAAGCTGGATGAAGGTACTGCAAGAAAAGGTCGTAGTCGTCACCGGCGCGGGCCGCGGTATCGGCAGGGACATCGCGCTGCTTGCAGCGGACAACGGCGCGCAGGTCGTGGTCAACGATCTGGGTGGCTCCGGTGCCGGAGAGGGCGAAGACATGGCACCCGCGCAAGAGGTCGTCGACGAAATCGTCGCAGCTGGCGGCCAGGCGGTGGCCAATTTCGAGAGCGTCAGCGACTGGGACGCGGCTCACCGCATCGTCGAGCAGGCCATGGATACGTACGGCCAGCTCGACGTGGTCGTCAACAACGCCGGAATCCTGCGTGACGTGATCTTTCACAAGATGACCGAGGCCGACTTCGATGCGGTCATCTCGGTGCATCTGAAGGGCAGCTTCAACGTCAGCCGCGCCGCCGCGCCGATCTTCCGCAAGCAGATCGGTAGCTCGTTCGTGCACATGACTTCGACCTCGGGGCTCATCGGTAACTTTGGCCAGGCCAACTACGCCGCCGCAAAGCTGGGTATCGCAGGGCTGTCCAAGTCGATCGCGCTCGACATGAGCCGCTTCGAGGTGCGATCAAACTGCATCGCGCCGTTCGCCTGGAGCCGGCTGATCGGCACCATCCCGACCTCCAATCCCGAGGAGGAGGCGCGGGTCGACAAGATCAAACAGATGACGCCTTCGAAGATCGCGCCTCTCGCTGTGTATCTCGGAGCCGACGCGGCACAGGGCGTGACCGGGCAGATCTTCTCGGTGCGCATGAACGAGATCTTCCTCATGGGACAGTCCAGGCCCCTACGTTCGGTCCACCGCTCCGAGGGCTGGACCCCGGAATCGATCGCCGAGCACGCCATGCCTTCCCTGAGCCAGCACTTCTACGAGCTCGATCGCTCCGCCGACGTCTTCACCTGGGACCCAGTGTAGGCGTCATTCGCGGCCCATGGCGCGATGGGCGACCCAACCCATAACACCCACCGTTGCCACCAGTGAGACCACGAGCCAGAAGCGCCATCCCTCGGTGAAGGTGACCCAGCCGAAGTAGGCGAAGCCGAAGCCGACGCAGATCGACATCGAGATTGCCTGGCTCTTCTTCATCGTGAGTCGGTCCCGAGGCGCAGGATGTCGTGGATCGCGATCCTCGGGGACAGCGACTGGCCGTTTCGCGAGCTGCGGTGAATCGCGCGGACAACGTCGGCACCCTTCACCACCCTACCGAACGCCGCGAAACCGGCCCCATCGGGGTTGCGGCGTCCCCCTTCGTCCAGCTCGGGCTGATCGGCGACACATACGAAGAACTCGGAGCTCGCCGACCCCGGATCGAGTCGGGCCATCGAGACGACCCCGTCGAGATGGTGTAGACCCGTCGTGGCAGTTGGCTCGTGGGCGATCGGCGGGAAGCCTGCAACATCGGCGGCGGCGGATCGGCCCCCCTGGATCACCTCGATCTTCACCGAGTTGCCGGGATCGTTGTCCAGATGGACCACGCGATAGAAAGACGTCTCTCGAAACAACCCGGCGTCGACGTAGCGCAGAAAGTTCGTCGCCGTCAACGGCGCACGGACCACATTCACCTCCACCTCGATCGTGCCGAGCTCGGTCTCGATCGTGACGTGGGGCAGCGACTCGGCGCGGACATCGAGACCCGCGACCCACAGCAGGACGAGAACCGGCAGGCACTGCCAGTGCGGCCGCGACGGTGATCTCGACCTTCGGCCTCGCACGACGGCCGCTACTCTAGCCTTCCTCGGAGGAAGGGACCTAGCTGGGCGCCGTGAACTGGTCCGCGAACACCAAGAATCCCTCACTATTGTCGGTCCGGAGGTGGAGGATCTCCTGGTACTCGGGGGAGTCGTACCAGCCTCGCACAGCTGCCTTCGACGGAAAGCGCAAGACGATGGTCACCTGGCCCGGCTCGCCCTCGACGCTTTCGCTGCCAGGCCCCGCCACTAGAATCTCTCCCCCATGGGCGGTGATGGTCGGAACGACGGCCGCGAGGTAGGCACCATAGCCCGCCTGATTGGTGATGTCGTAGTTCGCGATCAGGTATCCACTCATCAAAACCCTCCTTGTTTATCGAGATTTGCGCGCTGATGATAGCGCGACGAAGCTGATAGCCTGCGTGCCGCGAACATGTCGACCACAGCGAATCGACCGACCACGACCTCAGAGATCCCGGGCTTTCGCCCGGTGCCGCGCACGGGCGTCATCTACGTCATGCACCGGGCTGAAGAGCTGGGTCTCAACCGCGATCGCGAACAGTGGTCGAACCTCGGCCAAGGCGCTCCAGAGTGCGGCCGGCTCGATGGAGCACCGCCTCGGCGCGAACAGCTCTTGATTCCCCCAACGAGGCAGGAGTACGGCCCGATCGGAGGTATTCGCGAGCTGCGTCATAAGGTTGCGGAGTTCTACAACGAGACTTACCGGCAGGGACGCAGCTCGCTCTACACGGCCGACAACGTCAGCATCGCACCGGGTGGCCGGGCCGCCATGACCCGGCTCGCCGCCGCTATGGGCGAAGTCAACATGGGGCACTTCATCCCCGACTACACCGCCTACGAGGAGCTGCTCACCACCTTCAAGGGCTTCGTTCCGATCCCGATTTTGCTCAGTGCGCGAGCGGGTTACAAGGTGTCACTCGAAGAGCTCGAGCGCGAGGTCATCGGTCGCGGGCTCTCGGCCATGCTGTGCTCGAACCCATGCAACCCCACGGGCCAGCTGGTCCAGGGCGAAGATCTCGACAACTGGGTGACTCTGGCTCGCGAGACCCGCTGCACCTTCATACTCGACGAGTTCTACTCGCACTACGTCTACGGCACCGATCCGGCACAAGCCCACATGGTCTCGTCGGCGCGTTACATCGACGACGTCAACAACGATCCAGTCATCATCGTCGACGGCCTGACGAAGAACTGGCGCTATCCGGGGTGGCGCATCAGCTGGATTCTCGGGCCCAAGGAGGTGATCGCTCAGGCCACGAGTGCCGGCTCCTATCTCGACGGCGGGCCCAACCATCCGTTCCAGCACGAAGCCGTATCGCTTCTCGATCGCGACTTCGCCATCGAGGAGACCGTCGCCATCCAGACGGAATTTGGGGCCAAGCGCGAGTACATGGTCGCGCGGCTCCGCAGCATGGGGGTAGGGGTCGAGGTCGAGCCGCAGGGAGCCTTCTACGTCTGGGGCAACCTGTCCGGCCTTCCTAGCCCGCTCGACGATGGAATGGCCTTCTTCGAGGAGGGGTTGGAGGAGAAGGTGATCACGGTTCCTGGCACCTTCTTCGACGTCAACCCAGGCCAGCGCAGAGCGCACGGTCGCTACCAGAACTACGCGCGCTTCAGCTTCGGCCCGGCGCTCAGCGA
>JAYZDP010000072.1:0-24776 GCA_036337765.1 Acidobacteriota bacterium
CTCGACGATTTCAACCGTCCGAGAAGGAGCTCTCTCATGAAACGAGGCATCGACGTGCCGAACAGTCTGAAGCTCGCAATCGCGGGCTCCTTGATGGCCGCCGTGATCCATGCAGGCGCTGAGAGCGAGATCCCGAGAACGCCCAGCGGCCGCCCGGACCTCAGCGGGACCTACGACATCGCCACGCTGACGCCGCTGCAACGGCCGGAAGAGTTCGGCGAGAACCTGTACATGACCCCCGAGCAGGCCGACGAGATCGTCCAGAGCCAGCTCCAGGACGTCGCTGACAAGGCGAAGCCCAGCGACGCGGATCGCGCGGCGCCGCCACCCGGCGGCGACGGTTCGCCGGGCGCCGCCGGCAATGTCGGCGGGTACAACGACTTCTGGATAGACCGGGGCGACTCGGTCGTGATCGTCGACGGCAAGTTCCGGACTTCGATCATCACCGACCCGCCCGACGGTCGTCAGCCCGCCATGACTGCGGAGGCCGTAGCCAGTCGTTCGATCGTGGGCGACCAGCTGACCACCAACGAGGGCACGGCTTTCTGGTTGGAATGGGACCGTCCGGGGCCGTTCGACGACCCGGAGCGGCTCCTGGCCTCCGATCGCTGCGTGGCGAGCTTCCGCTCGGCAGTGCCCTCGCTACCGTCGGTCTACAACAACCTGCAGCAGATCGTCCAGACGGACGACTACGTCATGATCCTCAACGAGATGGTGCACGACGCTCGGATCGTGCGACTCGCCGGCGACGGCCGCCGCCCGGAGCACCCATCTTCGGAGTTGAAGTTCTGGCTGGGTGATTCAATCGGATGGTGGGAGGGCGACACCCTGGTCGTGGACACCACGAACTTCAAGGGATACACCGGCTTCTCCAGCACCACGGAGACGCTGCACGTCGTCGAGCGCTTCACCCGCAGAGACGCCGACACCCTGCACTACGCGTTCACGGTGGAGGATCCCTCGGCGTGGACCGGTTCCTGGAGCGGGGACTTCTTGTGGCCTGCACCGAGAACCCCGTTGGCGCGGGTGTACGAGTACGCCTGCCACGAGGGCAACTACGCCATCGGCAACATGCTGCGCGGCGCCCGCCTGCTGGAGGCGGAAACGCTGGCGCGGAGCAGCAGCGAGTAGCGCTGTGCTGTTCACGAAGCGAACCGAGGGCCTAGTGGCACTCGCCTGAGGCAGTTCGCCGAGACTAATTGGGTATTTGGAGGTCGTGATGAGCAATCTTAGCCAGGCCAATATGTTCTTTGAAGCGTGCGAGACCGGCCAGGGATGGGACGGTTGTAAATCGTACTGTCATCCTGGGGCGTCGTTTTCCGCGCAAACGGGGGCCTTGTCTGACATAGACACGGTGCAGGGGTACGCCGAATGGATGAAGAACTTGTTGACGCCTATCCCGGATGGCCACTATGAATTGAAGTTCTTCGCAGAGGACCTGGAACGGAACTGCGTAGCGGCATTCGCCGTTTTTCACGGGACGCAGACCGGCCCGGGCGGACCCGTTGAGCCAACCGGAAAATCGATAGCGGCTGACTATGTCTATGCGATGGAGTTTGAGGGAGATCGAATTCGGCACCTGACGAAGATCTGGAATGACACCGTCAGCCTGCAACAACTTGGCTGGGCGTGAGCGAGACGCATGCGAGGACCGACTCGTTCTCTGGTGGCAACGGCCACACTCCTGCTGACCCCGCCAGTCAGCGCACAGCTTCCTGATCCGCGTCCGCTCGCGGTGCCCCGGATCCAACCGCTCGCGGCCCCCGATGTTGACGGTCCCCGACTGAATGTCACCGCCACTATTGCCAACCACCCGCAGCTGGCAGAGTCCTGGCTGGGCTTTGCCCGCTATGTTCTCTCTGAGGAGAGCACGCTACCGGCACGCGAACGGGAGATCCTGATTCTGCGTATCGGTTGGCTGTGTCAGTCCGAGTACGAGTGGGGGCAGCACGCTCGAATCGGTCGTCAGGTGGGTCTCACCGACGACGAGATCGTGCGCATCACGAGGGGTGCCGAAGCGCCGGGTTGGACGGAACACGAGCGTGCGCTCCTGCGCGCCACCGACGAACTGCGCAGGGACGCCTTCATCCACGATGCGACATGGGCGAAGCTGGCGGAGACCTACTCGACGCAGCAGCTCATGGACGTGGTCTTCACGGTCGGCGAGTACAACCTCGTATCGATGGCCCTACGGACGTTTGGCGTCCAGCGCGAAGAGGGTGTTGAAGGGTTCCCCGACTAGCGGAGAGTCTTCCGGCTACCAGTCCTTACACGGAGTCGGCCACTGCTTGCAGGGCGCCTCGCGCTCGGATCGGGTGTAGACGAGCGCCGCGGTGCGGTTGCCATCGGGCGTGGTCCAAGTAATGCGAATCGCGAGTCGACGGCCTTCGTCGTCTAGCGAGAGGATCTCTTCGAGGCGGCTGTGCGAGCTGTCGTCACGGCCTTCGGCCACGAGGCGGCGTTCGTCCCACCGCGACCTCATGGCCATGTCGCCGCCCGCCGGCAGAGGAGAGGTACTCGCGGCGCCGGGCCGATAGGTGCGCGCGTGGCTGGTGTTGACGTCGCTACCCACGATCACCGTACCGTTGCGAGCGTGTGTGACGTAGAGCGTGGCTGGCACCCCGGCGCTCTTGCCGAGCCCGGCGTACGACCCGCCGGCGTCGATCTTCGAGGCACCGCGGTCGATCTTCCAGGTCCCCGACAGATCGGGAGCCTGGGCCGACGCCAGTGGGATCGTGAAGGCGTAGCCGAGAAGGGCCCAGGCGTGGAGCCGACGCCTCACTCTGGCACTCCCAGATCCAGGGCGACGATGCGCTCCCGATCGCGCGCGAAAAGCGTCGTGCCGACCAGGGTCGGTGCTGTCCAGGAGCGCGTGTCGAAGAGATCGCTGCGCGCCAGGACCTCGACCCCTGAGGGGGAGACACGGGTGAGCGCGAGCTCGCCGTCCTCGGTGAGAACCAAGAGCTTGCCGTCGGCGTAGACGAGCGTCGACTGCGCGAAATCACGCTCCCGCCAAGGGCTCTCGCCGGTGATGACGTGGACCGCCGTGAGAAAGGCCGTCCCCGACTCGCCGTGCGTGCCGTACACCCAGTCGCCGATGCGCACCGCGTTGAGGAACTGGAACTTCGCGCGGGGCGTGAACCACAGCTCGTCGACGGTCGTTACCCCTCCGGCGCGCTGCGGGCGCACGGCACGGCTGCCCGCGCGGTACGCCGAGGAGAAGAAGAGGATCCCGTCGTCGCCCCACAGCGGCAGGCTGAAGTTGAAGTCGTTACCGGCGTCGTGGGCGTGGGCCCAGAGCACGTCACCGTCGCGCGGATCGAGACCCGCGATCAAGCTGCCGCCGAAGAACACCATCTGCTCTTCGCCGCCGACCTCGATCAGAATCGGCGATGCGCCCGAGACGAGGAAGTGCCCGCTTCTCCAGACCACCTCGCCGTCGCTCTGGCGGAAGGCCATGACCGCCTGCCCGGGCCCGCCGACGAAACACATCACGGTGTCTTCGTAGGCGATCGGGCTGCAGGCGTAGCCTGACTTCACGATCGGGCGCACCAGAAGCGGTGGCGCACCGAAGTCGGCGACCAGGTCGTGCGACCACAGCACCTCGCCCGTGACCTTGTCGAAGGCGTGCATCCGTTTGTTCGAGCCGATCGTGAACAGGCGATCGCCGGTCACGAGCGGGGTCGAGTGCGGACCGGTCCCGCGTGCGAAATCCTGGATCGGCGAGGGGTAGCGGTGCTCCCACAAGGTGCGCCCGCTCTGTGCGTCCATGGCGACGACGATCTCCTCGGAATCCCACGGGCCCTGCCTGCTGCGCGCGTCGCCGACCCGATACATCGTGAACAGCCGGCCGTCGTCGGCGACGATCGTGGAGTGGCCGTTGCCCAGCGGGCGATCCCACGACCGCTGGGGACCCTGCGCCGGCCACGCCTCGGCGAGTCCCTTGGCATCGACCGTGAAGTCGCGGTTCGGCCCGCCCCACTGTGGCCAAGCACCCGGAGGCACCTCCTGGCCGAAGGCCGCCGCCTGGAGAACGACCAGCGAGCGAACCAGGAGAGCTGCGAAGAGGGGGAGCCTGCGGCGGGGGGCGGTGTCGCCCATCGACCGCTGCAACCGTTCTCGCACCGCTTGCCACGCTAGCACTGCCTCACGAGCTCGCGCCGTGTTGCCGTTCAGTGCCTGCGATAATGTCCCGGCCCCCACACCCTCCCCCGGGCACTTTCCGGAGCGATGATGCAGCGATCCCCTAGCGACGACCTGGTGCAGCACTCACAACTCGCGTTCAACTATGCGAGCGACTCGGAGAACCGCATGCACTCCGACGAGGGTGCGCAACCCTTCGGGTTTCGCGGTGGGCTGGTACCCGGCATCGCCGACTACGCGTTCTTCGTACCGCCGGTCGTGGCGGCCCTCGGCGATGACTGGCCACAGCGTGGTTGGATGGCGGTCAGGCTCTTGGCGCCGGTCTATGACGGCGATCGGGTCGTCGTGTCCGGCCGCGCGAAGCAAGGGTCCCCACCGAGCCTCGAGCTCGAGTTGCGCGGCGCGGACGGCACCGTCTGCGCGGAATGTTCAGCTGGCATCGATGGCGGGCCCGAGATCTTCGAAGCGGACCTCGCTGCCGGTCCGCCACCGCCGCAGCCCGAAGATCGGCCGCCGGCGAGCCTAGACGAGTTGCCAGAGGGAACCCCCCTCGGCTCGCTCGAGGTAACGCTGGATCCGACCGCCCTGCGCGCGGCCTGGAGCGAGAACTTCGGCCCCGCCGGCGACTGGCCCGGCTCGGTCGACGCCCCGCATCCGGCCTTCTACCCGGAGCAGGGCAACCGCATCCTGACGAGCAATGTTGTGCTCGGACCGTGGATCCACACGGAGAGCCGCACCCGACATGTCGACGGAGTCCGCTGGGGGGAACGCCTCTCGGTGCGCGCGGCAGTGCGCGAAGCGTTCGAGAAGAACGGCCACGAACGGGTCCATCTCGACGTCGGCTTCTACGGCTCCGACGGGCGCACCGTGGCGCTCTTGGACCACCGCGCCATCATTCGTCCGCGGCTGGCTGCGACCGCCTGAGCCCGGGTCGGGATCAGGATCCGGCAGCCGGATCGAAGCTCACGTAGGGCTTGCGCAAGCTCTCGTCGGTACGCCAGCGCCCTGGCACACCCCCGGCTCCTCCGCTGTGACTCCGTGGAGAACGCGGTCGAGGTGATTCTAGACGAGGCCGATCGGCGAGGCGTCGCCCGCGCGCGGCGAGAGCTGGCCACTTCAGCTGGTCATAGAATGTCGACTACGTACTCAGGAAAGGACTCCAGAATGATGAGAGCACTCTTGCCCCTACTCGTCGGACTCGGTCTCGCCAGCGCAGCGGCGGCGCAGCGGCCGCCGCCGGCTCCCTGCGGTCCGAAAGCTGATCTTTCTGCGGAGCTGTCGAACAACGTGGCCGGCGACTCGCGCTGCTTCGAGATCAGGATGTATACGGTCGACAAGAGCCGCGTCGGCACCGGCGACTTCGTCGGCGACATCGACATGCTGCACCAGCGCTTCCGGGAGCAGGAGGTCGCGATCTTCGAGAAGCATGGGGCCGAGATTCTCGGTGTGTTCCAGAGTCTCGACAATTCCGACACGCTGGTCTGGATGCTGGCCTATCGCAACCGGGCTCATCGGCAAGAGGTATGGAAGGGATTCCTCGAGGATCCCGCATGGAAAGCGCTCCTTGCGAAGTACAACACTCCGATCACGGCCGAAGTGTTCATGTTGAGCGCCAGCGACTACTCGGCGCTCAAGTAGCTCGTTCACCCAAACGAGGCGCTAGCCAGTGGACCGCAGCCAAGCCTCCCAAAGCCGAAGCCTCATCTTCGGCGCCGTAGTGGTCGGCGGCTGGCTCACCGCGCCCCCGCTCTGGGGCCAGTCTTTCGAAGCCGAGATGAGCGCGCTGGTCGACAGCTCTTGCATTCGCTGCCACGACGCGAGCACGGTGACCCCGATCGACTTCTCACGGGTCGAGTTCGATCTCCAGAAACGCGAGACGTTCGGTACGTGGGAGAAGGTGTACGAGCGGATCCGCAAGGGCGAGATGCCGCCGGCCGATGCGCCGCAGCTCGACGCGGCGGCGAGAAACGCGGCACTTGCTTCGCTCGAGAGCGCGCTCACTCGGGCACACCAGGCCTCTCGCGGAGGGCAGCGCGCGCCGCTGCGCCGCCTCACCCGCCTCGAGTACGGCTACACCCTGCAGGACATTCTCGGCCTCGACGAGGCGGTCGCTACGAGCTTGGGCGAGCTGCTTCCGGAGGAGGCGGCGACCGTCACGTTCGACACGGTAGCGGTGAACCAGGGGGTGTCGCCGCTTCACGTGCGCAGCTATCTGGACGTAGCAACGCGGGCTCTCGACGCGGCGCTCATGGTCGGCGAACGGCCGAAGCCGTCGACTTTCGAAATCGACTACTCGAAGTCTGAGCGGCTCTACCGCGTCAGTAGGGCAAAGGCGCTCGGCCAGGGCATGGTGAAGCAGCTGCCCGATGCGTATGTGATGTTTTTCGACTTCGGCTCCACCTACACTTTCCACAGCCAGACGGAGGGCTACCGGGTGCAGGAGCCGGGCCGATACCGGGTGACCGTGGACGCATACCCCTATCAGGCCGTATCGCCGGTCACGCTACGCGTGTACCGCGGGCGTATGGCCGGCGTGGCCGCAGTTTTCACCGAGCTAGCCGGCACGTTCGACCTTCTTGGCGAGACGCCACAGGCGGTGCAGGTCACTCCGTACTTGCAGCCCGGCGACCTCATCGCCCTTTCGGTCGCCGACCTCGACTTTCCCGAGACCCACAACCACGAGGACTACGAGCCGAAGGTGCGATCGGACGGTTGGGGCGGCATGCACGACTATCCCGGCGAGGGCATCGCTGTTCGCTTCATGACCCTGGAGGGCCCGCTCACTTCCGATCTCTGGCCGCCCCAGCCGACGTGGGACCTTCTGGCCGGGATGGGCTTGGACGACAGTGGCGACCCGGTGCTGACCAAGCCGCCTTTCGATCACGTCGTCGACATCGTTCAGGCCTTCGCTCCGAAGGCGTTTCGGCGCCCGGTGTCGCAAGACGAAGTACACGCCTATGCGAGCCTGGCCCGGCCTCTCCTCGACGAAGGCCAGTCCTTCCTCGACGCGGTCCGCGTCTCGCTGCGCGCTGTGCTGAGTGCTCCCTCGTTTCTCTTTCACTCGGCCGGAACCCCGGACAGCGACCTCGACGACTTCGGCTTCGCGACCCGACTCTCCTACTTCCTTTGGCGCAGCACGCCCGACGCTGAGCTCTTCGAGCTCGCGCGCAGAGGAAAGCTGGCCGACGGAGATGTGCAACGCCAACAGGTCGAGCGTATGCTCGACGACTCGAAGCACGAGCGCTTCATTTCAGACTTCGCTGGCCAGGCCTTCCGCCTGAACGAGATCCTGGCGACAACGCCTGACGGCACTCTCTATCCCGAGTACGACGGGTGGCTCGGCGAGGCCATGGTGCTCGAGACCAAGCTCTTCGTTGGCGAGCTGATCGGCCGGAACCTGGGCGTCGGCCAGCTCGTGGACTCCGACTTCACCTTCGTCAACCGGCAGCTGGCTGAGCACTACGGCATCCCGGGTGTTGCGGGCCAGCACATGCGTAAGGTGAAGCTGCCCGCCTCGAGCCCACGTGGTGGCCTCTTGACGCAGGCGAGTGTGCTCAAGGTGACGTCTAACGGTACGACCACCTCTCCGGTTCCACGCGGCAACTTCGTGCTCGCCAGCGTTCTCGGTACGCCGCCGCAGCCGCCTCCCGCCGGCGTGGAAGGCCTCGAGCCCGACACTCGCGGGGCCGTGACCATCCGCGAGCAGCTGAGCGCACACCGGTCCGAGGCCAGTTGCAACTCGTGCCACACGGTGATCGACCCGCCGGGTTTTGCGCTCGAGTCGTTCGATCCGATCGGCGGATTCCGGACCCGGTACCGAGTTTCGACCGCGAACGATAGTAAGAATGTCGGCTCCCTACTAGACGCGCCAACCCTGGGCCCTGTGGTCGACCCGAGCGGAGTCACTCCGCAGGGGCAGTTCTTCACCGGCATCGAGGACTACAAGCGCATCATGCTCGAGCGCGACCTCGACCAGGTCGCCCGCCACCTCGCTTCACAGTTCCTGGTGTTCGCGACCGGCGCCGAGATTGGCTTCGCCGACCGCAAGGAGGTTGAGAAGATCGTGGACCTCGGGCGCCCAGAGGGCCACCCGATGCGCGAGATGATCCACCGCGTGGTCCGAAGCGAGCTGTTTCGGAGCCGCTAGCCTGTTCGCCTTCCCTAGGACGGCCAAGAGGAGATCATGACCGATGCACTGATCGTCCGCCGAGAGCAGCTTCTCGGAGTGGGCGCGCCGCTTTTCTACGAGGAGCCGATTCACATCGTGCGCGGCGAGGGCGTCTTTCTCTACGACGCCGCCGGCCGTCGATACGTTGACATGTACAACAACGTCCCCTGTGTCGGCCACGCCCATCCGCACGTGGTCGCGGCCATGCAGGCGCAGGCCGCGACGCTGAACGTGCACAGCCGCTACCTGCACGAGGGAGTTCTCGACTATGCCGAACGCCTGATCGCCAAGCACGCCGACGGCCTTGAGACGGCGGTCTTCACCTGCACGGGGACGGAGGCCAACGAAGTCGCCATCGCGATGGCGCGGCGCGCGACCGGGGCGCGTGGCCTCGTCTGCAGCGATCGCGCCTACCACGGCAACAGCGCCGAGGTCTCGAAGCTCACTCACCACGGGGCGCTTCCGCCGGACGCGAATCCTGAAATCCGGTCGATCCCGTTTCCCGAGACGTACCGGCCGATCGAGGAGGGACTCGACGAGGAGAGTCTCTGCCAACGCTACCTTGCCGAGCTCGACGCGGCGATCGACGCCCTCGCCGAGACGCCGTCAGGTTTCGCGGGCATGCTGGTCTGCCCGATCCTCGCCAATGAGGGTCTGCCCAACGTCCCCGTCGGCTTCATGAGGCGCGCGGCCGAGCGGGTTCGCGAGCGCGGCGGCCTGTTCATCGTCGACGAGGTGCAGGCGGGCTTCTGCCGCACGGGCTCTTTCTGGGGCTACGAGCATGTCGACTGTCGGCCCGACATCGTGTCGATGGGAAAGCCAATGGGCAACGGTCTGCCGCTGGCGGGCGTGGTCGCCAGCCGGGACCTGGTCGACACCTTTCGCAAGCGGACCCGCTACTTCAACACCTTCGCCTCGAGCCCGCTGCAGGCGGCGGCCGGCTCCGCAGTCCTGGATGTGATCGAGAGCGAGGGACTCGAAGATCACGTCGCCGACGTTGGCGCCTACCTGCGCCGCGAGCTCGCCCGCCGTTGCGAGGGGGAGCAGCGGCTCGCCGAGGTTCGCGGGCACGGGCTCTTCATCGGCATCGAGTGCGTCGAAGACCCGGACTCCAGAGAGCCCTGCCGCGAGCTCGCCGTGAGCTGTGTCAACCAGCTGAAGGACCGCGGCTTCCTCACCAGCAACGCCGGCGCCCACGGCAGCGTCATCAAGCTGAGGCCACCGCTCGTGTTTCCTCGCGATCAGGCCGATGCGTTCCTCGACGCCTTCGACGACGTAATCGACTCGATCAAGGCTCGTGGCTGAAGCAGCCGCGGCGGCGACGATGGTGACCGACGTCGCCCGACGGGCACTCGACCTCTGGGATCTAGCGGGCTCGACGTTGGAGCTTGTGGGGGTCTCCGAGAACACCACCTTCCGAGTGGAGACGCCCGAAGGAGAAACGGTCGTTCTGCGCGTGCATCGACTCGGCTACCACGACGCCGAGGAGCTGGCGTCGGAGGTGGTCTGGACCCGGGCACTGAACCAGGTTGGGCTGAGCGCTCCTGCGGCTCGCCTCTCTCGCACCGGGCGCAGTCACGAAACCGTCGACGATCCTGTCAGCGGAGAAACGCGCCTGGTTGGGATCGCTGAGTGGGTCGAGGGCGAGACCGTCGCCGATCTTCTGGGCGCCGACGCGTCCGAGGCGGATCTGGTGCCTCGCTTCGCTCAGCTCGGCCGCATCGCCGCCGCGATCCACAACCAGGCCTGCGCCTGGACCCCGCCCGCCGGCTTCCGACGCCACGCTCTGGATGCAAACGGCCTGATGGGAGAGGAGCCCTGGTGGGGTCCCTTCTGGGCTCTACCCGACCTCACCGCGACCGAGCGGGCCCGCATGCTCGACCTGCGCCGCACGCTGCACCGGTACCTGCTCGACTGGCGCGAGCCCGAGACCTACAGCCTGATCCATGCCGATCTCCACACCGCCAACCTGGTGGAGAGCGGGGACTCTCTCCACGTCATCGACTTCGACGACTGTGGCTTCGGCTTGCACCCATTCGAGCTCGCGGTCGCGCTAGTCCAGTACGCCGAGCATCGTGCGTACGACGCCCTGGAGCACGCTCTCGCCACCGGCTACCGCAGCGTCAGGCCGCTCTCCGACGAAGCGCTCGGGCAGGTGCGCACCCTTATCCTGGTCAGATTGCTCGCCCTCGTGGGATGGGTCCAAGCTCGTCCGGAGCTCGAGCACCACGCCAGTTTGCGCGCCCTGATCGACTGCGCGCTGCGCTGTGCAGACAAGCTCGGGCTCTGAGCGCAGGGCCGTGTGCCATCATCTCTCTTCATCGTCCGGAAACGCTAACGGAGGCTCCCAAGACCGTGGACCATCAAACTGACGCGGAGAACGAGATCGTGTCGTCTGCTTATGTACCTCCTCTCGAGCTCACCGAGGGGCAGCCCCCACCGATCGCCGCAAACGGCGGCCTGTCCTACATGTCGTTCGATCGGGACGGCGATGCTGGGACTCGGGCAGCAACCGAGGCCGCGCTGCTGCAGCTTGCCTCAGGCGAAGGCCAGGCGGTGATCGACTTGCTCGACACGGCGCCCCCCGGCCCCATCGAGACCAGGTGGGGCCGCGGTTTCCGTCGCTACACAGAGTGTCTGGAGTACATCCGTGCCACCGATCTCGAAGCGCCAGAAGGTGGCCTGGCGGTGCCGCTGCGCTACTCGATCCACGAGCAATCTTCCTACTCCATCGTCTCGTCCAACGAACTGTGGCGAAACGAGGCACGCAAGGCCGACGCTGAGCTGCTACGCCAGGACGAGAAGGACAACGTGCGGCGATGCCTCTACTTTCCGCAGATCCTGCGTGATGCGCGGCGCATCGAGGAGTACTACCCGGGTGTTTCGCCTTCGAGCCCCGAATGCATGGACAAGCTTGGTCTCTCGTTGGCGCACTACGAGTCCACGTGCCAGGACTTCTACGACGCGGCCGAGGTGGAGCGCGTGTTCTACCCAGAGATGGAGAAGCTCCTGTTGGAGCTCTTCCCGGGCGCAACGGATGCACTCGTTTACAACCACGACGTATTCGACAAGGACTACCAGGGCGACCGCACCGAAGACCAGGACAACAAGGACCCTGGCGTCAATGCCAACTACGTCAACCTCGTGCACAACGACCTGAACGACAACAGTGGCCGTGTTCGGTGCCGTGAGCTGCTCACCAAGAACTTGCGGAACTTCGGGCGCGAGCAGCACTTCACCGACGCTGAGGCCGCCGCCAAGATGTCGCGGCGGTTCATGTCGATCAACCTCGCCAAGCCGATGGAGACCGTGCGCCAGAACCCCTTCGTGCTGTGCGCATGGCCTTCGTTCGCCGACCAGCCGTACATCACCAACTACCGTGTCTACGACGACCGGGTTGGCGAAACCACCCGCTTCACCTACCGACCGGAGCACGATTGGTACTGGTTCCCTCAGCAAGAGCCCACCGAAGTCTCGATGCTCAAGTGCTACGACTCGATCACTGACGGCTCGGTCTCTCGTTGGTCTTTTCACACCGCTTGCATCGACCCCATCGCGCCAGACGACGCCCCGTGCCGGAGAAACGTCGTCGTCGGGTCATTCGTCTTCTTCTGAGCGCGTCGCCGCCGGCGACGCGGAGCCGCGCTTCAGTCGAGAGTGCCGCGTAGGAAGTCAGCAAAGAGCGTGGTCGTCATGTCCGGCCGCTGGAGGATCGAGCCGTGGCCGACGTTCTCCATCACGACGAGCTCCGCATCCCGTGCCCGGTGCGCCAGCTCGCCGCTCGATTCGCGGTTCGGATCATGGTCGCCGACAGCGACGAGCGTCGGCACCGCCAGAGAATCCGCGGCCGACTCCAGATCGAAGCTGCGGGCAGCCGCGAGCGCCTTTGGCACCTCGTCGGGATAGTCGTTGTGGTTCCACCGCTCGGGGAACTCGAACGGCTCGATTCCCGCGGCCACCTGCTTTTTCACCGCCTCCTGATGACCGCGCCGTTGCGCTTTGACGTCGGGCTTGCCGATGGAGGCGTCAAAGAGTGCCAGCCGGTCCATCCGTTCCGGGTAGAGGGAGGCGTAGGCCAGCGCGGCTCTCGATCCCCAGGCCATGGCCCAATGGTGGGCCTTCTCGACGTCCAGCGAGTCGAGCACTACGTTGACGTCGGCCGCGTACTGCTCGAGTGTGTATCGCCTCGCGTTCGCGGCGGGAGCTGAAAGCCCGGTCCCCCGAACGTCGAATCGCACCACTCGGAGGACCGACTCGAGCTTCGGTGTTACGCGGTCCCACATGCGTGTCGTGCAGCGTGCACCGTTCCAGAGAACGACGGTGGGAGAGCCCACGTCGCCGTCCACCTCGGCGTGCAGGACTCCGTCTTCGACCTCGACCCTCATGACACGGCCTCCGGACCCGTTCCCACTCAGTGTAGCGAGGTTGAAACCCGAGGTCCCGAGCCGATCGAGCTGCGGCTCTTCGCTGTGAGCTGAGCTCAGCGCTCGAGGCCAGGATCTTCAAACTTGCATCGTCTCGGATGCGAACCGCTCCAGCGCTCGGTCGGTCTCCTGCACGTCGCCCGTGTTGAGCGACATGACCAGCTCCGTGACGCCGGCATCGGCATACTCGGCGATCGAGGCGACCGTCACTCGCTCCATGCCGAGCCGCACCTGAACCGTGGCTGTCACATGGTCGCGTTGCGCCGCCTCGGCCTCGGAGCGCAGGGTCTCCAGCCGGCGACGGACGCCGTCAGGCGAGACGTTCAGCGGATGCCAGCCGTCACCCAACCGCGCCGCGCGCCGCAGTGCCGGTGGCCGGTTGCCGCCGACGACTATGGGCGGATGTGGCTGCTGTAGTGGCTTGGGGGAGCTGATGAGATCTTCGAACTCGAAATGATCACCCCTGAAGCTGGCGCGCTCTTCGGTCCAGAGCTTGCGCAGCACCTCGAGAAACTCGTTGGAGTAGCTGCCGCGGGAGTCGTAGGGAACACCGAGCGCCGCGTTCTCCTCGGGCAGGCTGCCGACGCCGACGCCGACCGTGAGCCGGCCACCGCTAAGGTGATCCAGCGTTGCCAACTCCTTCGCCAGCACCATCGGGTGCAGGTACGGAATCACGAGGACGCTCGTTCCGAGCTGGACCCGGCTGGTGTGGGCGGCGATCCAGGTGAGCATCACAAGTGCGTCGTAATACGGGCCCTCGCCGAGCCGGTCGCGCACATACCCGACGTTGAGCACGTGATGATTGACCCAGACGGAATCGAAGCCGAGAGCTTCGGCGCGTGAGCCGAGGAGGGCCACGTCGTTCGGGTCCTCTACGCCGAAATTGTTCGGAACTACGAAGCCGTATCTCACTTTGGCGAGTCTCCACTCAACGACTCTGCCTCGAGACGCCCCAACATGTCGGTGTATGCAAGATCGACCAGCTCGATCAGCGCCGTAGCGTCGACATCGCTTTCGGGTCTGAGCTTCACATGGCGCATGTACTTGCCGGTGCCTTCCAGCAGCTACTTCGGATCCGCAAGCTCGGTACCACGGAAGAACCCCACGTTGACGTGGGCCGTGAACGCGTTGACGTAGGCGAAAGCCGCGTCCGCTACGCATGCGGTCGGATGACCGTCGTGCAGGACTTCTCGCACATCGTCTCCACGCGCGCGCATGACGGTAAACCAATGCCGCGCGAGAGCCCCCAGCTCACCCGAATGCTCCTTCATCCAGGCATCGATGGCCGGATCCCGCCTGATTGAACTGGGTAGCCGAAAGATCTGATTCATCGTCCGACGCGGATCCGCCTGGATGGGCCTATCTCGCCGCTAGCGCTTCCGCTTCCAGTAGTCGGGCGCCGCGTAGAACGTTGCCCATCGCGTAGTTGCCCTCATGGCAGGCGTACTCGTAGACCCTCTGCGGACTCGCCCGCCAGATGTACTCGCCGGTCCACGGAGCGGTCCAGATGGCGTCGTCCTCGACGGTGAAGCGATAGAGGACGTTGCCGTCTTCTTGTCGCGTAAAGCGCTCGACGACACGCATGTTGTCGGAGCCGCCGCGTACCTGCGACTCGGGGTGGAAGTTCGTAGTCTCGACGACGAGGGTGTCGTCCTCCCACCAGCCGATGGAGTCGCCGAGCCACTTGCGCACCTCGGATCCCGGGTGCGTATGGGTACGCTCCTCCGAGTTCATGCGGACGATGCGAGCGTCGTGGACCATCTCGATGAGAATCACCACGTGGTCTTCGGTCTGCACGATCGTCTTGTAGTTGTTGTAGAGGCTCGGAAGAGTCGGCGTGGCGCCGGTGAAACCGATCACGCAGCGCTCGAAGACGGCGAGCGACTCGGGGCCGTCGTAGGGGCCTGGGCCCTCTTTCTCCACCCACCAAGCCGTTCCGTCGTTGGGCCGCAGAAAGTTCGCGAAGCGCGCCATGAGGTCCTGGGTCGCCTTCGGCGTCATCGCCGGCATGCGACCGTTGGGCGGATCGACGATGATCGAGGTGGGAATCTTGCCGTCGACGGTGAAGGTGTCGGTGCCGCGATCGATCCAGAACAAGTTGTAGGCGCCGACGTTGCCGGCACCGAACTCGTTGCCCCCGGTCGCCGTGTGCTCGAGGCCGACGACCTTTGCGCCTCCGGCGGGTGGCGCCTCGGTGGGCGCGTCGTTCCGGTTGTCGGCGCCGACCTGAATATCGCGCTCCACCTCGGCGATGGCGCGTGCCTCCTCGGGTGTCAGGTAGGCCTTGTCGCCGAACTGAGCTGGGCGCTCGAGCGGCGTCAGAGTAGCCGCGTCGTAGGACCCCGAAAGATCGGGGCGTCCACTAGGGGTGCGTGCGATTCCATCCTTCTCGGCTGCCAGAGAAGGTGGGATCAAAACTACGAGTGCGACGGCGAAAGCAAGGCTCGTGATTCTCTTCAGCATGATCGACCTCCAGGTTCGCTCCCACCAGTCTAGGGCCGCGCGCTTCTCCGCGCTAGTGCCGCGGTCATCTACTCGAGCGCCTCGACCTCTCGTTCGCGATCGAGGACGGCGGGTGCCGCCCGACCCGTCGGCGGCGACCGCCCACACATCGTTGCGGTCGTGGAGGAAGACAACGGCATCGTCGTCGCTCCAGAACACGGTTCGAACGGCGGTTTCCCGCCGCGAACGGGCGTGTCGTACTCCTCGTTGACGAAACTCGTCGGCAGCTCCGCTGTGAGGTTGCGGCTGTCGCCGGTCTCGGTGTCGTTATCGCCCCACTCGGCGAGTAAACTCCCGATCGAACAACCCAGAGAAACACCATGATCCAGCTTTCCCCCGTCGGCCGCTTCCGCATCGTCCCCGCCTTGCTCGTCTTCGTCGCGGTCTTTGCTCTCGCCCCCGCCGGGCTTTCTGCTCAACCGGCGAGCGCCCAGGAGGCGGTCGACCTGTACGGCTCCGCCTGGCGCGAGCCCGACGAGGCGAAGCGTCGCGCCATCCTCGAAAAGGCCTGGGCCGAGGACGGCGTCTACACCGACCCGACCGCCTACGTCGACGGACGCGAGGCCCTCGTGCAGCACATCGGCGGCTTCCTGGCCGAGCTCAGCGCCGGCGGCGGCCCTTCGCTCCAAATCGACAGTAGCGTCGACGCGCACCACGACAGGTTCCTGCGATTCGCCTGGAAGGTGGTAGCCGCTGACGGCAAGACGGTCGTCTCTCCGGGCATGGACTACGGAGAGCTCGACGAGGACGGACGCCTGAAGCTGATCGTCGGCTTCTTCGGCCCCTTCCCGCCGGTCACCGAGTCCCCGTAGCGTAGGACCTCACCAACCGGGAAGAGCCCATGAGTATCGCCGATCGCTATCTCGACAGCCGCCAGCTGCGCTTCGACGCCTGGATGGCCGAGCACGGTCCCGGCGCCTGACCGAGATCCGGCTGTCCTGACATGGTTTTTGATCCCCGCATGCCGTCTCGGCAAACCTGCGTGTTGGGCTACCAGCTCGAGCGCTGGGCGGCCGAGAAGCCCGATGAAACCGCCTTCGTCTTTTTTGGCGGGGAAGAATGGACCTGGGCCGAGGCCCTGGAGCTGACCCGCCGGGTCGCCATGGGCCTGCGCGACCTGGGTGTGAGGAAGGGCGATCATGTCTTGTCCTGGCAGCCCAACAACCGCGAGGCGGTGCTGACCTGGTTCGGCCTGAACTATCTGGGCGCCGTCTATGTGCCGGTCAACACGGCCTACAGGGGCAACCTGCTTCAGCATGTGGTCCAGCTCTCGGATGCCACGTTGATGATCTGTCACGCCGATCTGGCCCCCCGCCTGGGCGATATCGAGACCGGCGTGCTGCGCGACCTTCTCGTCACCAACGGCGAGGCTGCACTGCGAGGCCTGACCACGCACCCGGCCGCGGCCTTGGTGCCCGAAGAGGGTCTAGCGGCCATGCCGGACCAGGTAGAACCGTGGGACAGCCAGTACATCATCTTCACTTCCGGCACCACCGGGCCGTCCAAAGCGGTGTTGTCGTCCTACGTGCAGGGCTATGCCATGGGACCGGAAGCCAGCACCTATATCGACGGCAGTGACCGCATTCTGGTCAATCTGCCGATGTTCCATGTCGGCGGGACCATCTTCTTCATCCTGACTCTGGCCAATGGCGGCTCGGCCTTTCTCGATACTCATTTCAAGACCCACGAGTTCTGGCAGACGGTGCGTGAGAACGACATCACCATGACCTGCCTGTTGGGCGCCATGATCCCGTTCCTGGCCAAGCTGCCACCCAGCGACCACGACCACGACCATCCCCTGAAGAAGGCGGTCTGCGTACCCTGGTCGGAGGAGACCATGGCGGTGGGCCGGCGCTTCGGTATCGACATGCGCACGACCTTCAACATGACCGAGGTCTCCTCGCCGATGGTCTCGGATCCCTATCCGCCCGAGCCCGGCACCTGCGGCAAGCCGCGCCCTGGTGTCGAGGCGCGCGTGGTCGACGAGAACGACTGCGAGGTGGCACCCGGCGAGACAGGCGAGCTCATCCTCCGCACCGATCGACCCTGGTCCATGAACCACGGCTACTACAAGAACCCACAAGCCACAGCCGAGGCCTGGCGCAACGGCTGGTTCCACACCGGCGACGGATTCAGGTACGACGAGGACGGGTATTTCTACTTCGTCGACCGGATCAAAGACGCCATCCGCCGCCGCGGCGAGAACATCTCCTCGTTCGAGGTGGAGGCGGAGGTCAATGCCTTCGAGGCGGCCGGCGAGGTGGCGGCGATCCCGGTCCCCAGCGAGCTGGGCGAGGACGAGGTGATGGTGGTCGTCGCCCCGGCGCCGGGCAAGGAAGTGGATCCCATGGCACTGTTCCGCTATCTGCAACCGCGCATGGCCCATTTCATGCTGCCTCGGTTCATCCGCGTCGTTGATGAACTGCCAAAGACCCCGACGCAGAAGGTACTGAAGCATCTGCTCAAGGCCGACGGCATCACCGCAGACACCTGGGACCGCGAGGCCGCCGGCATCGTGGTGAAGCGCGAGAAGATCGGCGCCTAGCCCTTTGAGAGGCGCGCCGGCTTTGCCGGGGAGGCGGGCTTCATGAAGCGTGCGTTCATGTGCAGGTAGGCGTCGGGGCAAGGATGCTTGGCCCAGATGCCCGCCCACTCTTCGTTCTTGGGGAGACCGGCCATCCCCTCGTCACGCGCCGCCTTGCCGGGCCAGCGAATGATCCAGCAGACGTTGGGCTGTCCGTTGGGCGACAGTTCCGGAGCCGAGCCGCTGACGTCGGCGGGGATCCCGTCGTCCATCCAGAACTCGATGACGTCCAGGTTGGACTTGAGCCAGGGCGCCGCGTGCTGAGTCGCCCAGACCTTGTAGGCCGGGAAGTGCTCCAGTTCGATGGTGTAGTCGCGAATCTCTACAATCCCTTCGGTCATACCGCCTCCGTTGAAGAAGCGCGAAGCTAACACGCCGGGGGCCTCGCGGGCGGACGCCTACAATAGCGGGCATGATCGAAAGTGGTTGTGAGCGAATCGAAGAGTTTCCCGCCAGCGCCGACGCGGTGTTCGCACTGCTCGCCGATTTTGGCAGCATCGGAGAGTGGTGGCCCGGTGGGCTGGAGAAGGTCGTCAACCGTGGCCAGGGCGTCGGCATGGTGCGGGAGATCCGCAATACGCTCGGCGGTGTGATCTCGGAGAGGCTCGAAGAGCTCGCACCCAACGATCGCACGTTGGCGCTCTCGATCGTGGGCGAAGCGCCTGCTGCGATCGAGCACTATCTCGCCCGCGGACGTGTGGTCGAAACCGGCGCGCATCGTTGCCGGCTCGAGTGGAAGAGCACCTTTCGCGTGCCCTCCGAGGAGCACGTCGAGCCCGCTCAGAAGTTCCTTGGTGCCGGCTACAAGGCCATGTTCCAGGGCCTAGCGGCCGCCGCATCACGACGACCCAGAACGTTGACCGACTACGAGGACGTGGACGTCTACCCCCTGGACGCGAAAGACCAGGAGGAGCTTCTCAGCCAGCAGAACGAGTGCACCTTCATATGGGGCACCTGTGACCACTGGGCGGTGGGCGTGATCATGACCTACGTCTGGCTCGACGGCAGCTTCTGGCTCACCGCAACCAGCCAGCGCAAGCGGATCGCCGCAATTCGCCGGGATCCTCGTGTGAGCGTCGTCGTCTCGAGCGTGGGGACGCGACTCGGCCCGGCGCGCACCGTGACGGCCAAGGGACGGGCGACGATTCACGAAGAGGCCGATACGAAGGCCCGCATCTACCCTCGAATCGCGCAGGCTCTATACCGGGATGACCCCGTTCTGGCGGAGAAGTTCGCCCGTATGCTCGACTCTCCGCGGCGGCTGGTCTTGGAGGTCGTGCCGGAGACCTACATCACCTTCGACTCGCACAAGATGATGCGGCGGGTCGACTGGGAGTCGGTCTGATGGCGGCGCGCCGCCGCGATTTGGCGAACGCCACGGCCGTCGTGACGGGCGGCGGGGGAGGTATCGGCGGGGCGATGGCGGCCGCGTTCGCTGGCGCGGGCATGAACGTCGTGCTTGCCGACATCGACGGAGAGGCTGCCGAAAGGGCGGCGGCGGCTCTCGCGTCCGAAGAGCGGAGGGTGCTCGCGACCACCACCGACGTGTCTCGGAGCGAGGATCTGGAGGCGCTGGCCGAGCTCGC
Source organism: Acidobacteriota bacterium (assembly GCA_036337765.1). Lineage (GTDB taxonomy): Bacteria > Acidobacteriota > Thermoanaerobaculia > Multivoradales > Multivoraceae > JAYZDP01. The sequence goes on from JAYZDP010000072.1 coordinate 19,408, forward strand.
CTATGCGCAGTTCGGAGAGGTCAACGTGTTGTGCAACAACGCCGGTGTCATGACCTTCGAGCCGGTGCATCGGCTGCGCGAGTCGGACTGGCGCTGGGTGCTGTCGGTGAATCTGTTCGGGGTGATTCATGGTGTTCAAGCCTTCCTTCCCAGGATGAAGGAGCAGCAGGGCTGGGGCCACATCGTCAACACGGCTTCCATCCTGGGGCTCAAGGCTCAGCCTCGTCTCGCACCCTACGCGGCCAGCAAGTACGCGGTTGTCGCCATCTCCGAGTCGTTGCGAGCCGAGCGCGAGGATCACGGCCTGGGCATCTCTGTCCTTTGTCCCGGCATGGTGGCCACCCAGATCGTGCGCAGCGAGCGCAACCGACAGGCAGAGTTCGGGGAGGCGACCACAGCCGACACCGCATGGCTGCACGAGGCGGTCTCGCAGGGCCTCGATCCCGAGCGGGTCGCCGAGCTGGTTCGCGAGGCGGTAGAGACCGACGCGTTCTGGATCCAGACCGATCCCAGCGCTCGGGTGGAGTCGGAGCAGCGCCTGGCCGAGATCCTCGAGTCCTTCGATCGCTAGTACTAGCGGCGGGGACCGCCGTAGACCTCCAGCGGGGATTCGCCCGAGTCGAAGCGCTCCTGCATCTTGCGCATCCCCTCGGCCGCCTCTGCTGTGGAAGCCACGGTCTGAAAGATCTTCTGCTCGTTGCGCAGCGCCTCCGACAGGTGCAGATCGTCGTTGTCCTTGAGCATCTTTTTCATTGCCCGTAGCGAGGCCGGCGGGCGGTCGGCGAGGCGCGAAGCCCACTCGAGGGCTACCTCTACGCAGCTGCCATTGGGGACGACCCGGTTGAGACCGCCGAGTTCGTAGATCCGGCGCGCCGTCATCGGGGCTCCGTCGAGCACCATCTCCGCCGTCGCCGTGCGTCCGATCAGCCGCGCCAGACGGCTCGTCCCGCCGATGCCCGTTGCGACCCCGATCATCACCTCGGGCTGACCGAAGCAGGCCTGCTCGTCGGCGATGCGCAGATCGCAGGCCCAGCCCAGCTCGACCCCGCCGCCACTGGTGTGACCGTTGATCGCGGCGAGCGACACCACGTCGTCGTGGGTGATCTCCTGCAGGGCGTGGAACCATCCAGCCGGGTCGCCCGAGGCCAGCTCGCCGCGCATGGTGGCCTGAAGATCAGTGAGCCAGGCGTGCTCGAACCAGTGGCCTTCGACGCCGGAGGCCAGCACCGATACTCGCGCTCCGTCCTCGCGGGCGCGGGCGAGCGCGGCTGCCAGGTCGCTGATCGCCTCCCACGAGCCGAAGTTCTGGATGGCGGGATGGGTCATGGTGACGAGGGCCACACCCTCGCGCGGGCTCTCCAGACGAATCAGCTCGCTCATGCGTCGCCTTCCGCGACCGGCTCCACCCAGTCGACGAGCCGAGGTTGCACCCGCATCGTCGCGGGGATGTCGTCGATGCCCATAGTGCGGTCGATCTGTTCGTGCAGATGGTAGAGGCGTCGCTCCTGATAGTTGAGCGGGATGCCGCGAAAGCCGCCGGACTCGAGCGATTTCTGGATCGCAGCGAGATTCTCGGTGTCCTCGTCCAGGACGAGGTCGAAAGCCGCCTTGCGCTTCTGCCAGAGCACCGGCAGGGAGCCGTCCTCCTCGGGCTCATAGTCGGGGCCACCGAACCAGAGCACGTCGAGACGTGTCGTGCGGATGTCGAGAGGCCAGAAGAGGAGAAAGGGAAAGCCGGTGATGTCCAGCGGCGTCACCAGGTTCGGAAAGAGGTTGTAGGCCAGATTCGTGATGCGAGGAATCTCGCCGGGACGCCCGAATGAGCTGAAAGGGCTCGGCACGTTGCCGTCGACCAGGATCTCGGGGCGCACCGGAGTCGCCATGCGGGAGTGGCCGCCGGGCAGTAGCCCCATCGCGGCTCCGCGATGGTCGAGGAACTTGTCGACCGTGTCGGCGTGGATGTGCTTGAGGTGGTACACCTCGAGGAAGGCCTCGACCGAGGCTTTCCAGTTGCACTCCAGGTGCAGGCTGTAGCTCGTGACGAAGCGCAGTTTGTCGACCTCGAGGTCCTCGAGCTCCGCCGGTACCGGACCGATTGCCGTCGCGAGCGCGGGTGCTTCGGCGTCGCGGTTGACGAAGATCCAGCCTCCCCAGGTCTCGCAGCGCAGCTCGATCAGGCCGCGTTGGGCCTTTTCCAGGGCGACGAAATCGCGCTCGTCGGGTACCGCGTGTAGGGAGCCGTCGAGATCGTAGACCCAGCTGTGGTAGTGGCATCGCAGCCGTCGCGCACGCCCACACGGCTCGCGCACGACCGGGGCACCGCGGTGTCGACAGGTGTTGAAGAAAGCGCGGATACGCTCGTCCTCGCCGCGGACCAGCAGCACCGGTACGCCGGAGGCCTCCCACAGCAGGAAGCTGCCGGGTTCGGGAAGCTGGCCGACGTGCGCTGCGAAGAGCCAGGCGCGGGGCCACAAGAGGCGGCGCTCGAGATCGAAAAACCCCGGATCGATGTAGCGCTGGGCTGGAATGTCAGGCAGCGAGGGAAATCCTTCGGGCGGCTCGGTGCGACCGAACTCGAACTCGATCTCCCGCTTGATGCGCTCGGTGGTGGCTTGATCCATCAGTTCTCCTCGGGAAGCTCGATCGCGAAGCGGGGGCAGGCCGCTGCTGCGGCGCGGACCACACTCGCATCGTCGCCTTCGGGGTCGGCGACCGTCACCTTTTGGCGGCCCGCAGGCGCGAAGGTCGAGGGCGCTCTCAGGATGCACTGCCGTCGTCCGCGACACGCGCGCAGATCGATACGGATGTCGAGTCGGGATTCCGCGTTCCGTGTCAGGTCGCCACCCAGCGGTCGAGGAGTTGGTGGAAGTGGCGTAGCTTCGACTCCTGGTAGCGGGCCAGCGTTACCCGACCGGTGGCACTCGATTCGACCCCACGCTGGACCTGCGGCAGGTTGATCGTGTCTTGATTGAACACCCGGGCAAGAAGACCGAGCTCGGGGGCGTGGGTCCAATCTTCGTCCTCACCGAGCCAGTGCACCGGGGCCGGAGGCGGGCGCTTGCCGCGAAACGGAGCGAGGTACATGACCTCCATGATCGAGCGGCGAGGATTGTCGCCGAGGGGACGAAAGCGGTAGCAGATCCGGTTGTAGGCCCCCCAGGGGTGAAAGTTGGGGAACAGGGTGTAGTAGAACGAATCCACCATCTCGGCGTCCGACAGCTCGGCCGTGTCGGGCACGGTGGCCTGGAGTCGCATCCGGCTCAACTGAGCCAATGTGCTGCGCGCGGTCTTGCCCTCGGCCACTTCGACCGCTGCCGCCGAGTCGAGGCTTCGTCCCGTGGCGGAGTCGAGCATGTCCTGCTCGCTGGTGGCGTCGACGACATGCGGGCTCGGCGTCATGTTGGGCGTGATCGCGCGGCTGAAGTTCTCCCAACAGTCGTACTGGGAGTTCGCGTCGCCGATCCCGGCAAGCAGCTGCGGGTGGGTGGTGATCACATGGTAGGCCTCCATGAAGGCCTCCTGTGCGATCTTCCAGTTGCAGTCGAGCACCTTGGCGACGTGGGACTCCTTGTAGCGCTTCTCGAGCGGCCAGCGCTCGAAATGCTCGGGGAGAGCACCGAGGTACGACTCGAGCGGCTCGGCGTCTGCCTCCATGTTTACGAACACGAATCCTCCCCAGAGCCCGACCCGAAGCTCTGGAAGGTGGTAGTCGTCACGGTGCACACTCGGAAAGTCCCAGCGACAGGGGACTTCGGCCAGACTTCCGTCGAGCTGCCAAGTCCAGCCGTGGAAGGGGCAGCGGATCTCTGCCGACCGGCCTTCAAAATCGCGCAGACGGCGGCCGCGGTGCAGGCAGACGTTGTGAAACGCCTGGATCCGATCGACGGCCGATCGAACGACGAGGATCGACATGAGACCGATGTCGTAGACCGTGTGATCGCCGACTTCCGGGATCTCCTCCTCGCGACACGCCATCTGCCAGGCCCTTTTCCACACACGCTCCATCTCGAGCTGGTGAAACTCGGGAGAGAAGTAGCGCTCGACCCCGACCGTCTGTTCTTCCGATGAAAGCGGGGAGCAGCTCCGCAAGACCTCCGGGATCGATCGCGTGTCCTGGTCGAGCAGCTCCTGGTAGGTGACGCCGCTGGAGCGATCCGGCTCGATGGGGCTGGAGATGGTCATGTCAGGCTCTCGCCGCGGCTCACCAGCTCACCCGTTTGGTGAAGCCACCGTCGGCGACGAGGTTTGATCCGGTGATGAGGCTCGCGGCCGGGCTGGCGAGGAAGGCGACCGTCCTCGCGACCTCTTCCGGTGTCCCCATGCGCCCGATGGCGCACTGTCGCAGGGCCCCCTCGTAGATCTTCGGCATGGTCTCCTGAATCATCTGCCAGTTGCCACCCTCGAAGAAGACCGGCCCAGGGGACACGACGTTGACCCGGATGCCCTTGGACGCCAGCGCCTGAGACAGATCCGAGGCATGAGCGATCATGGCCGCCTTCATCGCGTTGTAGGGCTGCGGTACGCCGAGGTACTCGAGCGCGGCCGTCGACGAGATGAACACCACCGACGCGGCGTCCGACTCGGTGAGCATGGGTACGGCGGCCTCCACGGCTCGCACGGCTCCCATCATGTCGATCTCGAAGTTCGCCTGCCATGCCGACTCGCCGGTGCCCGCACCCCCGCTGGCATTGCAGATCACGACATCGAGACCGCCCATCGAGTCGCCGGCAGCGGTCACGAACTCCCTGAGCGCCTCGCCTTCGCCCACGTCCACGACCTTGGAGAAGACCGTGACACCGCGTGCCTCCAGGTCACCGTGAGCCTTCTGCAGTCCCTCCTCCCCTCGCGCGCAGATCGCGACGTCGGCGCCCAGGTCCGCGAGCTGTTGGGCGATCGCCAGCCCGATTCCTCGGCTGGCCGCGGTGACGAGTGCCTTCCGGCCGTTCAGTCCCAGGTCCATGATGCCCGCTCCTTTGTCGTTCTCGGGGTCTGCCACGAAGTGCGGTACCGGATGTGCGGCCGCTGTTCGTGGCGCACCCCCATTGTTCGCCGACCTGGAGGGCAGCTGTGGACCGCCGATCCAGTTGATGAAATGTTGGTCGGCCTCGCGTAGCTCACCTGAATGCCATCTCCCGTCTGCGTGGAAGAGACCCTCGGCGCCGTTCTCCTCGACACGCACGAGACCGTCGTCAGCCAGCTCGTAGGTTCCGCCCGTCAATGCGTGCCGCAGCTTCAACAGCAAGGTCTCCAGCTCGATTCTAGGCTGTCGACGCCGTCTCTGGGACGACTTTGGCGAAGCGTCATCGCTCGAGGCGCTCGTCGGCGCGCACCCACCAGCCTGGCCCGATGGGCGATGGCCAGCCCGCCGG
>JAYZDP010000073.1:0-7422 GCA_036337765.1 Acidobacteriota bacterium
CGAAGGCCTCGCCGGAGACGATCGCCTGCACCCCCTGCAGCAGTGCTTCCTCGAAGGAGCAGCCCTGCAGTGCGGAGTCTGCACGCCGGGCTTTCTGGTCGCCGCCAAAGCTCTTCTGGACCACAACCCCAACCCCACCGAGACCGAGATCCGCTACGCCCTCGCCGGCAACCTCTGCCGCTGCACCGGATACGACAAGATCGTCCGGTCAGTCCAGGCGGCTGCCACCGAGCTGAAGGAGACGCCATGACAGTCAGCACCAGCGAGTCGAAGTACAAGTACATCGGAACCCGCCCGGTGCGCCAGGACGGCCTCGACAAGGTCACCGGACGCGCCCGCTTCGCCGCGGACCTCAACCTCCCGGGCATGCAGCACGGCATCGTCGTACGCTCGCCCCACGCCCACGCAAAGATCGTGTCGATCGACACCTCGAAGGCCGAAGCGATGCCCGGCGTGAAGGCGGTGATCACCGCTGCCGACTTCCCCGCGCTCGATCCGAAAAACCCGCTCGCCAACATCTCGGCCAACCTCATGGCCCGCGACAAGGTGCTCTACGAGGGGCATGTGGTCGCCGCGGTGGCCGCGGAAACCCGCAGCCAGGCCCGCAAGGCCGCGGCCGCGGTCGAGGTGCAGTACGAGACGCTGCCACACGTGCTGACCGTCGACGAGGCGATGGCCGACGGCGCCGTGGTGCTGAACGAGGGAGTCATCACCCGCAACGCCGAGCCGCCCGCTACCGAGCCGTCGAACGTGTCGGCCCGCACCGCGGCCGAGCGCGGCGACCTCGACGCCGGCTTCGCCGACGCCGACGTGGTCATCGAGCACGAGTTCACGACCGTGCCGGTGCACCAGGGCTATATCGAGCCGCACGCTGCGGTCGCCGACACCAAGCAGGACCAGACCACCAACATCTGGTGCTCGTCGCAGGGTCACTTCCGGGTGCAGTCCCAAACCGCGGGGATGCTCGGTTGGGAGGTCTCACAGGTCAAGGTCGAGCCGGCCGAGATCGGCGGCGGCTTCGGCGGCAAGACCACCATCTACGTCGAGCCGCTGGCGGCCAAGCTGTCCGAGAAGTCCGGCCGGCCGGTCAAGATCGTGATGAGCCGCGACGAGGTCTTTCGCGCCACCGGCCCGACCTCGGGCACCAAGATCCGGGTCAAGATCGGTGCGAAAAACGATGGCACCCTGACTGCGGCCGAGGCCTGGCTCGCCTACGAATCGGGGGCCTTCCCCGGTATCTGGGCCATGCTCGGCAGCTGGTGCGTATTCGCCTGCTACGACGTCCCGAACCAGAAGGTCGAGGCCTTCGACGTGCTGGTCAACAAGCCCGTGTGCATCGCCTACCGCGCGCCTTCGGCGCCGATGGCCGCCTTCGCCACCGAGACCGTGCTCGACGAGATCGCGCGCGAGATCGGCATGGATCCGCTCGAGCTACGTCTGAAGAACTGTGCGAAAGAGGGTGACATGGGCCCGATGGGAGCACCGCACCCCCGCATCGGCCTCAAGGAGACCCTCGAGGCGATCCGCGACTCCGACCACTACCAGTCGGACAGGCCGGAAGGCATCGGCCGAGGAGTGGCGGCGGGGTTCTGGTTCAACATCGGCGAGCAGTCGAGCGCGCAGGTGACCCTGAACGCCAACGGCACCGCCGTCGTCGCCACCGGCAGCCCCGATATCGGCGGCAGCCGCGCCTCGATGTCGCTGATGGCCGCGGAGACGTTGGGCATCGAGCCTGGGCGCATCCAGCCGGTCGTGGGCGACACCGACTCGGTCGGCTTCACCGATACAACGGAGGGAAGTCGTACGACCTTCGCGAGTGGCATGGCCGTCACCGAGGCCTGCAAGAACCTCATCGAGAAGCTGCGCGCTCGCGCGGCGAAGATGTGGGAATGCGAGGTCGACGAAGTCGAGTGGGCCGACGGCGAGGCACGCCACACCAAGGGCGAGAACGACGCCTTGCCTCTCGCAGCGATCACCGGGGCTGCAGCCAAGACCGGCGGTCCGATCGCGGCCACTGCCTCGGTCAACGCCCGCGGCGCCGGTGCCGGCTTCTCGGCTCAGGTCTGCGACCTGTCGGTCGACCAGGAGACCGGCATGACGACCATCAAGCGCTGGACCACGGCTCAGGACGCCGGCACGGCGATCCACCCGAGCTACGTCGAGGGCCAGATGCAGGGCGGCGTCGTCCAGGGCATCGGCTGGGCGCTCAACGAGGAGTACATCCACAACGCCGACGGTGTGATGGAGAACCCGGGATTTCTCGACTACCGCGTGCCGGTGGCTTCGGACCTGCCGATGATCGACACCATCGTCGTCGAGGTACCGAACCCCTTCCATCCCTACGGCGTGCGCGGCGTCGGCGAGGTCGGCATCGTGCCGCCCATCGCCTGCATCGCGAACGCGGTCAACGATGTGGCGGGAGTCCGGATCCGGAATCTGCCCATCTCGCCGGTGCGGATCCTTTCGGCACTCACCAACGGCAACGGGAACAGTTAGACGATGGTGAGGGTCCACCTCGGCATGGAGCTGCGTCGGTTCACCGACGGGGTGGCCGAGGTCGAGGTGGAGGCCACCACCGTCCGCAAGCTGATCTCGAAGCTCGACGAGCTCTATCCGGGCATCGGCGAGCATCTCGAAGGGACCGCAGTGGCGATCAACGGCGAGGTGATCGCGGACCCGATATACGAAACCGTGCCCGAAGCGGCCGAGGTCCACTTCGTACCGGCGCCGGTGGGGGGCTGATTGCGATCGACCCGGAACGTCTGCTCGGTGGAATGGTCCGCGGCGCGATGCGCGACGGCCGCGCCAGGCGCAATCGGCGGCGGCTGGGGAGACTCGCCACCGGCGAAGACGCCGCGGACGCCATGCTTCTAATCCGAACGATGATCTCGACGGCGAATAGGTGGCGGCCCGGAGTCGCGCTCCAAGCCGCTCGCGGTCAGTTCAGCTTCGAACAGGCACCCGCGGCGCCGGCCGGATCGATCGCCGCGCCGCCGGACTCGACGAAAGCGATCTTGCCGTCCCTGCCGACGACGAAGGTGACCCGGTTGGCCATGTTCATGCCTTCGATCAGCACACCGTAGGCGGTCGCTACAGTCGCTTCCTCATCGCTGAGGAGAACGAAGTCGAGCTCGAGCGCCTCGGCAAACTCGGTGTTGGTGGCGATCGGATCGGTGGAGACGCCGAAGACCACGGAATCAGACTCGGTGAACTCTGCGATACCAGACTGGTATCCCTTCATTTCTTTCGTTCAGCCACCGGTGAAGGCTTTGGGGAAGAACGCTAACACCACGTTCTTCTCGCCGGCGTAGGAAGAGAGCGTGGACTCATTGCCGTCCGAGCCCGGCAGGGTGAAGTCGGGCGCCAAGTCGCCGACCTCGAGGGCGGCCGAGGCGGCTCCTGCCGACAGCGCGGCGGCGGCCGCGACAGTGACCAGCAAGTGACGGGAAGGAAGGATCATCCGTTTCTCCTATGCGCAAAGGAAGTCGGGCGATGCTAGCAGGCAGAGCCTCAACCGAACTCGAAGTAGGCGTTGGATACGACCACTTTCTCTCCGACTGCCGCCTCGAAGACCACGCGGCCGGGACCGTCGCTCCACGCCCGCACCTGTAGCGTGTCGCCGAGAAAGACCGGCGACGAGAAGCGCACTTTGATCTTGCGGAACCGCGACGCGTCGCCATCGCACAACCCACCGAGCAGCAGTTGCGCGCAGTGCCCGAAGGTACACAGCCCGTGCAGGATCGGCTCGTCGAAGCCGCCGAAGCGCGCCGCGTCGGGGTCGATGTGCAGTGGGTTGTAGTCACCGGACAGCCGGTAGATGTGCGCCTGGTTGTCGGCAATCGTCGCTTCGACGATCAGGTCCGGTTCGCTATCGGGCACCGGCAGCTTCTCGGAGAAGGTCTGTCCCGAGCCCACGAAGGGCTCGATGTCGCCAAGCTCCTCGACCCCACGCCGGAACGAGCCGTTGACCATGCGCACGCACTCGTTGTCCTCGGCGTCCTTGACCACGCTTTCGTACTCGACGAATCCGTTGCCTCGGCCTTTGGGATGGATCGCGAGCAAGCGCGACTCAACCGTGACCTCGCCTTCGAGCGGCAGCGGCCGCAGGAGCTCGAGGTAGCGCTCGGCGTCGATGTTCAGCGGACCCGGTGAGGGCGGCACGTGCACCGGGTCGACCGGCGTCCCCACGCCGCCCCAGCGGATCGGAAAGGTCGGGAACACGGCGAAGTCGTCGTGTCCCTCGAACACGAATCGCAGGTCGCGGGTGCCAACTCCGACCGCGTACAAAAGCACGTCTCGTCGGTGGTAGGAGATCTCTACAGGGTCGCCCCAGGGGCCGGGATCTCCGTTCGGAAGCGCTGCCTGAGCGTTGTAGGTTGCCATCTTCGTCCCTCCTTCTCTGGCCGATGCAAGCTCGGCGATAGCGTTTCTACTATCCTGACGTCGGATCAGCAAGGCGGCGGGGGGCGCAGATTCCATGACCTTCGAGCCGACCCTGGCCGCACCCGGCACGCCACCCGCCGAGTTCGAAATCGACGCGGACCTGGTCCGCCGTCTCCTCGAGGAGCAGCATCCTGACCTGACCGATCTCGAGCTAGGGCCGGCAGCCAGCGGCTGGGACAACAGCAACTGGCGCCTGGGCGCCGATCTCGCTGTGCGGGTGCCACGACGCGAGCTCGGCGCGCGTCTGATCCGCAGCGAGCAGGACTGGCTTGGGCAGCTGGCGCCGCGGCTGCCGGTGCCGATCTCAGAGCCGGTCCGCGCTGGCCGCGCAACGTCGTTCTTCCCCTGGCCCTAGAGCGTCGTTCGATGGATCGAGGGTCGAACCGCGAGCGAGGCGCCGCTCGAAGAAGCGGAAGCCGCCACGCTCGGAGCGTTTCTGGCCCAGTTGCACACTGCCGCCCCTACGGACGCACCCCACAACCCCTTTCGAGGCGTCCCGCTGGCGAATCGTGCCGACGCCTTCGCCCCCCGTATCCAGCGTCTCGGCGAGCTGGCGGCGGCCGGCAACCCGGCCGTCGAGGGTCTCGACCTCGGGGCCCTGCGCCAGATCTTCGAAAGCGCCTGCGCCGAAGCGATCGACCGTTGCGGGGTTTGGATTCACGGCGATCTCCACCCCAAGAACGTGATCTCACAAGATGGGCGGCTCGCCGCAGTTATCGACTGGGGCGACCTAACCTCAGGCGATGCGGCCAACGACCTGTCCTGCGTATGGATGCACTTCCCGGCTCGCGCCCACCGCGGCTTCTGGGAGGCCTACGGCGAAGTCTCGGGCGCGACGAAGCTGCGAGCCCTGGGCTGGGCGGTTCTCATGGAAGTGATGCTTCTCGATACCGGCATCGTCAACGATGTCGAGTTCGTGATGGTCGGCCGAAACACTCTGATCCGAGCTCAGAAGACGGCCTAGACCAGCGGTAGACTCCCTTCACCCTCATGGCTTTGGAAGCAAGCAAGCGCCTCGGCCCCTACGAGCTCATCGAGCCGCGCGGCAAGGGCTGCATGGGAGAGGTGTACGTCCCGGCGCAGATGGAGCCATGACCACCCGAGCCCTCACCCTACTTGTCATCTTGACGTTGGCGGCAACCACCTGTGCGTCGGGCGCGGCACGAGATGTCGAGAGCCTGAAGGGAGTAACCGCCTTCAAGGTCGAGTTGGAGTACAAGCCGAGCCCCGGAACGGCCTCGTACCTAGAACTGACAGCGGGGCATCTGCAGGCAACGGTTGAGGCGCGGCTGCGGGACGGGGGACTGCCTGTTCTCGAGCTCGGCGATCCGTACCTTCGCATCCACATCCTGTCCGGCGGCAACGATCACGGGCTGATCATGTACGGGGTCGAACTCGACTTCATGCAAGAGGGGCCGTCGGCCGATGACACCGCGTTCTTGGAGACCTGGCAACTTCACAGCGCCGGCATTGTGGACAACCGTGAGATGCAGGGCCAAGTTCAAAAGGACCTCGAAGATGGCCTGGACGAGTTCATTCACGATTGGTTCTCGGTGAACCCGACAGCGAGCGAGTAACAGGGCCGCCGAGGCCCTAACCAAACTCATGGCGCCAGAAGTCGACTCGAAGCGATTGAACCGGCTCCTACGCGAGCCGACGGTAGATGAGTTGAGGTCGAGTCGGCGCATCAAGTGGCATCGCTACGACGCCGACGTGCTCCCCGCATGGGTCGCCGAGATGGACTTTCCCTTGGCGCCCGCGATCCGTGAGACGATCGAGGGCGCCATCGCGGAGGAAGGCTTCGGCTATCCCCGACTACCGATGGATCCACGTTTTCGCGACGCCTTCGTCGGCTGGATGGAACAGCGCTTCTCACGCTCGGTCGACCCCGGGATGGTGCGGGCGCTGACCAACGTCGTGCAGGCCTTCGACATTGGCATCCTGCTCTACAGCGAGCCCGGAGAGGGGGTCGTGCTGCAGACTCCGCTCTACGCCCCTTTCCACATGTCCGTCGACGGCAACCGGCGGCGGCGCGTCGAGAGCCCACTGGTCCGCGGCGCCGAGCGCTACGAGATCGACTTTGACCATCTGAGCTCGGTCATTGGCTCAGACGTGCGCGTCTTCATGCTCTGCAACCCCCACAACCCGACGGGGCGCGTCTTCGAGCGCGACGAGTTGGAGAGGCTTGCCGAGCTCGTCCTCGCAAAGGACCTGATAGTGGTGTCGGACGAGATTCACGCAGACCTCGTCTACCCAGGCAGCAACTACCTGCCCTTCGCCAGCATCAGCCCAGAGATCGCTGCCCGCACTCTCACCGTCACATCCGCTACCAAGGCGTTCAACATCGCGGGGCTACCCATGGCCGTAGCCATAGCCGGCGGGCCGGAGATGAAAAAGCGCCTGCGCCAACTGCCACCGATGATGCTCGGCCACGGGGGCTATCTAGGCAACGAGGCGGCTATCGCCGCCTGGCGTCATGGGGCCGACTGGCTCGACGAAGTCCTCGGGTACCTCGCCGGCAACCTCGACCTGGTCTCCGAGTTCCTCCAGGACCGACTGCCCTCGGTCCGCTTTCGGCCGCCGGAGGCTACCTACCTCGCCTGGCTCGACTGCCGCGGTCTCGATCTACCGTGCCAGCCCTTCGAGTTCTTCCTCGACAAGGCCCGCGTAGCGATGAGCGACGGCGCCGACTTCGGTGAGCCTGGAGAAGGCCACGTGCGTCTGAACTTCGCCACGTCCCCAACGATCCTGCGAGAGAGTCTCGAACGCCTGGCTGTCGCAGCCACAGGCGTGGCCTAGAAGCGCTGGTATCGAGCGCACTCGCTTGGCTTACTTCTCCGCGTAGAGAGACCAGCCCCAGATCGCGACGGCGACGAGCACCGCCATGCAGCCCGAAGCGAGGATCCACGTACTTGTTGCGCACGATTCAGGCCTCCTTTTGGATCGCCTGGCCGGCAACGTGGATCTTGCGCTCGATCT
>JAYZDP010000074.1:0-5265 GCA_036337765.1 Acidobacteriota bacterium
CACCTCGACTCGTAGGCTCTCTGACATGTCTTGCACAGAGGTCTCCGTCCGTCTACAGATCTCCCAGAATACTTTCGGTAGTCGGAGAGAGGCTTCTTCTCCTTGCATTTCGAGCACTGCTTCGTCTTCATAGAAGGCCTCCCATAGTCCGATGTTTTCGAGATCAAGTGACAATCCGTCAAGCCACTTACGGCCCAAAGGACTTGCCACCTGTTCCCCGAAAACTATATCAGGCTTACAGGTTGCAATCAGGCGTCGCCAGTGAGGCCACAGGTGGCGCTCGTCGTCCACCCCATCTTGCCTGCCTGCTACCGAGAAGGGCTGGCACGGGCAAGATCCCGTCCACACTTGACCCCTTTCTTTCAAGATGTCTCCCTTGCTAGGGGGCCTAGGGCCTAGCCATCGCTACGGCGCCACTTCTGAGCCCTTGGATCAAAATCTGTCCGAGTCAGCTCTGGGCCTGCGCGGCCTGAGCGCCCCCCAGAGGGACTACATGGCTAGCGGGAGCGTGGTAAGAGCGCGAACCGCGTCTCAAACCGCCTCCGACAATGACCTACCACGCTCCCGCTAGCACTACAATCCTGCCGGTGCCGAATCGGGTCCACATCGTCGGCGGGGGGCTGGCCGGCAGCGAGGCCGCATGGCAGCTGGCGCAGCGGGGCGTCAGTACCGTCGTCCATGAGATGAGGCCCGAGAAAGCCACGCCGGCTCACCAGAGTGGCGACCTCGCCGAGCTAGTCTGCAGCAACTCACTGCGTAGCGACGACCCGCACCACGCGGCGGGGCTCCTGAAGCGGGAGATGGAGCTATTCGGCTCCCTGATCATCGGAGCCGCTCGCGACACCGCGGTCCCCGCCGGGAGCGCCCTGGCCGTCGATCGGGAGCGATTCGCCGCACGGGTGACCGCAGCGCTCGAGCGCGAGCCTCGAATCGAACTACGCCGTGGCGAGGTGACCGAGCTTCCCGAGGAAGTGTCGATCATCGCTACCGGACCCTTGACGTCCGCCGCCCTGTCGCAACGGCTCGCCGAGCTGCTCGGCGACGAGCACCTTTACTTCTACGACGCGATCTCGCCGGTTGTCCAGGCTGAAGGCCTCGACCTCGACACCCTCTTCGCCGCCTCCCGCTACGGCAAGGGAGATGGCGACGATTATCTGAACGCACCGATGGATCGGGCGCAGTACGCCAGCTTTCTCGATGCCCTGCGCAACGCCGAGGTCGTCCCACTGCGCTCGTTCGAGAAGGCGCTCTTCTTCGAGGGGTGTCTGCCCATCGAGGAGCTGGCCCGGCGTGGCGACGACACGCTGCGCTACGGACCCATGAAGCCGGTGGGGCTGACCGCGCCAGACGGGTACCGACCCTGGGCGGTGGTGCAGCTGCGCCAGGAGAACCTAGCCAAAAGCCAATACTCTCTCGTCGGCTTCCAATCACGGCTGCGCTGGCCGGACCAGCGGCGCGTGCTGCGCACGATTCCGGGTCTCGAAGGTGCCGAGTTTGTACGCCTAGGGCAGGTGCATCGCAATACCTTCATCAACTCGCCGAGTCATCTCGACTCCCACTACCGGCTCAAGTCGCTGCCGCGGGTGCGCTTCGCGGGGCAGATCACCGGTGTCGAGGGCTATCTCGAGTCTGCGGCCACCGGGTTGGCGATCGGGCTCTATCTCAGCCTCGAGCTCGCGGGCCACGCCTGTGCTCCCCTGCCGCCCACGACCGCGCTGGGAGCCCTGGCGCGTCACATCACCGAATGCGACGCCAAGCATTTCCAGCCGGCCAACATCAACTACGGGCTCTTCCCACCGCTCGACGCCAGGTTGCCAAAGCGCCAACGAAGGGCGGCCTTCGTCGAGCGTGCGCAGGCCGATCTGAAGGCGTGGGCGGCGCAGGTCGCGATCGAGACCCGAGCGGTCGACGCGCCGACTGCAGCGGTCTCGGCCGCAGTCGCGGAGGCCTGAGGTGCGCGCGCTCGTCGATCAGTTTCTCGAGCATCTCGCGCTCGAGCGCAACCTCTAGGGGCACACGATCAAGGCCTATGCCGGTGATCTGGCGAAGTTCCTCGCCTTCGCACCGGAGTACTACGGTAAGAGCACGAATGAGCTGGTGGTGACCGACGTCGATACGCTGGGAGTGCGCTCCTTCGTCGCCAGCCTGGCGCGGGCCGGCATCTCGCGCAAGGCGCAGGGCCGAGCGCTGTCGGCGGTGCGTAGCTTCTTTCGCTTCGTCTGCCGCGAGGGACAACTGGAGATGAACCCGGCCCAGGCCGTAGCGACGCCGAAGGCCGACCACCACCTGCCTCGCCATCTCCGACCGCGAGAGATCGAGCTCTTGCTCGACGCGCCGCGCGGCGACACGCCGCTGTCGCGCAGAGACCGGGCGATTCTCGAACTGCTCTACGCCAGCGGCCTGCGGGTCGGCGAGCTGGTCTCGCTCGACTGGCGCGACGTGGATCTCACCGGGAGGGTTCTGCGAGTGGTCGGTAAGGGAGGCAAGGAGAGAATGGTGCCGTTCGGCAAGCCCGCCCAGCAGGCGCTCAGGAAGTGGCTAACGGACTGGCCTGCCCTGCGGGCGAAAGCCGCAGCGGCCGGCGACGAGGAGCCGATCTTTCTCAACCGCAGCGGCGGTAGGCTGACGGACCGATCGGTACGACGGATCCTCGACCGCTACGTGAAACAGACCGCGTTGGCGGGCTCGATCCATCCGCACACGCTGCGCCACACCTTCGCCACTCATCTGCTCGAGCAGGGTGCTGACCTGCGCACGATACAAGAGCTTCTCGGACACAGTTCACTCGGTACGACTCAGAAGTACACTCACCTCGAGCTGGACCGCCTGCTGCAGGTCTACCGCTCATCGCATCCACGCGCACGCGAAACACACGACTCATGAGTCAAAGCGATTTCATTGCCACTACCATCCTGCTGGTCCGCAAGGGCGAGCTGGTCTGCATGGCCGCTGACGGACAGGTCACGAACTCCCAGAGCCACACCGTCTTCAAGACCACCGCCCGCAAGGTCAAACTCGCAGACAAGGGCAAAGTGCTGGTCGGCTTCGCCGGCGGCGGCGCCGACGCCTTGGCGTTGTTCGCCCGCTTCGAGGCCAAGCTCGAGGAGTACCAGGGCAACTTCGAGCGCTCCGTCGTCGAGCTGGCAATGGATTGGCGCACGGATCGGGCGTTGCGCCAGCTCGAGGCACAGATGATCGTCGCCAACGCCGAGAAGTCGTTCCTGGTGATGGGCAACGGCGATCTTCTCGAACCGGACGAGGACCGCCCACTGGCCATCGGCTCTGGCGCCAACTTCGCGCTGGCGGCGGCCGAGGCGCTGATGACCCACACCGAGCTCGGGCCTCGTGAGGTGGCGGAACAGGCTATGCGCATCGCAGCCCGACTCTGCATCTACACCAACGATGAGCTCACCTTCGAAGGGCTCGGCCCCGAGGCGCTCGGCACCGAGGAGTCGGACGGATGAGCGAGCTCGCGCGACTGGCGCCCAACGCCGCGGAGAACCTGACTCCGCGTCAGATCACCCATGAGCTCGACAAGCACGTGGTCGGCCAGGCAAAGGCGAAACGCGCCGTGGCGGTCGCGCTCCGCAACCGGTGGCGTCGTCAGCAGCTGCCGCCGGAGCTCGCCGAAGACATCCTGCCGAAGAACATCCTGATGATCGGACCGACCGGGGTCGGCAAGACTGAGATCGCGCGGCGCCTCTCGCGGCTGGTGAGCGCGCCGTTTCTGAAGGTAGAGGCGACCAAGTTCACCGAGGTCGGCTACGTCGGTCGCGACGTCGAGTCGATGATCCGCGACCTAGTCGAGATCGCCATCAACATGGTGCGCAACGAAATGCAGGAGTCAGTGCAGGGCGAGGCGACGGGCCGGGCCGAGGATCGCCTGCTCCAGCTCCTGGTACCTCTAGCACAGCGGCCGGCGTCCCAGGGAGTCGGCTTCGACCCTGAGACCTCGCAGGTCGACGATCTCGCGGCCACGCGAGAGAAGTTCCGCAAACTCCTACGGGACGGCAAGCTCGAGGAGCGCAAGGTCGAGCTCGAGGTCGAGGACTCTTCCGCCAAGAGCTTCGAGATGTTCACGCCGCAGGGGGTCGAGGAGGTCGGAATCAACCTCAAGGACATGATGCCGGGGCTGTTCGGCAAGCGGCAGAACCGCGAGATGACGGTGGCAGAGGCGCGCGAGCACCTGATCCAGCAGGAGGCGGAGAAGCTCATCGACCGCCACCAGGTCGCGACCGAAGCCCGGCGGCGCGTCGAGCAAGCAGGCATCATCTTCCTCGATGAGGTCGACAAGATCTCAGGGCGCGAAGGCGGCCGCGGGCCCGACGTGTCGCGCGAGGGAGTGCAACGCGACCTGCTGCCGATCGTCGAAGGCACCACCGTGACCACCAAGCACGGGGTAGTCAAAACCGATCACATTCTCTTCATCGGTGCCGGCGCCTTTCACGTATCCAAGCCGTCGGACATGATTCCCGAGCTTCAGGGTCGCTTCCCCATCCGAGTCGAGCTCACGGCGCTGTCGGAGGAGGACTTTGTCCGCATCCTCACCGAGCCAGAATCGTCGTTGACGCGCCAGTACAGGGAGTTGCTGTCGACCGAAGGCCTCGAGATCGAGTTCACCGACGACGCGGTTGCGGAGCTGGCGCGCATCGCCGTCGAGGTCAATTCCAGCACCGAGAACATCGGTGCGCGGCGCCTCGCCACACTCACCGAGCGAGTGCTGGAGGACGTTTCCTTCGAGGCGCCTGAGATGGGCGGCGTGCACCTGAAGGTCGACGGCAGCTATGTGCGCAAGGCACTGGACGAGATCCTCGAGGATCAGGACCTCTCTCGCTATGTCCTCTGAAGGTCGGCGTTCCCGTCGCGCGGCGCTGGTGGTCGGCCTGTCGTTCATCGCAGCGATGGCGATCGGCTGCGGTAAGAAGGGGCCGGTACGCCCACCGCCCAGCAAGATATCGGCTCCGATCGAGGATCTCCGGGGGACACAGCTGGGGTCCGACGTCGCGATGCGGATGACCTTTCCAACCGCGACTCTCGGTGGACTGCCGCTCGAAGGGATCGAGAGCCTCGAGGTATGGAAGATGGACATCCCTTACCTGGCGTTTCCGACTCGCGAGGAGCCGGAGGAAGAAGACGAGGACGGCGAGGACGGCGAGGACGGCGAGGACGGCGAGGACGGCGAGGACACCGATTCCGAGGATGCCGAGTCCACGCAACCCGATCAGGCGTTGGACGACGAAGAGCTGACGGACGATGCAATCGAAG
>JAYZDP010000075.1:0-14066 GCA_036337765.1 Acidobacteriota bacterium
ATGATGCGATTGCGTATCGGGAAGTTGCGCGGTTGCGGCGAGCAGCCGATCGGAAACTCGGAGATGAGCGCGCCGCGCTCTGCGATCGCGCCTCGTAGGCGAGCTGAGCGGCGGGGGTAGTCGACGTCGATTCCGCAGCCCAGGACGCCCACGGTCTGTCCGCCGGCCGCGTCGAGCGCGGCACGATGCGCGACGGTGTCGATTCCTCGAGCGAGCCCCGAGACGACCACGAGCCCGGCTAGGGCAAGGCGTCTGGCGAAGAGCTCAGCGACGGCTCTGCCGTAGGCGTCGCAGCTTCTGGAGCCGACGATCGCGATGGCGGGCTCCGCAGGCAGCGTGCCGACGATGTAGAGCACGGGTGGCGGCAACGGCAGATCGTCGAGGCAGAGAGGGTAGTCATCGTCGCCGTGGACGACGATGCGGTCGCCAAACCTGCGCGCCCGCTCGTGCTCCTGTGATGCCAGGGTCACCGCTCGCCGAGCGAGGTCGCGAGCCGCCTCCAGGTCGCTCTTCGGTACACGCGGCAGGGACGTGGATCCGTCGCTCTCGGTGCCCCCGGCCCAGCTGCACCAGTGCCTCCCGAGGAGTGGAACGGCGGATCTCTTGACCTCCAGCGACTGATTCAGCGCGATCAGAAGCTGGCGCCGTGAGGCTCGCGACGAGCGACGGGCTGGCATCGTAGACGAGGACGGAAATCCGGTCCCGCTCCTCCCGGTTGTGCGCAGAATGCGGCTAGTTCGATACATCTGACCCTGAGTTTGCTCATGTATACTCATCTGAAGGCCTCGAAAAGTCCCTGGAGCCCATGGCGAACAAGACGACGACCGTTGTAGTGGCGCTGGTTTTGGCGATCAGCGCCACCGGCGCGTTTGCCAAGGGGCGCAAGCCCGTCTCTCCCGAGGCAGAGCTCGCTTTCGGGGTGAAGATGGCCCAACGGGGCCTGTGGGCCGAGGCGTTGTTCCGCTTTCAGCAGGCGGAGAAGCTCGGCGACACCCGGTCGCAGCTCTTCAACAACATGGCGGTCGCCTACGAAGCTCTGGGTGTCTTCGACAAGGCCGAGGTGTACTACAAGAAAGCACTTGACGCCGATCCAAAGAACGCCCCGTTGCGCCGCAACTACTCGCGGTTCGTTGAGTTCTATCAGAGCTTTCAGCCCGACGAGGATGCCGAGGGCGAGAGCGAGGCTGCTGCCACCGAGGAGTCGTCATCCAGCGCGGCTACCGGATCGTCATGATCCTGTGGCCAGCCGGGGACGGCATCGACCTCACTGGATGACGAAAACTCCCGGTTGTCCCCGGTCAGAAGGCGTAACAACGCTGGTCTGATTCTTGCCACCTGTCTCTTCGATGAAGCCCGCGATGACGAACAAAACGTTGGCCGCGATTCTGGGCGTGCTGCTCACGGGACTGCCGAGTCTGCTAGAGGCTCGCGTCGTCGAGGTGCGACTCAGCTTGCCGGTGCGGGCGAAGTTGGATCTGAACAACCGCACCACCATTCTTCCAGCGCCGTTCGTGGTGGTGCGTCAGGAGGGAGAGGGTCGGATCGAGGGATCGAATATCGACGTTCAGCGAGAGTTCGAGCGCTACCTGCTGAAGATCCTGCGCCGCGACACGGATCTGAAAGTTGTCGAGTCCGGCCCGATCGAGTATCCGACCTTCGATCTACGTATGCTGGCCCGCGACGCAGACTTCTGGAAGGTCCTCGGCGAGCGCACCCAGGCCGACCTGATTCTTACGGGTAGCCTCGACTTCGACATCCAGGACCGCAGTGGCTACCGTACTGAGGAGTACGTCTCACCCTTCGACGGGCGCACCTACTTTCGTCAGGTGCTCGTCGAGCAGACCGGGTTCGAGTACGACATCGTTGTGAGGGTTTTTGACGGCCAGACAGGTGAAGAGCTCTTCACCGACAACTTCAAGGATTTCAAGAGCTTCGAGGGCGAGCGGGCGGACCCGTTGGTCGGCATGTTCGAGAATTTGTACGCACTCGAGGATCGTCTTCTCGGCATTTTTGTGCAGAAGCGTGTCGCTGCGACACGAGTCCTTCTCACAAACTGATTTGGGAGGTTCCACCATGGCAGGTGTCAGACGACCTCTGCGCTTCCTATTCGTAGCGCTGGCAATCTGTCTGGTAGTGCAGGGCGCTGTTGGTGCCCAGTACTACGACTACTTCGGCAAGAACAAGGTTCGCTACGCCAAGTTCGACTGGCGCGTGTATCACGCTCCTCACTTCGAGGTCTGGTATTACCCCGAGGAAGAGCACCTGCTCGAGAAGGTGATCTCACTGGCAGAGAGCGCCTACGACAGCCTGTCGCAGGAGCTGGATTTCCAGATCCAGCAGCCGACACCGCTGATCATCTACAAGACCCACACCGACTTCCTGCAGAACAACCTGATGGTGCAGTTCATCCCGGAGGGGGTGGGAGCGTTCGCGACACCCAACCACTTCCGGATGGTGATGCCCATTGACCTGCCGGACCCCGAGCTCTACAACCTCATCCGCCACGAGCTCACGCACATCTTCCAGTACCACATCCTCTTTTCGGGCAGCCTGGGAAAGTCGCTCACCGCCGCGCCACCTCAGTGGTTCATGGAGGGCATGGCGAGCTTTTACGCCAAGGACGAGACTGCCAACGATCGGATGTATCTGATCGACGCGGTGGTCAACGATCTGCTTCCCCCGATCACCACCGGTGGCCCGAGGGGGTTTCTGGCTTACCGCTACGGCCACGCGGTGTTCGAGTTCATCGAGGATCGTTGGGGCGCGGACGGCCTGCAGGACTTCCTCTACGAGTTCCGCAACACTCTTGGCGCGCGGGTGGGTCGGGCCGTAGAGCGTGCCTTCCGAGTCGACCCAGAGGATTTCGATGCGGAGTTCCGTCGCTGGCTGCGCCAGAGGTATCTGCCGGAGCTTATCGAGCACGGTGAACCAAGCGACTACGGCCGGCCGTTCCGAACCCAGGAGAGCCGCAGTCAGGAGATGAGCCCGATTGCGGCCCCGTCTGGGGACCTGGTCGCGGCTTTCTCGACGCTCAAGGGCGACGTCGACATCGTGCTGTTCGACGCGGAACGCCGCCGTTTCCTTCGCAACCTGACCAAGGGATCGACAACCCGCTTCAACAACCTGATCGCGCAGGGCCTCACGATCGGCCGTCGAATGGGGCGCGACATCGCGTTCGCACCCGACGGCAACTACGTCGCCTCTTTCGCATCGAAGCGCGAGGCAGGCCGCGCATTGGTCCTCGTGGACGTGCTCAAGGGCGGCATCGAGCGTGTGATCGACATGGAGGTCGAGCAGCAGCAGAGTCCGGCGTGGAGCCCTGACGGGCAAAAGATCGCCTTCTCCGGCAACACCGAGGGAGTGTTCGACATCTTTCTGCTCGACGTCGACACGCTCGAGATCCAAAACATCACCAACGATGCGGTCTTCGACGGCTCACCGTCGTTCTCTCCAGACGGCTCGACGATCATCTTCAGCTCGGTGATCGGTGAGAAAGCTCAGATCTTCGCAGTCAACCTCGACACTGGTGCTCGCCGTCACATGGTGAGCCAGAATTCGAACGACATCGACCCAATCTTCTCCTCTGACGGCGGCACAATCTACTTCACCTCGGACCGCGACGGTGCCGACAACATCTACAGCGTCGAGGTGGCGTCGGGCGAGATCACCCAACACACCAACGCCGTCACCGGTTGTTTCATGCCGGCCGTCATTTCGCAGCCGGACGGCTCGGACGACCTGGTCTTCACCGGCTACTGGAAGGGCCGGTTCGACCTCTATCTGCTCGATCTCGACGAGCCGATCGGGGAGACGCAGCTGGCAGAAGTCGAGGACGTTGAGCCAGTATCGGCCGAGGACCTTCCGGTCTTCGAGCCCGACATCCAGATCACCCTCGACGAGGAGAACAAGGAGAAGAGGAGCGGCTTCAAGCTGTTTCTTGAAGACGCGGGTGGTGGCGTGGGCGTTGACGACGATCAGACCTTCGTCGGCTTGGTCTATCTGCAGTTCGCCGACTTTCTCGGCGATCGCCGTCTGACGACGATCTTCTCGTCGATCTCGGACTTCTCGAACTTCGACGTCCAGTATGTAAACCAGTCGCGGCGCACCCATCGGCAGTACCGCGTGTTCGACTATCGCTATTTCTTCCGCGGCAACGACTACGATCCCTTCACCGGTGGCTTCACGCGTGGCGACGAGGCCTACAAAGAGACCGGTGTCTCCTACACGCTTAGCCGTCCGTTCTCGTTCTATCGTCGGGGAACGGTAGGTGTCGGCTATACCTTGCGGGATATTTCCTATCAGAGCTTCGCGCTGATCTCGGACCCGAGCACGGTCGATCCTGAGTTCGAAGATCAGATCGTTCAGGATCCAAATACCGGTGATTTCTTCGTCCCAACGATCGTGCCGCGCGAGGACGACTTTCCGATCGTCAACACGTCGTTGGTCGGCGATACCACCGTGTACGCGCCATGGGGGCCGGTTCGCGGTCACCGCTACATGCTGTACGCCGACTACGCCCCCGACACCGATGTCTCGGGCACGTTGACAAACAGCTACACACTGGATGTCCGTCAGTACGTGCCGATGTCGGCGCGCACCGGCTTGGCGTTCCGGCTGTGGGGTGGCAGGAGCAGCGGTCACTTTCCTCGGCAGTTCTACATTGGGGGCTTCGATCAGATCCGCGGTCTGGAGTACCGCGACCTGGTCGGCGAGGCGGCGTTCTACGGCAACATCGAGCTGCGCTTCCCGTTGATCGACGTGCTGGCCTTCCCCGGCATCGCCCTGCAGGGGATCCGCGGACGGATCTTCTTCGACGTCGGTGGTGCGTGGTTCCCGGATATCCAGGGCTTCCGCTTCTACAACAGCGATCTGAATCGGCTCGAGAACGCGATCGCGGCGTACGGCTTCGGCATCACGGTGCGCCTTTTCGGCCTGAACCTGAACTGGGACTTCGCTGAAGTAGGCGATCTTGACGTCATGTCGGATCGCCGGACCACTTTCTGGATCGGGCAGCGGTTCTAAGCCGTAGTTCGATCTGGGGTGCTGGAACGGTCTTTTGTGCTCACCCGCATGAGGCGGCGGACCGGTCGGCCCGCCCGAGCGAGTTAGCACGAATCCCATCCCTTACGAGTCTCGGCTTGGGTAGCCCGTCCCCACCCACCGTGATACGTTCGCGGCGAAGGAAAACACGGGCCGCCGCAGCCTTGTCTCTTTCTCTTCACCCCCCCCATCGACCGCCTGGGCAACAGATGCGCGTTGTCGTTCTGGGATCTGGTAGCGCTGGGAACAGCGTTGTCATCGAGTCTGGCGAGCGCCGGATTCTGATCGACGCCGGGTTCTCTTGCCGGGAGATCGAGCGGCGATGTGCCGAGGTCGGGGTCGAAGCTGAGTCGCTCGAGGCGATCGTGCTCACGCACGAGCACGGCGATCATTCTCGCGGTGCCGACCGGTTGGCGCGTCGACACCGCATCCCGGTCTTTGCCACCGAGGGGACCCTGGCGGGCGTGCGATGGAGCGAGGACGCGTCCGAGCATCTGGTGCCGGTGGCGTCGGGCTGGCCGTACGAGGTCGCAGGGTTCTCGATCGAGACGTTTACCGTGCCGCACGACGCGCGCGACCCGGTGGGGCTGGTAGTCGAGGACGGGCGCCGTCGCAAGGTTGGTCTGCTCGCCGACCTAGGCACCTGGAGCCGGCTCGCCGCTGCGCGACTTCAGGACGTGGGGTTGCTCTTTCTCGAGACCAATCACGAGCTCGACATGTTGCGGCGTGGCCCGTATCCGTGGTCGCTGAAGCAGCGGGTCGCCTCGGGCCACGGTGGCCGTTCGAACCAGCAGGCGGTCGATGGGCTGCCGCAGGTGCTCGGCGACGAGCTGCAGTGGGTGGTGCTCTACCACCTGTCACGAACCAACAATCTTCCAGCGTTGGCGGCGGCCAGCGTCGGAGAGACCCTCGAGCGATCCGGCTCGGTGGCTGCAGTAGCCGTCAGCGAGCAGTCGCGTCCGTCCGAGTGGTTGGAGGTCGCATGAAGGCGAGAGTCACCGTCTATCCGAGAGCGCAGGTGCTCGATCCGCAGGGCAGGGCGATCGCCCAGGCACTGGGCAGGGTCGGCTTCGACGAAGTCACTGAGGTCCGCGCTGGCAAGAGCTTCGAGATCGAGTTCGAAGCGGACGACCGTGCCGAAGCGGAGGCTCGTCTCGAGCAAATGTGTGAGACCCTGCTCGCGAATACGGTCGTCGAGGACTACTCGGTCACCCTTTTGGAGGGAGCCACGGCGTGAAGTGCGGCGTCGTCGTCTTCCCAGGCAGCAACTGCGACCACGACGTCTACCACGTGCTCGGGCACGTGCTTGGACATGAGACCTCCCTCCTGTGGCACCAGGACACGGACCTGCAGGGTTGTGAGCTCGTGGTCGTGCCCGGCGGCTTCTCGTACGGCGACTATCTGCGCGCCGGCTCGATGGCGGCTCTGTCGCCCATCGTAGGTGCCGTGCGTGAGCACGCCGATCGCGGCGGACTGGTACTCGGGATCTGCAACGGCTTCCAGATCCTGCTCGAAGGCGGCCTTCTGCCCGGCGCGATGCGGCAAAACCACAACCTGCGATTCCTCTGCCAAGACGTGTACCTGCGCGTGGAGCGCAACGATCTGCCATTCACCCGCCGCTACGACGTCGGTCAGATCCTACGCATGCCGATCGCGCACGCAGAGGGCTGCTACCAGAACGACGAGGATGCTCTCGACGCGTTGGAGGCTCGTGGGGGTGTCGCCTTCCGCTACGTCGACGCCGATGGCCAGGACGCCGACGCCGCGAACGTCAACGGCTCGGCCCGCGCGATTGCTGGGCTCTGCAACGAGGCGGGCAACGTCATGGCGATGATGCCGCACCCGGAGCGTTGCGCCGAGGAGCTGATGGGTAACGTGGACGGTCTGGCGCTCTTTGCAGGTGCGCTCGACGCGGTGACCGAGCCTCTTGGGCGCGGCGCAACCGCAGCCGCAGGCGGGGCGACAGTTTGAGCGCGCTCGCCGAGCCCTCCGTCGACGGCGCCCTCGCCTCGGAGCTCGGGCTCGAGGGCGACGAGTACGAGACCTTGGTGTCGCTTCTCGGCCGCGACCCGAGCTACACCGAGCTCGGCATCGTCTCGGCGTTGTGGTCCGAGCACTGCTCGTACAAGTCGTCGAAGGTGTATCTGAAGGAGTTCCCCACTGAGGGACCGACGGTCGTCGAGGGCCCTGGCGAGAACGCCGGTGTCGTGGACATCGGCTATGGCTGGGTGGCGGCCTTCAAGATGGAGAGCCATAACCACCCGAGCTTCATCGAGCCCTATCAGGGCGCGGCGACGGGCGTCGGCGGCATCCTGCGCGACGTCTTCACCATGGGCGCGCGCCCGATTGCGTGCCTCGACTCGCTGCGTTTCGGCGACATCAACGCACCTCGCATGAGGCACCTGGTCGATGGCGTGGTGCGCGGCATCGGCGACTACGGCAACTGTGTGGGTATCCCTACGGTCGGCGGAGAGACAGGCTTTCACTCCTCGTACAACGGCAATATCCTCGTCAACGCGTTCGCTCTCGGCGTGGCCCGCCGCGAGGGGATCTTCCTCGCCAAGGCCGAGGGAGTGGGCAACCCGATCCTCTACGTCGGCAGCCGTACGGGCCGCGACGGAATCCATGGCGCCACCATGGCGTCGGAATCTTTTGACGATCAGAGTGAGGCCAAACGGCCGACGGTCCAGGTCGGCGATCCCTTCACGGAGAAGGTCCTGCTCGAGGCCTGCCTCGAGGCAATGAAGACCGACTGCGTGGTCGCGATCCAGGACATGGGCGCCGCCGGCCTCACCAGCTCTTGCTTTGAGATGGCGGCCCGTGGCGGGCTCGGCTTCCGCCTCGACCTCAGCCATGTGCCGCTGCGCGAGCCCGACCTCAACCCCTTCGAGATCATGCTCTCCGAGTCTCAGGAACGCATGGTGGTGATGGCGCGACGCGGCCGTGAAGACGAGCTGGAGCGGATCTTTCGCCGCTGGGAGCTCGAGGTGGTGCCGATTGGCGAGCTCACCGAAGGCGGCGTCGCCGAGCTCGACTTCGGCGGCCGTCGCGTGGCGCAGATCCCGATCGCGCCGCTCACCAGCGAAGCGCCCGAGTACACGAGGCCGGTGGAGGTGCCGTCCAGCCTACCGGCGCGGCAGGCCGATCCAGGGGTACCCGAAATAGCCGATCCGATGGGAGACCTCCAGCGTCTGCTCGGCACCCCGGAGCTCGGAGACAAGGGTTGGATCGTGCGACAGTACGACCACACGGTCCGGACCAACACGGTGATCGGCCCTGGTGGCGACGCGGCTTTGATGCGCGTGAAAGACACGCCGGTCTCACTCGCGCTGACCAGCGATGTGAATCCCAGCTACTGCTTTCTCGATCCTCGAACCGGCGGCGCTCAGGCGGTGGCTGAGGCGGCCCGCAACCTGGCCTGCGTTGGCGCGCGGCCGGTGGGGCTCACCGACTGCCTCAACTTCGCTAGCCCGGAGAACCCAGAGATCGCTTGGCAGTTTCGCGAGTGTGTGCGCGGCATGGCCGAGGCCTGCGAGGCGCTGGGCGTGCCCGTGGTTTCGGGCAATGTCTCCTTCTACAACGAGACCGAGGGTAGCCCGGTGCACCCGACGCCGACCGTGGCGATGGTCGGCGTGGTGGAGGGAGTGGCAGATTCACCCGTGTCGTGGTTCCGTGCGGAGGGCGACCGGATCCTGCTCCTCGGGCGCGACAGCGCCGAGTTGGGCGGCTCCGCCTTTCTCCGGCTGCTTCATGACTGCGAACAGGGTCGCCCGCCCGCAGTCGACCTCGATGCCGAGGCCCGCCTCGGGGCACTATTGCGTCGCCTCGCGCTGACTGGTGGTCTCCACACGGCACACGACATCTCGAACGGAGGATTGGCTGTAGCGCTTGCCGAGGCCACATTTGGTCGCGACCTCGGTGCGCGGGTGCGTATCGAGGGCGCTCCCGCGGCGCTCTTTTCGGAATCGCAGGCTCGCGCGATCGTCGCGATCGCACCGGACAGCGTGAACGAGGCGCTGGCAGCGACCACCGAGCTCGGGGTGCCTGTGGCAGAGATCGGCGAGGTGGGCGGTACCGACCTGGCAATCATCAACGGCGGCGACGCGGCCGTATGCGGCGTCGCAGATATCAAGCAGACCTGGCTCGAGGCCCTGCCGTCCGCGCTGGATATGTGACATGTGTGGAATCTTTGGCATTGAAGGGTCTGAGGACGCGGCGAACCTGACCTATTTGGGTCTATACGCGCTGCAGCACAGGGGTCAGGAGAGTACGGGCATCGTGTCGTGGGACGGCGACCGTCTCAACGTGCAGCGCGGCATGGGCAAGGTTGCCGAGATATTCAAGGAACGGCGCAGCCTCGGTCGGCTCCCAGGCGATCGCGCGATCGGCCACGTGCGCTACTCCACCCATGGCAAGAGCGTGATCCACAATGCGCAGCCGATTGTGGTCAAGACCTCGATGGGGCCGCTGGGGGTCATCCACAACGGCAATCTGGTCAACGCCAACCAGCTACGGCTGCGACTGGAGGCCGAGGGGTCGATCTTTCAGACCACGAGCGACACCGAGGTGATCCTCCACCTGATGGCGCGCAAGCCGCACGACGACATCGTTGAGTCGCTGATGGAGGCCCTGATCGAGGTCGAGGGTGCCTACTCGCTATTGCTAGTCACCGAGCAGGGTCTGATCGCGGCCCGCGATCCGCACGGCTTCCGCCCCCTGGTTCTCGGCGAGTACCAGGGGCGGGCGTGCTTCGCCTCAGAGAGCTGCGCGTTCGATCTGATGGAGGGCGCGCTGGTGCGGGAGGTCGAGCGCGGCGAGGTGATCATCGCCACTGGAGACGAGATTCGCTCGTATCGGCTGCCCGGTGAGAAGACCGGCGCGCTTTGCCCGTTCGAGCACGTCTACTTCGCCAGGCCCGACAGCCAGATCTTCGGCGACTCAGTCAGCCGAGCTCGACACGAGATGGGCGCTCAGCTCGCTCGCGAGGCTCCAGCGGTGGCGGATCTTGTGGTTCCAGTTCCGGATGGAGGTGTGATCGGAGCCCTCGGCTACAGCCGCGAGTCGGGGCTGCCCTTCGAGATGGGGTTGATCCGCAACCACTACGTCGGGCGCACCTTTATCGAGCCACAGCAGTCGATCCGGGACTTCGGCGTCAGGGTGAAGCTCAACCCGGTACGCAGCATGATCAAGGACCGCAAGATCGTGCTCGTCGACGACTCGATCGTGCGCGGCACGACGTCGCAGAAGATCGTGCGCATGATGCGCCGCGCTGGGGCTTCGGAGGTGCACCTGCGAATCACCTGCCCGCCCTGGCGATGGCCGTGCCGCTATGGCATCTCGACCCCGACTCGCGAAGAGCTGATCGGCTCGTCCAACGACGTCCAGCAGATCAGAGAGTACGTGGGAGCCGACAGCCTGGCCTTCCTGTCGACGGAGGGCCTGCTGGGTTGCCTGACCGGAGAGCGGGCGTCCTACTGCACCGCCTGTTGGGACGGTCAATATCCGGTTCAGCCGAGCCGGCACGACGTCGACCAGACTCAGCTTTTCCCGATTCAGATGGACGATCACGAATGACCGATTCCGCCATGACGAGCTATCGGGACGCCGGAGTCGACATCGACGCCCAGGACACTGCGCTGGCCGGAATCAAGAAGCTCGCTCGTTCGACGTTCGGTCCCGAGGTGCTGGCCGATGTCGGGCTGTTCGGTGGACTGTTTCGGCTGCCGGTCGAGGGCATGCAGGAGCCGGTGCTCGTGGCGTCGGCCGACGGGGTCGGTACAAAACTCGCCGTGGCCAAGAGGGTCGGCGACCTCTCGACCGTCGGTGCCGATCTCGTCAACCACTGCGTCAACGACATCCTGGTGCAGGGGGCCAAGCCGCTCTTTTTTCTCGACTACATCGGGACGGGGGTGCTCGACCCCAAGCAGACAGTGAGCCTGGTGAAGGGAGTGCGCGACGGCTGCAAGGAAAACGGCTGTGCCCTTCTCGGCGGTGAGTTGGCGGAGATGCCGGGCTTTTATCAGGAGGGCGATTTCGACCTCGTCGGGTTCGTGGTCGGGCTCGTCGATCGGCCGAAGATCCTCGACGGTAGCCGTGTCGAGGAGGGTGACATCCTGGTCGGCCTGCCGTCGTCGGGCCTCCACACAAACGGCTACTCGCTGGCGCGCAAGGTGCTCTTCGAGATCGAAGGACTCGGCGTAGAGGATCGTGTACCTGGCACCAAGCAGCGCGTTGGTGAAGCCCTACTGGCGATCCACCGTTCGTATCTGCGGACGGTAACGCCCGTACTCGAGCATCCGGCGGTCCACGCTCTCGCTCACATCACCGGGGGTGGCATCACCGACAACCTGCCGCGTGTGTTGCCTGCGAAGACCCACGCGCTGGTCAAGCTCGGCTGCTGGGAGGTCCCTGAGATCTTCCATGCTCTGCAGAAGGGCGGCGGCGTCGCCACCGACGAGATGTTCCGCGTCTTCAATATGGGCGTCGGCATGATCGTGGTGGTCGCACAGGACGGCCTCGGTGAAGCTCTGGAGGGTCTAACGTCAAAGGGCGTGAAGCCGTTCGTGATGGGCAGCGTCAAGAGCGGCGGTCAGGGAGTGGTCTATGAGCTCGAGTCGTGCCCCAGCGAGGAGAACAGGTGAGCACGCGAGTCGGCGTGCTTCTGTCTGGTCGCGGGTCGAACTTCCTGGCCCTGCACGACGCGATCGAGCGCGGCGAGGTTCCGGCGGAGATCGCCCTTGTCGTCTCCAATGTCGAGAGTGCTCCCGGCTTGGTGGCGGCACGCGAGCGCGGGCTCAAAACGGTCTGTCTTCCGCATGGTGGCGAGCCGAGCCGGGAAGCTCACGACGCCAAGGTGATCGCGGCTCTTCGCGCCGCCGAGGCAGAATGGATCTGCCTCGCCGGATACATGCGCCTTCTATCTGCCGACTTTGTGCGCGCCTTTCCGCGGCGCATTCTCAACATCCACCCTAGCCTGCTCCCCTCTTTCCCGGGTCTGCACGTACAGGAGGCGGCCCTGGACTGGGGCGCGCGTGTGTCAGGCTGCACGGTTCATCTGGTGGACGAAGAGTTGGACCACGGCCCCATCGTCGTTCAGCGAGCGGTGCCGATCCTCGACGACGACGATGCCGACACGCTTGCCGGTAGGATCCTGGTTGAAGAACACGAGGCTTATGCCGAGGCCATTCGAAGGTTGGTCACCGAGCCCTGGGCGATCGACGGCCGCCGGATCGTCTTCGGGTCGGCGGCTTGAGCGCACTCAGTCGAAGTACTTGTGGAGGATCACGGTCGGCTGGTGGCGGTCGGGCTCCCGGACGACTGCGTTGTAGTCGAAGTCAAGGGGATCGCGCTCGTCGGTGACGAGGGGAGGCGGGTCCCCGAGGCGCCGTCTCCAATCCTTGAGCAGCCGAGTCATCAGAGCAATGCGCTTGGCGTGGGTCGCCATGTTGCTGACACTAACTTGAAGCGCTCGTCACGGACCGCGCGTTGAGCGTCGGTGTAGGCGGTGAAGAGGGTGCTGCGCACCGCCTTCTTGCGTCCGAGCCAGAGCGAGCGGGGCGAGGTTCTTGCCGTCCGCCTCGTCCAGGGCGCGGGCAGGGGTGAGCTTCAGCAGCGTCGGTGCGAGATCGTGCAGGTAGGGTGCCCGATGATCATGGCCGCGGCATCGAGATTCGTTCGGCGGCGAAGAGTGTCCACCCCAGCGGATTCGTCTCGGAGGTGTCTTTGATCACGATCTCCCAAACCAGCTTCGGGGGAGTGTCGCGAGTGTACTCGCGCAACCGCGTCCAGCGATTGACGCCACGCGTGTCATTCCAGTCGAGGTCGTCGACGCGGTCGCGGTCGACGATCGCACCGTAGGCCACGAGCACGTTGCCGGTCGACGAGAGCCAGTCGACGTCGCCCATCGCGAGGCTCACCACCGACTCCTCGCCCGGGATCTGCGAGCTCCACACCTCGCCGGCGGTCATGATCTTGCGGTCGATCAGGAACTCTACGGCACGGCTAGTGGTTTCCCGTGGTGGCGTGGGTGCGGCAAACGGGTGTGCCTGAAAGTTGGCGTTGTCGAAGATCAGGAGAGTCCCGTTCGGCGTCGGGTGGGGCGAGTGTTGGTGGTAGGGCCAGCTCGCATCGGCGGCGAGTCGGAACGTCAGGCCCGAGAGCTCGCCCCAGCCCGATGGCTCGCCGAAGATCCACAGGATCTCGGATGTGCGCCGGTCGATCTTGATGGCGGCGGACTGGTAGCGGAAGTTGACGATCAGCGAATCGTCGGTCGGGTCGTGGAGCAGGGTGTTGGCATGGCTCCAGTCGACGGTGTTCGGAAACCCGCGCCGCTCCCAGTAGCCGCTGAAGCTCTCGTAGCCGATGCGAAAAGGGTCGAGGTGATCGAAGGCGTGCCACGACCAGACTACGGATCCTGTGTCGCGCTCGATCTCGAGGATGACATCCCCGACTACCCGCTGGCGGCGACGCGGCGCGTCCGGATCGGTCTCGCTCGTGTAGTAGTCGTCGATCTCACGAATCTCCGAGCCGAGCACCATCAGGTTGCCGTTCGGCAACTCTTCCACGTCGTGATGAAAGGTGAGTGCGTCGACCCCAATGGCATCGGCGGCGGGACCTTGGGGCCGCCTCGCCGCGACCCAGGTGCGCTGGGTGTTGCCGAGCCAGTCGATCTCGACCAGGCGGAAGTCCTGCGTGATGAGCAGCAGGTTGCCATTGGCGAGCTGTTCGAAGTCACTGACTCTCGAGTCGCCTAGGTAGTACCAGACGGGAGTGCCGGCCGAGTCGAGGAGCACGAGCATTCCGAAGTCCTGGGGGAAGGTCGGGTCGGCGCCGGCCAGGCGTCGACGAGTATCGAGGCGGTGTGAACTGAACAGGGTATAGCCGGGCTCCATGCGATGCGGTTCGGACACAGTCGGTCGGATTGGAGGAAACTCGCCTGCCACCTCGGGCAGAGGCGGCGCCGTGAAGCGAAGGGTCTCGCTGACCTCGTTCGCCCTGGCGTCGAGGAGCGTCACAGTCACCTCGTG
>JAYZDP010000076.1:0-5929 GCA_036337765.1 Acidobacteriota bacterium
GCTGTTCACCGTGGCCAACCTGGCGCGACATCTCGAAATCGACCCAGAGGCTGCCCTTGCCCGGGCGAACCTCAAGTTCCGCCACCGCTTCGAGTACATCGAAGAGACGCTGCGGTCGGCGGGCGAACCTCTCTCCGGGGCCGATCTCGCTCGCCTCGAGGAGCTCTGGCAGGAGGCTAAGGCTCGAGGCCGCTGACCACCTCGATCTGCATGCGAAGGTACGGCAAGACGTTCGCCGCCACCAGGCGTTGCCCCTCCACCGTCGGGTGGATCCCATCCGGTTGGTTGAGCTCCTCAACCCCACCCACCCCCTCGAGCAGGAAGGGCACCAGATCGACCTGGTGCAGCTCGGCGAGGCGGGGAAAAATCGCGGCAAAGGCCTCCGCGTAGCTCGGGCCGTAGTTCGGAGGTACCAACATTCCGAGCAGCAGCACCTCGATCCCCTGGTCCCGGGCCACGGCCACGATGCGGCTGAGGTTTTTCTCTGTCACCTCCACAGGCAAGCCTCGCAGTCCGTCGTTTCCGCCCAGACCCACCACCAGGACATCGGGCTCCTGCTTGAGTAGCCAACGCAGGCGGCGCAGGCCTCCGGCGGTCGTATCGCCGCTCATCCCACCGTTCACGATACGAACGCGGTGCCCCTCGCCCGTGAGCTGCCGTTCGAGAATCGCAGGGTAGGCCTGGTCCTCTTCCACGCCGTAGCCGGCGGTCAGGCTGTCACCCAGAAAGACCACGGTCAGGCTGGCAGGCGCAACAGCCATGGCTGCGGACGGCAGCCAGAGGGTCGCTAAAGCCAGGGCTCGCCAGCGCAATTTCACAACCGCATCTTAGCCCCCGCACACGCCGCCGCCGGGTGCTAGGGTCCCGGGCGACGACAGCCTCCGTCGCCGGCTGGGCGGCCAGCTCTATCCGTTCGCGATGTCAACACTCCGTCTTGAGGCTCGCGAGCTCACCAAGGTTCTGAGCTCGGGCGGCAAGCCGCTGACGATCCTCGATCGGGTAAGCCTGGCCGTTGCTGCACGCGAGTTCGTCGCCATCCTCGGACCTTCGGGTAGCGGCAAGTCCACGCTGCTCGCTCTTCTCGCGGGTCTCGATCGACCGACTTCTGGCAGCGTTCATATCGACGGGCGTGAAATTCAGGACCTATCGGAGGACGAGCTGGCGATCCTCCGCCGGGACCACGTCGGCTTCGTATTTCAGGCCTTCCAGCTCCTGAATCACCTCACGGCCCTCGAGAACGTCCGCCTGCCGCTTGAGCTGCGTCAAGAGCCGTCCGCCGGGAAGCAGGCGGCGGTCCTCCTCTCGCAGGTCGGGCTGGCGGAGCGCGGGCACCACTACCCGAGCCAGCTGTCCGGCGGCGAGCAACAGCGCGTTGCGGTTGCGAGGGCCTTCGCCACCAGGCCTTCACTGCTGCTTGCCGACGAGCCGACCGGGAATCTCGATTCTAAGACCGGCACTTTCGTGCTCTCGATGATGAGCGAACTGCAGCGCCAGCACGGCACGACACTCATCCTCGTTACCCACGACCCCGCCGCCGCCAGCCTCGCTGATCGGTCGATTTACCTGCTAGACGGTAGGGTCGACCGAGAGGAGATCCGTCGTGCCACGGCCGCAGAGAGCACGAGATGACCTTCCGCTTCGTGGCCCGCCAGATCCTCCGCGAGTTTCGAGGTGCGGGATCGCGGCTGCTGTACTTCACTCTCTGTCTGACTCTAGGCGTCGGTGCCGTCGTCCTGGTCGCCGGCCTGTCGCTGGCCCTCGACCAGAGCATTCGCCGCGAGGCGCGCTCGCTACTGGCCGCTGACTTGGCGGTGTTGGGAAGCCGGCCCACACCCCCAGAAGTCGTCGCCGCTGCCGAGCAGCTACCCGGGAGCCGCACCAGCCGCGTCGTCGAAACCGTGACGATCGTTGCGGCGGGTGGTGGCGCCGAGCCGGCAGAACGACCGCCCAGGACCCTACTAGTAGAGCTCAAGATAGTCGACGGCCCCTATCCCTTCTACGGCGCGCTACGGCTCGAGCCGGACGCGCGCCTCGACGACCTTCTTGGCAGCGATGGTGTCGTCGTCGCGCCCGACCTGCTCCCGCGCCTGGGAACCCAGGTCGGCGACACGCTCCGTCTCGGAGGGGAGCCGTTCACGATCCGTGGCGTCGTCCTCGAGGAGCCCGACAGGATCGGTGCAGCGTTGACTCTCGGCCCGCGTGTCTTCGCTTCACGGGCTGGCCTCGCGCGAACACCGCTTCAGGGTTTCGGCAGCCGAATCGACACCAAGCTCTTGATCGCCTTGCCCGAGGGTACGACGCCGGCGCAGCTGCGCGGCGCCAAGGCCGAGCTCGAGGCGTACCTGCCGCCTGAGGAGCGCTTCCGGGTCGAGACCTACGATCAAGCGCAGCCCGCGATACGGCGGGGGCTCGACCGCCTCGAGCGCTACCTCGGACTCGTCGCCCTCTTATCGCTACTGGTCGGCGGAATCGGCGTCGGGCAGGCGGTGCGCAGCTGGGTGTCGAGCCGGCTCGATGCCATCGCAGTGCTCAAGTGCCTAGGTGTGCGGCCTCGCGAAGCGCTCGCCCTGTACTTCGGTCAGGCTCTGCTGCTCGGCCTTATCGGCAGTCTGGCCGGGGCCGTGCTCGGCACTGCCCTCCTCTACTTGACACCGGCCCTGCTCGCCGACCTGATCCCATCTCCCACTCTGGTGGGCACCGGCAGGTTCCAGGTCTGGCAGCCGGCTGCGATCGTCCGCGGCCTGCTTCTCGGCGTTGGCGTCACCGCGATCTTCGGCCTTCTACCCCTGAGCCGCGTGCTGCAGGTTCCCCCGTCACGAGTGCTGCGCCGCGACGCAGAGCCCCTGGCAGGCTCACGCACGTTGGTCGCCGGCTGCGGGGTTCTGCTCATCCTCGGCATCGGTGCCCTGGCCGCTGCGCAGTCGGGATCGCCACGACTTGCCGCCCAGTTCACCGGCGGACTTCTTGCCACGACCATCGCCCTCGCCACCGCCGCCTGGGGTCTGACCCGCATCGCGCAGCGCGTACCGCGAGGAACGGGCCGACTCTGGCTGCGCCACGGCCTCGCTTCTCTGGGCCGCCCCGGTGCCGCCACCGTCGGCGCGATCGTGGCGGTGGGCCTGGGACTGCTGGTCGTCTTCGCCACCCGCCAGGTCCAGACTCAGCTGCTCGAGCAGATGGCCGAGGAGCTGCCGAAGGACGCGCCGTCGATGTTTCTCGTCGACGTCCAGACCGATCAGTGGGACCCGCTGGCGTCGCTGCTCAAAGAGCAGGGAGCGAGCGACACCCGCTCCGTACCGGTCGTCATGGCCCGCCTGCGTGCCATCGACGGCGTCAAGGTAGCCGAACTGGTCGAGACGTCAGCGCGGCGATCGCGCCGCTGGGCGCTCACCCGAGAGCAGCGTCTGACCTACATGCAGACCCTTCCCGAAGACAACAGAATCGTCGAAGGAGCGCTGTGGGCAGACCCATCGCCCTACGAGATCAGTCTGGAGGAGGAGTTCGCCCGCGAGGATCTGGGTGTCGGCGTCGGTGCCATGCTCGAGTTCGACCTCCAGGGTATTCCCATCGAGTTCAAGGTCACCAGTCTGCGCGCGGTCGATTGGGAGAGCTTCGGCATCAACTTCTTCCTCGTTGCCGAGCCAGGCAGTCTGGAAGAGGCCCCGCAGTTCCGCCTGGCCACGACCCAGATCCCGAAGGGCATGGAGCAGGCAACCCAGGACATCGTCGTCAGCCGCTTCCCGAACATCACCGTCGTCATGCTGCGGGACCTCCTCGATCGGGTGATCTCGCTGCTCAGCCTCCTGGGTATCGCGATCTCGTTGTTGGGAGCCTTCACGCTGGTCGCCGGGTTCGCCATCCTCACGGCGACGGTAGGGGTCGAGTCGCGCCGGCGCGGTCGGGAGGTCGCCCTGATGAAGACACTCGGCATGAAGCGGAACGGGATCGCCGCCCTGTTCGCCACCGAGTACGCGCTCATGGGGCTCGTGGCCGGCATCATCGGCGCAGCAGGTGGCGGCGTCGTTTCCTGGATCGCCCTCACCGAGGGCATGGAGCTCGAATGGAGCTTCCGCCCGCTGGAGTACCTGCAGGCCATCGCCATCTGCACCTTGCTGACGGTTGTAGCCGGCGTAGCGGCGAGCATCGGGCCTATGCGTCGCCGGCCGGTCGAGGTCCTTCGGGAGCTCGAATCGGCCTGAGGAGCTACTTAGCTCTGCCGGGCTCCGACGCCACCAGCTCTGCCACAGTCACGAAGACAAACCCCTGCTCCAGGGCGCGGGGGATCTCCTCACCGAGAACCTCGAGGGTTTCGTCGTAGGGGTGGCCGATCGCCACCGCGGGAGTTCCGCCGCTCGACAGGGCGAGCGCTCGGCGAAACTCGTTGCGGATCCGCCCGCGCGTGCGGTCGCGATCGAGGAAGACGTTGCGCTCGACGGCTCGCATGCCGAGGCGGCTCGCCACGATCATGCCTTGCGTGTCTGCGCTGGTGCGCGAGTCGAGGAAGAAGAGGCCGTGACCCGCGACGACCTCGAGAAACGGTGCCATGGACCCCGAGTCCTCGGAGAAGGCCGAGCCCATGTGGTTGTTGACCCCGACCGCGTCGGGGACGGCGGCTAGAGCGCGCGCTGTCGTCGAGCGGATCTCGGCACCGCTCATCGATCGGCGCAAAGCGCCAGGGCCGGGATCGACATTGCGCTGCGCCTCCATCGGTACATGACAAAGCATCTCGAGGCCCAGCGAAAAGAGGTACGCCACCACCTCGGGAGTACGACTCTCGAAGGGAAGTACCGCGTAGGTCAGGGGCACACCCAGCGATCGCAGCTCATCGACCATCGCCACGCTGCGGCCGAGATCGTCGATAACGATTGCGATCCGCGGACCTGTCGAGCCCGGGTTCGCGGACGGCTCGCCGACCGTTCGCGGCGCAGAAGTCTCCGGCCGAGGCGACGCCGGAACCGCTACGGCAACCGGCGCGCGCGGCTCAGATACCTCCGGTGCACTCGCAGCCAAGCCCGGCTCAGACTCGGCGCTCCAGCGGCCGATGCCGAAGCCGAGCACGAAGGCGACCGCGATCAGAGCCAGAACAGCGCCACGGGCCCTTGAGCCCGCTAGGCAC
Source organism: Acidobacteriota bacterium (assembly GCA_036337765.1). Taxonomy (GTDB): domain Bacteria; phylum Acidobacteriota; class Thermoanaerobaculia; order Multivoradales; family Multivoraceae; genus JAYZDP01. Next base: position 5,117 of record JAYZDP010000076.1, read on the forward strand.
CGCCGACCCGTCACGCCGCTTCGCGCGCGGCGTCCCCGGTGTCCTCTTCCTCACCCCGCAGCAGATCGAGGGCACGGTTCAACGTCAGGTCCTCCAGCGATTCGCTGAGCTCGTTGAAGCTCCTGGAACGGTCCCCTACCACCAGATCGGGCTCGATGCTCTTGTTGATGGGCTCCCCGTCGGGACCGGCGTAGAACGCTTCGGTGATCACCAGCGAGCCTCCCGCCCGGAGGCCGATCACGCGCGATCGGCCCGCGAAGCCGAAGGTCGGTTGACCGACGAGATCCGCATCGGCACTATCGCGCAGCACCTTGGCGAAGATCTCCGAGGCGCCCTGGCAGCCGCGATCGACCAGCACGACCGTGCGCCCCGACCACGGATCCGGATCCTTCGACTCGTACGTCTCGAGCACTCCGTCACGGTTCATGAGGAACCCGAGCTCCCCGCCGGCGAAAAGCTCCGAGACCGCGAAAGCGCCGCTGATGTCGCCCCAAGCGACACCCCGCACGTCGACCAGTAGCTCGTCGCGCTCGACACCCGTCAGGAGCTCGGCTACCTGAGCTCGCGTCGCATCGTTGAAATCGGCGATCCGAAGAATGGGGTAGCCATCGACTTCTTCGAGGGTCGCCGCCGGCGACTCAAACTCGCCGAGCTCGAGCATCATGCGCCGCGACTCCCCACCACGCAGAATCTCGAGCTCAAACGAGGTGCCACCAGCCGACGCCAGCGCCTGCTCGATCTCCCACAGCGGCATCTCGCGTGTGGACTGGTCATCGATACGGGTGATGATGTCGCCGCGCAGGACGCCCAACT
>JAYZDP010000077.1:0-6200 GCA_036337765.1 Acidobacteriota bacterium
TGAGTCGCCGCGAAGAGTCGCTCGGAGTGCTCGCGGACGTCGGGGAAACGGCCGCAGTAATCCGGGGCCGCGACGACGAGGTTCTCTCCGAGCTCGACCTGCTCTTCGCCTGCGACACACAGCCGGAGGATGTCGATCTTCTCGCCAGGATGCCGGACGGGCTGCGCAGCGTCTGGCTCTCGCCGACGATCCCGGTTCCTGGCGCCGCCGTCGCCGTGGCAGGTGAGCCCCTGTCGGACCTAGCCGACTCACGCGTCGTGGTCAGCCCCCATCCGGCGGTGATCGCCCTGACCCACCTGCTGCGGCCGCTCGAGGATCTGGGCCTGCGTAGCGCCAGCGCCACCCTGCTCCGGCCGGCCTCGATGTACGACCAAGGCGCGCTCGACGAGATGTTCGAGCAGACCCGGGCGTTGCTGGCTTTCCACACCCCCGAAGCGGGAGAACACTTCGAGCGTCAGATGGCGTTCAACCTCCTCCCGGGACCCGGTGACGAGGATGTCATCGTCGATCAGCTGTCGGCAGTGTTCGGCGCTCGCGTTCCGATCGCAGTTCAGACGCTCCAAGCATCTGTCTTTCACGGCTTTTCACTCAGTTTGCTCGTGGAGCTCGAGGAATCGATAGGAGTGGACGACCTCGCCAGTGCCTTCGACGATGCACGGTTCGTCAGCCGGATGAACGAACGCGAGTCCGCCAGCCCGGTCGACGCGGTGGCCTCGGAGGAGATCGTCACCGGCCGCCTGATCCCGGCCAAGGGCCTGCCGGGACAGTTCTGGGTGTGGGCGGTGTTCGACAATCTGACAATCGGCGGCGCCTCCAACGCTCTGGCCTTAGCACGCCGGATGCTGGGCTCCGACAAAGCACGCTGAAGCTATAATCGCGCCCCGAGCACCCGCCGGGCGGGCCGAACCAACCCGGGAGTGGCGATGACGGACGACAACGGCACGCGCAAGGTGATGATTCTGGGCTCCGGTCCAGCCGGCTTGACAGCGGCCCTGTACGCCGCGAGAGCGGACCTCGAGCCGCTGATCCTCGAAGGCACCCAGCCGGGCGGCCAACTCACGATCACCACAGATGTCGAAAACTACCCGGGCTTCGAGGACGGCATCATGGGTCCCGATCTCATCGAGCGGATGCGCAAGCAGGCTCAGCGCTTTGGCACCAAGGTCCGCTTCGAAACGGCGACTGAAGTCGATCTCTCCAGCCGCCCGTTCCGGGTGAAGTCTGACCATGGCCATGAGTACGCGGCGCACAGCCTGATCGTCGCCACCGGGGCGACGGCCAAGCAGATAGGACTGGAATCGGAGGCCGAGCTGATGGGCTACGGCGTGTCTGCATGCGCGACCTGCGACGGGTTCTTCTTCAGGGACAAGCAGCTCGTGGTGGTCGGAGGCGGAGACACCGCGATGGAAGAGGCCACGTTCCTAACCAAGTTCGCTAGCAAGGTGACTGTGGTTCACCGCCGCGACCAGCTTCGCGCCTCGAAGATCATGCAGGACAAGGCCTTCGGGAACGACAAAATCGCCTTCGAGTGGAACGCCGTCGTCAGCGACGTTGTAGGGACCCGCGAGGGCGGCGTCGAGGCTGTGAAGCTGACCGACACCGTGGGCGGAGAGCAACGCTCCTTCCCCTGCCAGGGACTCTTCATAGCCATCGGGCACTCACCGAACACCGCGCTCTTCAACGGTGAGCTTGAGACCGACAGCGTGGGATACCTGGTCGTGCGGCACCCGAGCACACGCACCAACGTCGAGGGCGTCTTCGCCGCGGGCGATGTAATGGACCCGAGTTATCGCCAGGCCATTACCGCGGCCGGGACCGGTTGTCAGGCCGCACTCGACGCCGAGCGCTGGCTGGACGAAGAGGGCTACTGAGGCGGGCGCCGACCGACGACACGCTTCGCCAGCGACCCCGCGACAAGTGTCGCGCCGGCATCCAGGCCGTTGAGCATCTCAAGCTCTTCCACCGAGACCGGGGAATCGGTACCCTCCGCGAGCTGCAACGCCGTTCGGTCGCGGCGCAGGCGGACCGTCTCGATACGCAGGGGCTGGACCTCGAGTACCCTGCGATCCGTGACCGTCCGGAAGCTCTCGAGCGCGATCGTCAGAGCCCCCTCTAGCTGCCCGAACGTATCGTCTTCGGAGACCGCAAGAAGTTGCAGGACACGGGCATCTAGCCTTACGAACACGACTATGCCTCTCGTGTCGCGGTCCTCGCCAGAGCGCCGAAAGCGCAATGACTCGACCTCAACACCGGCGATCTCCGATCTCCAGCTCCCCTGAGACTCGAGCCCCTCCGCCGTACGAAACGAATCGACCGCGTCACGCGAATCGGACTCGGTCGCCAGCGTAACGATGATGACGGCACGGCCCCCTGGCTCCACCGACACGACACCGTTGCGTTGGTTGCGATGATTCCAGCCGGAAGGAAAGCGCACCTCGAACCGCAGGTCCGGGTGCAGGAAACGATCTTCGCGAAAGTACCCCTCGCGAGGATTCGAACCGTAGATCATGCCGCTGAGCCGCTCAACGTAACTGTCGCGCTCGCGAAGCAACCGATCGAGGTCCTCGCGATCACGTAGCGCTGTTTCCGCCCGCCCCTGTCGCGCCTCGGGCGGTGGATGCGTCAGCAGCCAGGAAGGCACCGAGCCCCTCTGTGTGGCACGGCGGCTCGTGCGCTGGAGCATCTCGAAGACCTCCACCATCGCTCGCGGGTCGTAGCCGGCCCTCTCCGAATAGCGAAAGCCGAGCTCGTCGGCTTGGCGCTCGTCGTCGCGCCCGTACTTGAGAAACAGGAGTCCGAGACCGCTCTCGGCCGCGTCGGCGATGCCCTTGGCCCCGGGCGAGACCACGGCGGTGACGCCCAGCCCGATCTGCGCCAGCACGCCGCGGCTCATACGGCTGGCCCCATGCCGTGCCGTTACATGTCCGATCTCGTGCCCCAGGACCCCCGCCAGACCCGAGGCGGACTCGAGGTGCGCGAGGATCCCTCTAGTGACGTAGATGAAGCCACCGGGTAGGGCAAATGCATTGACTACAGGATCGTCGACCACTTGGAATGTCCACGGCAGGTCGGGGCGCTCGGAAGCGGCCGCGAGCTTCCGGCCGAGCTCGGCGACAAACGCCTGCGTCGCGTCATCGTCGTAGAGGCCGAGCTGAGCGACGATGCCCTCGTTCGACGCGCGCCCGATGTCGATCTCTTCCGACTCACCTATGAGCATGAACTGCCGCTGGCCCGTTGCGGGGTTGACACTGCAGCCGACGGACACGCTCAGGGCGCCGCAGGCAAGTAGCACGGTGCCTACGGCCTTCGACACTCGCCGCCGGTCGTATACGACCGGGATCACTTGACTCTGACGCATGGGTCTAGGATGCTGCCCCCGGAAACCGAACAACACACTACCGGAAAGCTGATCCATGAAAAGACGTGACTTCCTGAAGAAGGCGACGGCTGCGAGCGTCGGCGGGGCTGCGCTGAACGCGTGCGGCGGTGGCGGCAGCGAGGCTGGCGAGAGCGCGGCGGTCCACACCAGCCCCCGCATCCGCTGGCGACTGGCATCGAGCTTCCCGCGTGGCCTGGACACCATGTTCGGCGCCGCCGAAATGATCTCGGAGCGCGTCGAAGCGCTCAGCGCAGGTCGGTTCACCATCCGGCCCTACCCAGACGGAGAGATCGTTCCTGGTCTCCAGGTGTTGGATGCGGTCCAGCAGGGCACGGTGCAAGTCGGACACACTGCCTCCTACTACTTCACCGGCAAGAACCCGGCCCTGGCCTTCGATACAGCCATGCCCTTTGGCTTCAACGCGCGAGGACAGATCGCTTGGCTCTACGAGCGCGGCGGGCTGGAGCTGATGCGAGAGGTCTACTCCGACTTCAACATCATCTGCTTTCCCGGTGGCAACACCGGCACCCAGATGGGTGGCTGGTTCAACCGCGAGGTCAATGACGCCGAAGACCTCAAGGGCCTGAAGATGAGAATTCCGGGTCTTGGCGGCGAGGTAATGAGCCGCATGGGGGTGACCGTGCAGGTGCTGGCGGGGGGCGACATCTATCCGGCCCTCGAACGCGGCGCCATCGACGCGACCGAGTGGGTCGGGCCCTACGACGACGAGAAGCTCGGCTTCTTCAAGGTCGCGAAGTACTACTACTACCCCGGCTGGTGGGAGCCCGGCCCGAACCTGTCGATGCTCGTGAACCAGGAGGCCTGGGCCGAGCTGCCCGTGAGCTATCAGGAGATGTTTGCCTCGGCTGCGAAAGAGACGAACCTATCACTGCTGGCGCGCTACGACGCCCTGAATCCCCCGGCGCTCGCCAGGCTTCTCGACCAGGGAGTCGAGCTGCGGCCGTTCTCTGAGGACATCCTCAGCGCCTGCGAGGCGACCGCCACCGAGCTGATGGAAGAAGAGGCAGCCAAGGACGCCACGTACGCCAGGATCCTCACCTCCTGGCGTCAGGCGCGGACCGATTCGAGCAACTGGTTCGCAACCTCCGAGAAGGCCTACGCCGATCACGCCTTCCGTCTGTAGGACAGCGCTACTTCAGGAGACCCAGCACCAAGCTGGGGAAGGCGATGATCATCCCCAGCCCGATGAGCTGGATGATGATGAAGGGAATGACCCCGCGGTAGATCTGCGAGGTCGCAATCGATTTCGGCGCCACGCCGCGCAGGTAGAACAGCGCGAAGCCAAAGGGCGGCGTCAGAAACGAGGTCTGCAGGTTCATGCCGATCATGACGCCGAACCAGACCATGTCGATTCCGAGCAGCTGAGCCGCGGGTGCCAGCAGCGGGATCACGATGAACGCGATCTCGAAGAAGTCGATGAAGAACCCAAGGATGAAGATCGTCAGGTTGGCGACAAGCAACAGGCCGACCTTGCCCCCTGGAAGCCCTGTCAACAGATCCTCGATCCAGATATCGCCGTTGAGTCCGCGAAAGACGAGCGCGAAGGCAGTCGATCCGATCAGCAGGTAGAGAACCATCGAGGTGAGCCGCGTAGTCTCATCCAGGGTTTCTCGGACGGCCTTGAGATTCAGCCGGCGGTTGATCGCAGCGAGGAGCATGGCGCCCACAGCGCCCAGCGCGCCGGCTTCGGTCGGGGTGGCGAGGCCAGCGAAGATGCTCCCGAGGACGAGCAGAATTAGAAATAGCGGCGGCAGCATGACCAGGAAGACCTTGCGCAAGAGCGTGGCTCCGGATATGTCGCGCTCGGCCGCGGGCAGTGCGGGTGCGATCCCAGGCCGGATGTTCGCGATCGCCACCACGTAGATCCCGAAGAAGGAGGCCAGCATCAGGCCCGGGATCAGTGAGCCGACGAACAGATCGCCGACCGAGATCCCCAGCTGCGAGGCGAGCACCACCAGCACTACGCTGGGTGGAATCACCTGCCCCAAGGTTCCAGAGGCGGTGATAACGCCCGTGGCGAGCTGAGGCGAGTAGCCGTAGCGCATCATCACTGGCAGCGAGATCATCCCCATCGCCACGACCGAAGCACCGACCACGCCGGTGGCTGCCGCCAGTAACGCGCCCACCACCACGACTGCCAGGGCCAGCCCCCCCCGTAGCGGACCGAAGAGCAGGCCGATGGTCGTCAGCAGGTCCTCCGCCAACTTGGATTTCTCCAACATTGTCCCCATGTAGATGAAGAAGGGGATGGCGAGCAGGACGTAGTTCGACATCACACCGAAGATCCGTTCGGGCAGGGCGAAGAGCAGGTTCCAGTCGAACAGGCCGAGCTGTACGCCGATCACAGCGAAGATCAGCGCCGTGCCGCCGAGCGAGAAAGCCACCGGATAGCCGACGAAAATGAAAAAGAAGACCACCACGAACATGAGTGGCCCGAGGAGGTCGACGCTCATAGCCGGATCTCTACCCTCTCGACCTCTTCCACGTCACCGCGCAGGAACACGACCTTGTGGATCAACTCGCTGAACCCCTGGAGCAAGAGCAGCGTGAAAGAGACGAGAATCACGGTCTTGATCGGATAGCGTGGCAAGCCCCCGGGATCGGAGGACACCTCCCGAATCGCCCAGGAGTTGGCCACCGTGGGCCACGACACCCACAACGCGAACAGACAGAAGGGAATCAGAAACAGCGCGCTTCCGAGCAGGTCGATCCAGGCCTGGGCCCGCGCTGAGAGACGACCGTAGATCACGTCGACCCGCACGTGCGCATTGCGCTTGAGAGTGAAGGCGGCTCCCAGCAG
>JAYZDP010000078.1:0-8903 GCA_036337765.1 Acidobacteriota bacterium
TTCTTCGTGAGGTTGTAGGCCGTCATGCCTCCCGACGCGCCGGAGCCGATGACGACCACGTCATGCACCCCGCGTTCGCGCACCACCTGCATCAGACGTCCCTCTCCGTCGCCGGCCGCCAGCTCTGGTGCTCTGGGTGGATACAGCCCTCGAACCTGGACAGGTGCTTGTTGCCGTCGTAACCGAGCTCCTGGTGCATGCCGATGGCCGATCGGTAGTAGCCGCGGATTGTCAGACGCTTGGCAGCATTGAACAGATCGCGCCCCACCCGGTCTCCCCCGCCTTCCGGGTCGGCGACGGAGCCGAGAATCGACATCTGGAGTGTCTCGGCGACCGAGGCGAACGACCCGCCGGCCACGCGATCGAGCCAACCGATGCCGTTGCGCATCGCCGCGCGGTCGCGCTCTTCTTGACTCAGGACCCAGTCGACATACTGATGGACGAGCGCCGCTCGGGCGCCGGGTGTGTCGGTCTCCGGCAGGATGCACTCGGCCAGCGCGGCAACCGTCTCGATCTCCGCCGGCGTCAGATAGCGCGGGCTCCATCGGCGATCGGCTTCGACCGAGGGGACCTGGGCGTGGTAGCCGGGCAGCCCGAGCAGAGGCTCCACCAACGGCGTCGCGGCCGCCAACCCGAGGCCGCGGAGTACGGACCGACGATCGATACCGGGGCGGGTCTCACTCATCGGCACCTCCTGATGGCCGCTGAGTCTACCCGTGCACCGCCGCGGGGATTCGCATGACAGACTGCCGGACCGAACGAGGAGGGCGAGATGAGTGAGTTCGAGCTACCGGACTGGATCGCCGACCATCTGAAGCGCTACACCGAAAGCAACGGCGAAGACGGCCACATGTGGAACGGAGTACCGTGCCTGCTGCTCACGACGAAGGGCAAATCCTCGGGGGAGGCGCGTACGCTGCCGCTGATCTACGGCCTCGCCGGCGACGACCCGGTGATCGTCGCTTCGAAGGGGGGAGCGCCCAACAATCCTCTCTGGTACGAGAACCTCGCCGCCAACCCCGAGGTCGCAGTGCAGGTCGGGGCCGAGAAGTTCGCCGCCAACGCCCGCACCACCACGGGTGAGCAACGGACCGAGCTATGGTCGAGGATGCTCGAGATCTGGCCAAGCTACGCCGAGTACCAGGAAAAGACCGAGCGCGAGATCCCGGTCGTCATTCTCGAGCGCACCTAGAGATCCTCGGAGGCGACCTCGGCAGAGGCGGATTCGACGTCGTTCAACCAGGTCCTGAAACCTTCCTCGAGCTCCGCGGAATCGACGCCGAGCTCACGGTACAAGAGGCGGGGATCGTAGCGGAGGCCGAACGCCAGCTTCTTCAGGAACTCTCGAAACCCGTCGGCATGCCTGCCCATCTCCGCGTCCAAGAGATAACGCACGAGCAGCACACTGTGGGCATAGGTGAAGGCTTGCAGCTCACGCTGGTGAAAGAGCTGGCGAGCGAAGACGAGTAGCTCATCGACCGGGACCAGATCAGTATTGCTGAACTGAACGCGATAGCTGTAGAGGTCGCGCCCCCGAAACGAGGGGTCGGCCGGACGGGTCCATGGTGGATGCGCCACCTCATCGGGATCCTCCAGCCAGAGAGTGCCAATGTCGCTGGCCATACCCTCCTCCAGCCAGGGCGGCAGTATCGGACCGATCGCACGATGGTTGATCTCGTGAAGGAACGTCTGCCCGAGGGTCTCGGGAACACGGCCTTCGGCGTAAAAGGTGAGGACTCCGCTCCCCGCGTGCCCGGATACTTCACTGAGCTTGGCGACGCCGGTCGAGCCCCCGCGCCCACGATCGATCGAGTCGGAATAGCGCCGATAGTCGTCGCGCCTCTGAAACAGGATCATGGCCTGATTGGACTCTCCTCCCGGCCTTCGCCCGTAGCGGGCGAAGTAGGCATCTTCCGCGTGACGGGCGATCGCATCTAGATGCCCGAGAAACCCGGTGTCCTGGACGTCCGTGGCCAGCTGATAAGGACCGATGAAGCGATCCGTCTCTTCGGCGATCCCCAGGATCTCGCGGGCCAGAGCCAGCTTCTTCGCTTCGTAACCGAGGATCTTGTGGTGTCGGCGCGGCTTCGCACCACGTGTCGAATGCGTCGGCCGCCATTCGGTGTCGATCCACCACGGCCGACCGTCCACGTCCGCCAGTTACCCACGCCGCGCGCCGCTCGAATAACGGCAGCCGTGACAACGCCGTCAGCCGTTCAACAGGCGTCGCCTCAGGGGAGGTCCGCAGCGACGTGCCAGGAAGAAACCACGCGTACTCCGACGCCTCGCGACTCGGACTCGATCTTCGACCTGACGGCGATCTCGGGCCGGGCAGGTCGACGCGGACGTCGTTTCGTGCGTCGACATCGGTCGCATGCGGAGTTGGGGCTGGCGCCAGCCGGAGACCCCCTGAACGGGCCAACTCCTCGAGATCCTCCTGCGGCTCCGACCGAGGCTGACGCACCAAATCTTGCTGATCCCTTATGGCCTTGGGAGTCTGCTCCGGGGGGACGACCCTGACGATCCGTGTCGGCGGCTCCGCCGTCGGGATCGTCTCCGGCCGGGCCGAGAGAACGTATCCGGCTCGGAACCACTCCGCCATCGGACCGACGATCGGCCATGCTTCGGCCGCCTCGATCCACGGCTGATCGGGATAGTTGGTGAGGAGCGCGAAACCGAGCAGCCCTGCCAACCCCAGTGCCACAACCGCGTAGGTGGCGAAATGCTTGAGCTTACCCATCACGGGCCGACACCGGAGAAGCGCGAAGCGTCGTCGACGTCCATGAGGGTCGCGGCTAGACTGCCACCGGAGAGACTCATGATCAACCGATCCTATCGACTACCCGCGCCAACCATTCGGCTGCTTCTGGCCGCATTGACGTTGCTGATCCTGGCGAGCTGCGGAACGGTCGCTGAGCCTGTGCCCGCGCCAGGCGCGACCCACGACGACCGCGATCCAGAGGCGATTCTGGCGGCCGCCGAGCGGATACCCACGGCCGCCCGCTGGTTCGAGGTCGTGAAGCTACCGAACCGGGTCTACGCCCTGTGGGAGCCGGGGCACGCCGAGAAGGTCAACTCGTTTCTCATCCTGGGCTCGGAGCGCGACGTGCTCTACGACACCGGCATGGGCATCGCCTCGATCGGCGCCGCGATCCTCGACGTGCGCCGCGCCGAGAACCTGCCAGACCGCGAGTTGATGGTCATCAACAGCCACAACCATCTCGACCACAACGCTGGCAACACCGACTTTGACGAGGCCTGGATCATCGAAGACGCCTGGGGCATCGCCAAGCTGACCGGCGGCCTCCCGGCGGGCGGGGACGGCGCCTTCGTGCCCTACTGGGATCAGCTCACGCCCCACTCCGGGATCAAGACTCCTGACGACTTCGACCCCCAGGCCTTTTCCATCCCGCCCTTCCCACGCGAGAACATCCGTTTCCTGGCCGACGGCGACATCGTCGACCTGGGCGACCGCCAGTTCAAAGTGATCCACACCACCGCCCACTCGCCCGACGGGCTGGCGCTCTACGACGAGAAGTCGAAGATCTTCTTCGGCGGCGACACCTTCATCGGCGCCAGCTTTTTGATCCGCGACCTCGAGCTTCTGGCCAGCGACCTCGAACGAGCGAGCCGGCTCGAGATCCAGTACCACTACAGCTCACACGGCGCACAGCTCATCGAGGTGATGATGAGCGGCCGCCACCTCGCGATCGTGCGTCGCATGATCGCCGGCGAGCGCACCGAGGGCGAGACGGTCTTCGCCGGTGCCACCCTGCCGCTCTTCGAGCTCGACGGGGTCCAGGTGATCGAGGCCGGTGACTTCCTGACCTACTGAGGCCACGGATTCTCAACGGCCGAATCGGATGCGCACGTCGACGAGGGCCTGGCGTCGCTGGTCGCGAACGACCGCCAGCGCTCTCTTGAGCGCGGGCTCGAGCTCACCCGGTTCGACGACGCGCTCCCCGTATCCGCCGCTGGCCTCCACCACCTTGTCGAAACGCGGCGCCGGCTCGAGGGTCGAAAGCGGCATGCGTGACTCGGCCGCCGCGGCACCTTCCGGATACAGGCCGAGCGTCGCGCCGCGGACGGCCTCCCAACCAGAGTTGTTGAAGACCACGATCAGAACCGGCAGCTCGAGTGTCTGGGCCGTCTGGTGGCAAGCGACCGGGTTGGCGAACACATAGGAGCCGTCGCCGACGGTGGCGACCACCAGCCGATCGCGATCGGCGAGCTGCGCCCCCAGCGCCGCCGGCACCCCCCAGCCGAGCCCTCCGGCGATCGAGATGCCGAACAGCGACCCCGGCTCGGGCAGATGCATCACGTCCGCGGCGCAGCCGAGCTCATTGAAGATCCAGGCCTCGCCGCCCAGCACTTCGTCGAGCACCGAGCTCGACCAGGCACGCGTGGCGATCCCGTCTTCCGGAACCTGACGAGCTCGCTCGCGGCGCTCCTGCCGTTCGGCCTCGTTGCGTTTCGAGACCCTCTCCGACGCCCTCCGGCGCGAGGCCCCGTCGAAGTCCGACCGCCCCTCGAGCACCTCGCCCAGAAGGCCGAGCGCAGGCTCGACCTCGGAGGTGATCGCCATCGAAGAGCGATGGCCGCGAAGCGGGAGGTGGCTGAAGGTGGGGTCCGGCCCGATGTGGACGACCGGGCAAGCTTCGGGTATCTGATGCCGCAGCGGGATCCACGGTACGGGAACATCCAGAGCAAGCACGAGGTCCGCTTCCGCGATCCGTGGTCCCGGATCGAAGCCGGCGTGCATCGGATGCTCGGTGGAAAGCGCCTGGCAGCCCGACCAGAACTCCACGACCGGCAGCCCGAATCGCTCGGCGAAGGCCCCGAGCGACGGCCGGTCGGCGCGGGCGCACGAGGCGCTCACGACCAGCGGGCGCTCCGCCGCGGCCACCAGGTCGGCGGTTGCCGCAATCGAGGCAGGGTCCGGGTAAGCGCCACTCGCGGCCACCGCTTCAGGTGCCTCTGACTCGGCTCCCGGCCAAGTGGCAGCAAGGGTCTCTCGAGGAAGGCTCAGATACACCGGTCCCTGCGGCGGACTCGTCGCGATCGCCAGAGCGCGCTCGACGGCGCTCTCAAGCTGCTCGGGTCGAGCCAGCTCGAATGCCCACTTCACGTGCTCCCGCACCAACCCGGTCTGATCCGACATCTCCTGGCCCCAGTGGATCGGCAAATCGCGGCTCCCCGCCAAGCCGGCCTCCGTGTACGGAGTACGCCCAGAGGTGAAGAGCATAGGAACGTTGGCGCGGGAGGCGTTCATCAGCCCGACCAGCCCGTTGGCAACGCCGACATCGACGTGCAACATCACCGCCTGCGGCCGGCCTGTCGCCAGCGCGTAGCCGTGCGCCATCCCGACCGCGACAGTTTCGTGAGCCACCGCGACCGCGCACGGCATCTCGAGACCGCTCGAGTCCGAGCGCGACAACGCCTCGATAATCGGGGCGAAGTCGGTGCCGGCATTGGCGAATAGCCACTCCACGCCGCGGCGGCAAAGAAGCGCCAGATAAGCCTCAGCTACAGAGGTTCGCGGCACGCCGGGAGTGTACCCGCCGCTACCGCGACCAATCGGTGCACGCAGCAAGCATCGGCGGTAACTTCCAGCCCGCCACCTCGGTATGCGTCGTCACCGGTCCCAACTCCGGCGGCAAGACGCGACTTCTCCAGGCTCTCGGCCTGGCCCAGCTGTTCGGCCAGGGCGGCTTCTACGTCTGCGCTCGCAGCGCCCGAGTGCCACGGCTACTGGGCATGTTCTTCTCGGTCATCGAGCACGAGGCCGCCGAGCACTCCGAAGGTCGGCTCGGCCGAGAGCTCGAGCGCATCAAGACGATGTTCGACGACAGCAACCGCTCGACCTACCAGTTCGATCCAGGGGTGCGAAGACATCGCTGGCACATGTGTTGGCGGAGCGGATGGGAGTGACCTTCGAGTCGATCTCGGAGTCTCTGCAGCGGCGACGACACCGACCGCGCTCGCTCGCGAGCTGAGACTCGCGAGCGTTTCGGCGCAACTGCTAGCGTCGCTCGGTGCTCGACACGGACTCCCTCGCGGCTCTGGGTCTCGGCGGCCTCTTCCTGGCCTCGTTTCTGGCCGGCACAGTAGTCGCGTTCGGGTCCGAGGCCGTGCTCGTGGCGTTACTGCTCCTCGGCGTCGCGCCGGTGCCGGCTGTGGCCGTCGGTTCGCTGGGCAACACGCTCGGCGGCTTGACCGTCTACGCGCTTGGGCGCGCCGTGGTCAGCCGCGAGACGACCCGTCGCTGGGTGATGGAGCATCGATGGGCGGCACGGCTGCACAAGGCCGATCCGGAAAGACTCCGGCAAGCGCAGGCCCGGCTCGAGCGCTGGGGCCCCGTGGCGCTGCTCTTGTCATGGCTGCCGGCCGTCGGCGACCTGCTGGTTCTCGCCGCCGGGCTTGCTCGCGTCGGCTGGGGTCGAGTCATCTTCTTTGTGGCGGTCGGCAAGACCGCACGCTACATAGCCTTCACCTGGGCCGTCTTAGCGGCACGCCCAGGTTGAGTATGGTATTATGGCGTAGTTATGGCATCCCTGAAGATGACCTTCAGCATCGACGAGGAAACGGCTCGCATCCTCGGCCAGACCTCGGAGCGGCTCGGTGTTTCTAAGAGTCAAGTTGTGCGCGAGGCGGTCGCGGATTACGGCGAGAGGGTCGGACGCCTGAGTGAGCGCGAGCGACGCCGTCTGTTGACACTCCTGGACGAGGTCCTCCCCGCCGTGCCGGCTCGCCCCCAGGACGAGGTCGATGCGGAGCTTCAAGCGATCCGCGCCGAGCGGCGCACAGCCGGGCGAAGGCCTCGCAACTGACGCATGATCGTTCTCGACACGTCGGCTCTGGTCGACAGTCTGAGTGGCCCGCAACGCTCTGCCCCGCGGCTCCGGGAAGCGATCGCAGCGGGGCATCGGATCGCCTTACCTACGCTCGTTTTCTACGAGTGGCTACGGGGGCCTCGCCTCGACGAAGAGCTCGAAGCGCAGGAGGCTCTACTTCCAGCAGCCGGCGCCCTCGATTTCGGCACCGAGGAGGCTCGCATCGCGGCGAGCCTCTTCAGAAGCGTCCCCCACCCGCGCGGGAGATCGGTCGACATCGCCATCGCCGCAACGGCGATCGCGCACGCCGCACACCTGTGGACGCTCAACTACGACGACTTCATCGATCTGCCGGGGCTGGCCCTCTACTCTCGGTGACGGCGCTCGCCACGCTCAGCGCCCCACTGGCACGCGATCGTCTGAGGCTGTCTCGGACATCCGAAAGGCGAAGAGCATGTTCGACCCAGCCCGTACCCGGTAGCCCGCGTAGGCGTTATGCCCGCCACTGAGGAGGTCGCCGCCACCCACTGCGACCGCCACGTACTGCTCACCGTCCGCCTCGTAGCTGATCGGGAAGCCCGTAACCGGGCCGTTGACAATCGTTTCCCAGAGGATCTCTCCGGTCTCGGCGTCGAAGGCGCGGAAGCGGCGGTTGGAATTGCCGCCGAAGACCAGATCGCCAGCGGTGGTCAGGGTCGAGAACAGCCCGGCATTCTCGTCGAACGCCCACAGCGTGCGTCCGGTGCTCGCCGACACCGCCTCCAGCCGACCGACGCCCTCCATCCCGGGCGCCATCTTGCCGTTGAAGGCAACGCCGTAGAGCGACTCGGGATCCCACTCGGGCGACGCGATCACCGGCTCCATACAGAGATTCTGCAGCGGTGCATAGAACGCCATGGTTCGCGGACTGTACGAGCTCGCCGGCCAGTTCTTGCCGCCGCTTGCACCTGGGCAGACGAGACCGTAGTCGTCCTCGAGGCTGCGGGGGATGATCGACTCGTTGACCGTCACTCCACCGGTTTCGGGGTCGATGGCCGCGATCACGTTCTGAAACACCGTCGCCCGCGCCCACAGGAACTGGCCGGTCTCACGATCGAGCGTCCACACCACTCCGGTCTTGCCGGGAATCCCGGTCAGGACCTTGCGGGTCTCGCCGAACGGCACGTCGGGGTTGATGACCCAGGCCGCCTCGGGATCGGGCGACACCGGGACGTCGGCGAGGATGCGCTCGTAGGGATGGTCGAGGTCCCAGTTGTCTCGCGGCAGGTGTTGGAAGTACCACTCGAGCCTGCCCGTGTCCGGCTCAAGGGCGACCGTCGAGTTCGAGTACAGAACGTGGCCATCGCCGCTACCGCGCAACACTTCAGGTGAGGGCGCCGGGACCGACGTACCCCAGTAGATGAGGTCGGTTTCCGGATCGTAGGAGCCGGTGTGCCAGGCACCGACATGGCGCCGCATCTCGAACGGCACGTCACCCCAGGATTCGTAGCCGGGCTCGCCCGGGCGCGGGATGAGGTAGAACTTCCACAGCTCACGGCCATCTTCGGCGTCGTGGGCCATAATCCAGCAGCCACCGGGCAGGGTCGCGGCGCAGGTGCGACCGCTGATCACCTTGCCCTTGACGATGATCGGCCCGGTCGAATGACTGGTTTCGAGGTGGTGGCCGCTCGGCGACTCCCAGACCAGCTCCCCCGTCGAGGCGTTCAGCCGAATGACGTAAGCGTCGCCGGTAGTGGCGTAGATCGAATCGCCGTACAGCGCGATGCTGCGGTTGATGGGAGACGCTGTGCGGGTCAGATAACCGCTCGTACGCAGATCCTCGGGCCACTCCCGCCGGTATTCCCAGATCAGGTCGCCCGTAGCCGCGTCCATGGCGTGGATCACGTCGCCGGGGCTGGGCAGAAACATCACCCCATCGCGCACCACGGGGGTCGCCTCGTTGGGCCCCTTTTCCATCGGAAAGGACCAGGCCAGGTCGAGCTTCGAAACGTTGTCGCGCGTGATCTTGTCGAGGCCGCTGTAACCCCAGCTCGACAGATTGCCGCGGAACATCAACCAGTCCTCGGCCGG
>JAYZDP010000079.1:0-3118 GCA_036337765.1 Acidobacteriota bacterium
TGTACGTCATGACTACAGCAGTAATCGTCTCTCGTGACATACCTCGACCCGTCTCAGCTGAAAACGGCTGCCGTCCCCGCCCACCATCGCGACGTCTCCCCGGTAGTGGCGACTCACCATCTGCACGACCTCAGAGTTGAACCGACCGTAGGGGTACGCGAAGAACTCGCAGGCGAAGGCCGGGCGGACCTCCTCTTCCAGGCGCGCGGGATCCAGAGTCGTCAGATCCGGATGCGATCGCGAATGGTATTGAAGGCGGCCGCCCCGTGCGGCCATCGCTTGGAGCTGATCCCAGTTTGCGAAGCGTGCGAGTGGCTCGAGGCTGTCGAAGCTGTTGTGATGCCCGACGTGGCGTGCCGTGACGAACAGCTCGAAGGGGTAGTCGAAGTCGGAGAGCAGGGGGAGGGCGAAGAGATACACATTCTCGTAGATGCCGTCGAAGCTGATGACCAGCTGCGTGGAAGGGTCAGTGTACTCGCGCAGCGGTACGACCTCATAGGCAGCCGCCTCCTCCAACTTGACCCGGAAGTAGTCGTCGGTGACCCACCATTGACTGGGAAGACGAAATTGGTAGCCGAAGAGCTCGCTGTAGACGCGGCGGAGGGTTCTCTTGACCCAGAGCTTCGGACCGCGTGAGTAGAACCGAACGGGGTCGGGCTTGAGGTCCGCCGGCGAGACTTTGTGGAATACCCAGATCATCACTACTCGGCCCTCGGGCGTGTCCTGGAAGCCACCGCTTCGGCGAGAAACCCGACCGTGTTGGCGATCTGGCAGACGAGCATAAGCGCCAAGAACCCGCCGGCTCGCCACCCGCGCGTCAGCGCCTGACGGGTAGTCGAGACGGCGAGCTCACAGTAGTAGCCGATCTCGATCGTCGAGCTGCCCGGCACTCGGCGCCGGTGAGCTCGGTAGTAGCGCCAGGCGCCGCGACCGTACGCCAGGTGCTGGTGCCAGAAGGACCCGAGCGTGTGCTCGTGGGCGTGGTGGACGAGAGCCTCGTGGGCGTATCGAAGTCGGCCCCCGGCCTGGCGCCATCGGTCACAAAGGTCTCGATCCTCGGAAGTGCGGAAGCTGCGATCGAAGCCGCCCGCGCGATGGTAGGAATCTCGGCGCAGGCCCATGTTGTTGCTCGTGAAGAATCGAGCCGTCTCGGCTGTCGCGTTGTAGTAGGCGTAGGCGGCGTCGACGATGAACTGGCTCGCCGCAGAGTACGGGTTGTCGACGAGGGAGTTGTCGACGCGGCCGCCGGTCAAGCAGTCGGGAGACTCATGGAGCTCCTCGAGCATGGAGTAGAGCCAGTGAGGGTCGGGCTCACAGTCGTCGTCGGTAAAGAGCAGGAACTCGCCGGTCGCCGATTCGGCCCCCAGGTTTCGGGCGGAAGCGGGTCCACCGTTTCTCTGGCGCAGGAGCTTCATATGCATGGTGTGCTCGAAGTCCGAAACCACCCGTGAGGCCGCCGGCCTTCCGCCGTCGTCGACAACGACGACTTCGTAGCGATCTCGTGGATACTCCTGGGCTGCGAGAGCGTCGAGGCATCTTCTGAGCATGTGGGGGCGCCCACAGGTCGGTACGACGATGCTCGCAACCGGTCTCAAGGTCGGGGCCCCAGCTCGGCAGTGCAGCGGTCGAGACAACAATCGAAAGAGCGGCCGCTCCAGCCCGCCAGCTGGACGAGTCTATCGCTCGAGCACAGCGCCGGGTGAAAGCGAGCCAGATACCGGTAGGGAATGGTCGTGCCCGTGAACACGCGCGGCGCCGTGCCGAACAAGCGACAGAGCCCGTACACGAAGCCGCCCGCAAGCCGACCGGGCCAGTAGGGAATCGGCACGCGTGGACGTTCTTGACCCGCCAGGCGCCCGACGGCGCCCGCGTAACGCCACGCCGTAATGCCCTGAGACGCAACCAGATTGAACGTCCCACCGATAGTTTCGTCCGACTCCAGGGCCGTGGCGAAAGCCTCGGCGCACTCGTCGACATAGACGATTCGCAGGTGTCGCCGCGAAGCGATAACGACTTGCCACGGTCCGAGGGTGTAGCCGATCTCGTGTAGCGCCAGACTCCCCGGTCCCCACACCGCTCCAGGCCGGAGAACAGTCAGGCGCCAGTCGTCGCGACGTGCGGCTGAGCGCATGATTGCCTCCTGTTGTCTCTTGGTGCGCGCGTAGACATCCGCCTCGGCATCTGCTGCTTTCCCGACGGGACTGTCCTCGTCCAGTCGATCTCCTATCCTTCTCCAGTCGTAGACGCTGAGGCTGCTGGCGTGCAGCACGCGGCGAACGGTCGACAGTGAGATCGCCGCGGCGATGCGTTCCGTGCCTCGAACGGACTCCGACCAGATCTCCCGATCGCTGCCGCGGACTCGTGTAGCGAGGTGTACGACGGCGTCGACACCGGCTAGGACCGGCGACAGGTCCGTGGTGGAGCAGAGGTCGGCCTCGATCCGCTCGATTCCCTCTGTGCGCGGTGCGTCGCGCGCGCCGGGCCGGGCCAGCGCCCGCACGGAGTGTCCCCGTGCGACGAGTGCTGCAGAGACTCGTCGCCCAATGAACCCACCGGCTCCCGTGACGAGCACCTTCATCGAGCCTCGGGCGGCCCAGGGGTCAGAGGCTCGAAAAGTGTCGTCATCTCGTAGGGGCAGCCCATGCCGGCGGGGTCCTGAATGGCGAGGGCCATTTCGTTGCAGTGCAAGCAGAACGCGGCACTGAGCTTCGGTGGGCGCTGATCGCGGATCGCTTCCGCGAGATCGGCGACACCCTGGGCATAGTCCAGAGCGTGCACGTCCGACTGGTAGGGATGCGTCCTGCGCGGGTGACGGACGGCGGGTACCCTCTCCCGGCCGATCCCGAGCAGATCTCGCAGGTTCGATTGGCGTCTCATCTTGCGCACGAGGGGCGTTTCCCGCTCGAGGTAGACGGGACAGGCGTCGTACCAGCAGTCCTCGACCTTGAGGGTTCCTCGTTCGCCGAAGATCTGCAGGCGGTGGTTGCGCTGGGCGATGACTGAGCAGGTCAGCCTCGCCACCACACCGCTGTGGAAACGGATCACCGCCACCGAGATGTCCGGGCCCAGCGGACCGGCAGGCTCGCCCGTCGCTTTGTCGGCAATCTGGGTCGATGCA
>JAYZDP010000080.1:0-4608 GCA_036337765.1 Acidobacteriota bacterium
GCCCCGGAGAGAGGTTCGCCCGCCGACCGCAGCGTCTCTTCGATGTACTCGAAGCGGTGGCGGAACTTGAGGTTCGCCCGGGCAAGGGCAGCCTCTGGGTCGATTTCGAGATGTCGCGCCAGGTTGGCCACGGTGAACAGCAGGTCACCGATCTCCTCGCGGAGCTCCTCGCGGTCACCGTCGAGAGCCTCGCGAACCTCAGCGAGCTCCTCATCGACCTTGTCCATGACTGCCTGCGGCTCGGGCCAGTCGAAGCCAACGCCGGCGGCCTTCTGGGTCATCCGATAGGCGGCGAGCAAGCTCGGCAGTGACGACGACAGCCCGGCGAGAAGACAGGCCCCGTCGCCGCGCTTGGAAAGCTTGCGTCTCTCCCACTGGGCGAGAACTTCGTGACGATCGGCGACCTGCTCGTTGCCAAAGACATGCGGGTGGCGCTCGACCATCTTGTCGTGCACGGACGTGATGGCGGCGTCGGACCCCGGCCGGCCCTGCTCCTCGTTGAGCCGGCTCAGGAAGGCGACCTGAAAGAGGAGATCTCCCAACTCCCCGACCAGTGCCGACCAGTTGCGCTCGTCAATCGCAGCGGCCACCTCGTGGGCCTCCTCGAGCAAGTAGGCACGAATGTCGTCGAACCCCTGCTCTCGGTCCCAGGGGCATCCGTCCGGTGCCCGCAACCGAGCCACCAGCCGGTCCAGAACCCCCAGGCTCTTGGCGTCTTTCTCGCTCAATTTCACACTCCGTGGTCAGAGCGCCGGAGGTTCCTGTTGGCGCCGTCGAATGGGGCTAGCTACCAAAACCGAGCACGGATCGGGGTCGGCTACGAGGCTCTGCGTCCGCGTAGATTTGAGTGTATATCAATCATATAATGGCCGGACTTGATTGACATGAGAGCGCTAAGGTTTTACGATGATGGCTCCAAGGAGGAATACTCTTGAGCAAGATTATAGGAATCGATCTCGGCACGACCAACAGCGTCGTGTCGGTTATGGAAGGGGGCGACCCCAAGGTGATCCCCAATGCCGAGGGTGGCCGCACTACCGCGTCGGTGGTCGCGTTCGCCAAGAGCGGCGAGCGCCTCGTCGGCCAGGTCGCCAAGCGCCAGGCGATAACGAACCCCGAGAACACTCTCTTCTCGATCAAGCGCTTCATGGGCCGTCGCTTCAAGGAGGTCTCCGAAGAGGCGAAGATGGTCCCCTACAAACTGGCGGAGGCCTCCAACGGTGACGTCCGGGTGATCTCGGAGGGCAAGGAGTACTCGCCTCCCGAGATCTCGGCGATGATTCTGCAGAAGCTCAGACAGGCAGCCGAGGACTTCCTCGGTACTTCGGTTGAGAAGGCCGTCATCACCGTTCCCGCCTACTTCAACGACGCGCAGCGCCAGGCCACCAAGGACGCGGGCAAGATCGCCGGTCTCGAGGTCGAGCGCCTCGTCAACGAGCCTACGGCCGCCGCGCTGGCCTACGGTCTGGACAAGGAGTCGGATCAGACGATCGCGGTCTACGACTTCGGCGGCGGTACCTTCGACATCTCGATCCTCGAGGTGGGCGAGGGCGTAGTGGAGGTCAAGGCGACGAACGGCGACACCCACCTCGGAGGCGACAACCTCGACCAGTTGATCATCGATTGGCTTCTGGCTGAGTTCAAACAGGATCAGGGCATCGACCTCGGACAGGACCCGATGGCGCTGCAGCGTCTGAAGGAGGCTGCCGAGAAGGCCAAGATCGAGCTGTCGACGGCGCAGGAGACCGAGATCAACCTGCCTTTCGTGACTGCCGATGCCAGCGGTCCCAAGCACCTCAACCTGAGCCTCAGCCGAGCGAAGCTCGAGCAGCTGGTCGACGGCATCGTGCGTCGGTCGATCGAGCCCTGCCGACAGGCGCTTGCCGACTCCGGCCTCGAGGCGAAAGACATCGACGAGGTCGTGCTGGTAGGCGGACAGACCCGGATGCCCGCGATCCAGAAGCTGGTCGAGGAGCTCTTCGGCAAGCCGCCGCACAAGGGGGTCAACCCTGACGAAGTGGTGGCGATCGGGGCCGCCGTGCAGGGCGGTGTGCTCGCCGGTGACGTCAAGGACGTTCTGCTACTCGATGTCACACCGCTGTCGCTCGGTATCGAGACTCTAGGCGGCGTCTTCACGCGACTCATCGAGCGAAATACGACCATTCCGACCCGCAAGAGCGAGATCTTCTCGACGGCGGCGGACAGTCAGACCTCGGTGGAGGTTCATGTGCTCCAGGGCGAGCGCGAGATGGCCACCGGAAACCGGACGCTGGGTCGCTTTCACCTAGTGGGGATTCCGCCGGCGCCGCGCGGTATTCCTCAGGTCGAGGTCGCCTTCGACATCGATGCCAACGGCATCGTCAACGTGTCGGCGAAGGATCTCGGAACCGGACAGGAGCAGAAGATCACCATTTCCGGCTCCAGCGGCCTCAACGACGACGAGATCGACCGCATGGTCAGCGACGCCGAGGAGCACAGCGACGACGACAAGGGCCGTCGTCAGACCGTGGAGACGCGCAATCGCCTCGACAGCCTGGTCTATGCCACCGAGAAGTCGCTCGGCGAGCACAGCGACAAACTGTCGCCCGAGGACAGAGGCACGCTCGAGTCGGCACTGGCCGACGCGAAGACAGCGCTCGAGGGAGATGACAACGCAGCCATGGACGCGGCGGTGCAGAAGCTCACCGAGGCTTCTCATAAACTGGCTGAGCACATGTATCAACAGGCCTCCCCTGAGGCGGGCACCGAAGGAGCCGCGGCCGCTCCCGAGCAGGAGGGTGAGGAGGTCATCGACGCCGAGTACGTCGACGTAGATGCCTCGAAGGAGTGAGCCGAGTCGGGGGTGATGCCATGGCCAGATCGCGCAAATTCGTGATGATCAGCTCGGTTGCCGAGCGCTTCGACATCCACCCTCAGACTCTCCGCCTGTACGAGCGGGAGGGGTTGCTCAACCCCACCCGCTCCGAGGGCAACACTCGCCTCTATGACGACGAGACCCTGGCGCGGCTCGAGACCATCCTGACGCTGACCCGCGACATGGGCGTCAACCTCGCGGGAGTCGAGGTGATCCTGCGGCTGCGAGAGCAGATCGAAGCCTTGGCGGAGCGCGTCGAAAACCTAGAAGACCAGCTCCGCGAGCGCTCCGCGCCCACCACGCGAGTACGAAGGAACTTCGCCCTTGTACGGCTCAAAGGCGGCCCCCTAGTCAAGCCGTAACGGGGGTCGCGGCGGTCATGGCGGGAGGCTCTATTGAATCTGTGCCGCGCTCATGCCACGTCCCCCGCTACGATGCCTTCCCTCCGGGGGACGCTCGCCGCGCAGGCCCGCAGCGCCGTGCGGACCTTTTTTTGACCATGCGGACCGTGGCAATTGCTCCGCTTCCTGAGGAGTCGCAGTAGACTCTCTAGGTGTCGGAGGCGTGTCCGGACTGTGGGGGTAGCGGTTGGGTCCCGGGTGAAGAGTCGGGTCGGGTCCGGCGTTGTGCGTGCCGTCGAGTGAAGGGCAGTGAGCACCTGTTTCGCCAGGCTGCGATACCGGCCCGGTACCAACGCTGTCGTCTCGACAACTTTCGGGTCTCGCCCCACGATCAGCTGGTGAGGGCGCACAGCCTGTGCCGCCGCTACGTCGACGAGTTTCTCGACGAGGATGGCGACGGCTTTCGCGACACCGGCCTCTTGTTCTCGGGCCCGCCTGGCGTTGGCAAGACTCATTTGGCGGTCGCGGTTCTGGTCGAGTTGATCCAGACCTACCGCGTGCGTGGGTTCTTCGCGGACTTCACGGCGCTAACCCAAGAGCTACACAGCACCATGGATCCCGAGATCCGCCAGACCCGCAGCTCGCTGATCGCGCCGCTCGAGGCGGCCGAGGTGCTGGTCATCGACGAGCTGGCCTCGCAAAAGCCCAGCCCGTGGTCGTCCGAGATCGTCTACAACGTCATCAACCAGCGCTACGCGAGCCGCAAGCCCACACTCTTCACGACGAACTATCGCCTCACCGAGGCCCAGGCCTTGCAGTCGCTCGACCGGGGTCCGGATGCCGCGCAGGTGGCGCAGCTATCGAAACGGATCCCGGCGATGCTCGAGAGTCGTCTTTTCGAGATGGCACAGCCCGTTGCTCTCGACGCGGTCGGCGACTTTCGTCGCGACGTCCGATCCCACCAGCACTCCGGCTAGCGGCGGGGTTCGGCCGCTACGACGTGACGAAGCGGACTCAGCATGGCCTGCGGCTGATCCTCAAGGTTGCGGCGCTCGCGATCGCCGCGGCCGCCGCCGGTGCACCTCCCCCGTCGACGGTGCCATCGGGCGAAGGTCTTGTGCTGCGTGTGGGGCTGGAGACGGACCGCAGCGAGCTGGTCGTCGAGTGCTGCCAGCCGGGCCTCGAGGTTTCCACCGAGACGGGGTCGACCCTTGTCGAGGCCCGTCTGCGCATCACCCCTGCGGGCGAGGCTTCGGCACCGACCTTCCGTCTGCAGGCCGCGGCGCTCAAGGACGAAGACCAGTCGGTGGCCCTCGCCGCCCGACTCGCCGACCTCACGCAGGAGCCTGCCGACGCGACGTTCGATGTCGCCTCATCGCTGTACCGCGTGCGGGTCGGGAGATTCGCCAGCCG
>JAYZDP010000081.1:0-3343 GCA_036337765.1 Acidobacteriota bacterium
AAAAGGGCCTTTGAATTTCCTATCCGCATCGCACTAGAGATTCGAAGGAGCCGAAGATGTCCGAAGCGATAAGCGCGAGACGCACGATGGAACTCCTTGCGGGCCTCGGATACGACCCCGAGCTCTCCGCCGCGCGCACCGGTGCCGATCCACAGCCGTACTATGTGAAGGCGGCAGCCGAAACCCCGGTCCGGCGCAACGACGACGGCTCCGTCACCGTCTTCCGGATGGCCGATATCCAGGCGCTGAACCGCCACAAGGAAGTGCTCGGTAACGGCCACTCGGGCGGCGGCATCGGAGCGGTGCGGCGCCGACTGATCCCGCTCGACCTCGACGGACCGGACCATCGCAAGTACCGCAAGCTCCTCGACCCGCACTTCACGGCGAAGAAGCTCGCCCATCTCGAGCCGCTGATCCGCGAACAAGCGGACGCGTACATCGACCCGTTGATCGAGCAGGGCGAAGCCGACGTCTTCGATGCCTGGTGCGAGCGGCTGCCTTCGACGGTGTTCTTGTCGCTGATGGGGATCCCGATGGACGAACTCGACGACTTCCTGGAATTCAAGAACGCCCAGCTCCATCCCGACCTCGACCAACCGATCGAAAAGGTCATGCAGGACATGACCGATTCGGCAGAGCGCTGCTACGGCTACTTCGAGCGCGTGATCGACGAGCGGCAGAAGCGTGGCGACGTCGGCGACGACATGATCGGCCGCTTCCTGAGCGCCGAGATTGATGGCGAGCGCCTGTCGCGCGACGACATCCTCGACATCTCCTACCTGATGATGATCGCAGGCCTCGACACGGTGGCGGCCTCGCTCGCCTGCATCCTGGCCTACCTGGCGCGCCATCCGGACCAGCGCCGCTGGATCCTCGAGGACCCGGGGCGGTGGCCTTCGGCGATCGAGGAGCTGTTGCGTTTCGAGTCACCGGTGGCAGACGGCTACCGCAAGCCGCTCGTCGACATCGAGCTCTCGGGCGAGAAGATCGAGGCCGGCACGCTCTGCAATATCTCGTGGGCGGCTGCCAACCTCGATCCGGAGGTCTTTCCGGACCCGCTGCGCGTCGACCTGGAGCGCTCACCAAATGCCCACATCGCCTTCGCCAGCGGCTTCCACCGTTGCCTCGGCTCGCACCTCGCCCGGATGGAACTGCGCGTTGCGCTCGAACGCTTCCACGAACGCATCCCGGAGTACGAGCTGGCCGTCCCGGCCGAGGAGTTGGTGTTCTTTCGCAACCCTCGAACACCCGAGCGGCTGCCGCTTTGCTGGAAGTAGCCGCGGCCCCGAAGGACCGAGGATACGCTGGGCCGTTTGCGCGAAGTGTCATTCCTCACTGGGTACCATTAGAGGCCTAAGCTGAGAGAACTTAGCGAGCTGGGTCGCCCTATCCTCGCCCATCGCATCTCATATCGTCTCTGTTTGCCGCCAGCAAAAGTCGAACCGACCCCGACAGCTACTACCAGAGCGGCGAACTCGTACCGGGCGACATGCTGGCCGACCTCGAGCGGGCGAAGGTCGTCATCACCAACTACCGCGCCTTCAAACTGCGAGACCAGGACCTCGAGGTTCAGGGTCCCGGTGTCCCCCTCTAGAACTGGGGAAGGAAGGTCTCTGTGAAGTCCGCTCCCGTCAGCGGATAGGAAATTCAAAGCCCCTTTTGGCGTCCGGTAAGAGACATTATGTCAAGTAGAGGTTGGATGGGAAGCGGATTGGGGCCCGTAGGCGGCGACGGGAACCCCTCTAGATTTTCATCTATTCGGCTCTGAGGGCCAGGCCGTTCGCAGGGATCGGGAGAATGGAGGGGGCGATTTCGTCCACTCGGCAGTGGCGCTACCTCTTCCCCGCCCCCAGCACCGCCATCGCAGCCGCCCCAGCGGCGAGACCCACAGCCGCCGTGGGTTCTGGGACGACGACGGGGTGACAGCAGGCGATGGGGCGGTAGGTGTTGCACAACTGAGTACCGTACGACCCCGTTCCATCAACCGAGAGGCCACGGTTAGTGAGCAGAGACCAGCCCCCGCAAGAGAAATCAGTAAAACCTTGCCATACACCAGAGACGTCTAAGACGTTGCCGTTCACCGCCAAATGAAGGCTAGGCCGCACCCAAGCAGGGCCCGCAAGCCCCTGCGGCACCGTCGCGGTGTTGAGGATCTCGCTGGACGTGCACATCCGCGTGGCACCGGCTCCACCGAACTCCACCGCACACTGGCGGGTCATCTCCAGGACCCCGTGGTCGCCGAGGACCGTGGTGCTAGTGAAGCCGCGGAGTTGGTAGGTGACGGTCTGCGCCACCGAAACTAGAGGCGCGATGAGGATCACGAAAGCGAGGAAGATCGAACGCATGGAGGACTCCTGTGTGTTAGAGGAGCCTCCATTGTCGCTG
Source organism: Acidobacteriota bacterium (assembly GCA_036337765.1). Classification (GTDB taxonomy): domain Bacteria; phylum Acidobacteriota; class Thermoanaerobaculia; order Multivoradales; family Multivoraceae; genus JAYZDP01. The sequence continues at coordinate 2,386 of JAYZDP010000081.1, forward strand.
ATCGGGGCCAGATCGAGCCCCTAAATCGACACGCCCTAGATCAGCTTTTGCCCGCGTTCAGCGCCGGAGTCTTCGCGTTGCTGGCGCTGAATGCGGTGCGGGGGTGACCTGGCCCTGAACGTGCTGCGGGGCGCTCAGATCCGATAGTTTTCTCGAATCTTCCGAGATGCAACCAAGGGCGTTTGAACTTCCTATCCATCGAACAGAAGGCCTAAGATCGAGTTCCCCCGCACCACCAGCCCGCACTCAAAGGAGACAGGCACCATGACGAAGATTGACATGTCGAAGCTCGATATCAGAAAGCTGAATGTTGGGATCGATCGACTGATGGAAGTGACGACGAATCCGCGGCACCGGCTCATGCTCCAGGCGTTCTACCGACATCGGTTTCTCGAGCTCGCGGGACGCTACGAGGAGATCTTCACCCCCGATATGATGGTCGAGAGTCCAGTGTACCGTTTCAGTTACGGCGGCCCCCCCACCACACTGGCCGGCACGGACGCGGTGAAGGACCAATATTCCAAGTGGGCACGGGAGGACGAGACTATCTTCTACAACGAGAACGAGCAGATCGCGGTGGCGGACAACTTCATCGCGGCGGTCGCTCCGGTGGCCCTCCACCAACTGCACGCCAAGGCGCTCATCGCGAACGGATTCGACGTCGACGACGAGAACGCCTACTACCTGCACAAGAGCTACGACATCCAGATGATCTGGCCCTACGACGATCACTGCCGGCTCATTGGCGAAGACGTCTGCGAGCCTAACCCGGAAAGGGCCGAGCTGATCAAGCTCGATCCGGAGGATGTGCTCACGACCGAACAGGCTGCCAAGTTGCTCGCGCCACTCATCAAGCCGCTGCCGCCGTTCGATGAGAAGGTGCACGGGCGCGCAAAGGCCGCGGCCTGAACGCTCGATGACCCTACGGGCCGCAGCCCGCCCCCCATCTCGTCTCTAC
>JAYZDP010000082.1:0-2878 GCA_036337765.1 Acidobacteriota bacterium
TCGGTCGACGCCGGCATGCACCGCGAGATCGTCTACCTTCTGAGTGACAGTCTGATCAAGCTCGAGCGCGGCGAAGACGCCCTGGCGGTGGTTTCGAGCGCCGCCGGCGCCAACTGGGTCGAGGGGGCGAACCTGGACCAACGACGGTTGCAGCTCAAACGGGCCGAGATTCTCGAAACGCTCGACCGTGGCGAGGAGGCGGCGGCTATCGTGGCCGGGATCGCGGAGTCCCCGGACCGTAGCGCGGCGCTTCTGTTGGTGAACTACTACCAACGTCAGACGCGCTTCGAAGCCATGATTCCGATCCTTCGCGACGCGCTCGATGCGACCCCGAGTGCGGACGAGGCGGCTCTGGAGGTCGACCTCTACTTCTCGCTCGGTATGGCCTACGAGCGCACCGGAAAATTCTCTGAGGCAGACGAGGCGTTTCGCGAGGTGCTTACGCGCGAGCCCGAGGACGACCGCACCTTGAACTACCTCGGGTACATGTGGGCGGAGCGCGGTGAGCGACTGGACGAGGCTCTGTCGTTGATCGAGCGGGCGGTTGCCATCGAGCCCGACAATCCGGCCTACGTCGACTCGTTGGGTTGGGCTCACTATCGACTCGGCAACTACGACCGTGCCCGCGACAGCCTCGAGTACGCCGCTCGCCTGCTCCCTGAGGACGCCACCATCCTCGAGCATCTCGGTGATCTCTACGTGGCGCTCGAATTTCCAGAAAAGGCGCGCGAGCTCTACCGCCGGGCGGTAGCCCGCAACGACGAGAACGTTGAAGGGGTACGCCGCAAGCTCTCCGAGCTCGGGCTGGGCGGCTCCTGACCCGGCCGGCCCGCCAAACCCGGACCGTAGTCCTCGCGGCGGCCGTGTTGTGGCTTGGGGCCTGTGCGTCCACTCGACCAGCTCGTCAGGCAAGCGCTCCGACAATCACGCCGTGGGTTTTGCCGAGACCAGAGCTTTCGACCCGACGGTTGCTGCGTGCCCACCTGAAGACGCCGGAAGGTAAGGGTCGCTTCAGACTTCAGCTACTGCTGCGCGATCCCGCTCGCTATCAGATTCGGGCCACCCATCCACTGCTCTTCAACCGCAGGCTCTGGTCGCTTGACGTGGTAGGCGAGGAAGCCCACCTTGTCGACTATCTACAGCGCAAGAGCTGTTACTACAAGGGTCCAGCCGAGATCGCGGCTTTACCGCTGGGGAGCCTTCCCTTCGCCAGCCTGCCGGCCCTGCTTCTCGGCTACCTGCCACGTCATCCGGCCGGCCCCGTACAGATCGGGCCTGGCGAGATCCGCTACTCGGATGCCGAGGGCCGGAAGTGGCGAGCCGACCTCGATGGGGGGAGGGTTGTCGGTTGGCAATCGACCTTCGAAGGGAGAGAGCTCGGCGTCTGGGTGCGTGGCGAGGAGTGGTCGGAGATGCGGGCGCCGGAAGAGGGAGTCCGGCTAAGGTGGCGCGAGACCGTTCGTGAGGCCGGCGAGATCGAACTGGCCGCGCTCCGAGTGCCCCGGGACGCGGACCAGGGTGAGTGTGACCTGGGCTGGCTGCGCGGTGTGGACGATGCTCCCTGGGAAGGGGAACGTTGACAGACAGTCGCGGCGTGCCTAGCATGGCGAATAGCATCCCGCCAGAAAACGACGGTACGGAGTCCTTTGGCTCGCCTCGACCGATGGACGCTCTGAAAGGTCTCACGTTGTGGCCGCCAACTGCCTAGGAGTGCATGGTGGAGATTACCGAGGTCAAAGTCTTTCCCATCGACGAAGAGAAGCTGCGCGCCTTCGTGTCGATCGTCATCGATCGCTGCTTCATGGTCAACGACATCAAGATCATCAATGGCCGCGATGGTCTCTTCATTTCGATGCCGTCTCGCCGTAAGAAGAATGGGGATTTCAAGGACGTCGCGCATCCGCTGAACAACGAGACCCGTCGCGGGCTCGAGGATCGGATTCTGGCGGAGTATGCAGAGCTCACCGGTGAGGAAGTCGCTCGCCGGCCAGCGAGCGCCAAGCCGCAAGCTGCGGCGGTGGCGCCGCCGCGCCGCGAGCCGATGGCTGCAACGGCCGCTGTCCCGTCCGGAGAGGCGCTGCAGAACGTGGAGCAGAAGCACCTCAGCGACTCTTTCTGGACCGTTCGTTAGCGACTGTATACACTCACGCCCGAGCCCGTTCCTGCGGAGTCCCGATGTCCCGGGAGAGGCCGAGCCCAGAGCATTTTCTTGGGGCGTGGCCAAGTGGTAAGGCGCCGGACTTTGGATCCGGTAATCGGAGGTTCGAACCCTCCCGCCCCAGCCACGAACGACCTACCCGAAGCCAGTCAACGATTACCTGCTGCCGATGTACGGTGCCTTGAAAGTTTTTGGCGGGCGTGCGCACCCGAGGCTGACCGAAGAGATCTGTGACTATCTGAACCTGCCCGTCGGCCGTGTCGTGAACTTCGACTTCTCCGACGGAGAGACGTTCTTTCAGGTCGACGAGAACGTCCGCGGGGTAGACATCTTCATCGTGCAGCCGACCTGCCCACCGGTCAACGGCAATCTGGTCGAGCTACTGGTGATGATCGACGCCTTCAAACGAGCCTCGGCGACCCGAATTACGGCCGTTCTGCCCTACTACGGCTACGGTCGGCAGGACAAGAAGGACAAGCCGCGGGTTCCGGTGACAGCAAAGCTGATGGCCGACCTGATCGCTCGGGCCGGTGCCGACAGGTTGCTGACGATGGACCTACACGCAGCCCAGATGACGGGCTTTTTCGACATGCCGGTGGACCACCTGTTCGCGGCACCGGTGATTCTCGACGCGATTCGAGAGCTCGACATCGTGGATCTCGTGATCGTCAGTCCAGACGCGGGTGGGGTTGCCCGGGCGCGGGCTATCGCGAAACGCCT
>JAYZDP010000083.1:0-34955 GCA_036337765.1 Acidobacteriota bacterium
GGACGGCGAGGACGGCGAGGACGGCGAGGACGGCGAGGACACCGATTCCGAGGATGCCGAGCCCGCGCAACCCGATCAGGCGTTGGACGACGAAGAGCTGACGGACGATGCAATCGAAGACGAAGAGACCGAGGGCGGCGAGGTCGACAACGCCGACGACGAGCAGGATTCGGAAGGCGAGGATGAGGACGACGAGTCCGAGGTTGAGCCGGTCCGTGACCCGCTCCCAGCCATCGACGCGTTCACATTCGAAAGCGGCGCGGAGATGCTCGTCGAGCTCCGCGACGAAGATCTGAGAAAGGCCACCATCGGTGCGGAGATCGTCCTGTCCTTCGCGGTGCCGGAGCCGGCGTCGTTCGAGGAGCTGCAGCCGGAAGCTGAACCCGAACCCGAGCCCGAGCCGGAAGAAGCGAGTGAGGAAGGCGACCCGGAAGACGAGGACGCGGAGCCTGAGCTCGAGCCGCTACCGCCGATCCCTAAGGTGATGACGGCCCTCGCGATTCGTACGAGAGCTCCGGGACGCAAGCCGAGCCCGTTCTCGAACATCGTACGCATCGTCTTTCTCGAACCACCCGACCCGCCGTGGGATGTCGCGCTCGAGGCGCAGGAGAGCTGGATCACGGTGACCTGGGAAGCCGATCTGCCCGAGGAGGAGTCCGACGAAGAGTCGGAGGCCGAGGGTGATGTCGCAGCCCCAGCCGAGGACGCCGTTGAAGTGGCCGCACCGGACGTCACCGACGAGATCACGAACGAGGATTCGGCCGGCGACGACCCGCTGATGGACGAGGCAACGCTAGTCGAGGCCGTGCCCGAGCTCGTCGGCTTCAACGTCTATCGGCGTTCCGCAGGAAACTCCGACTGGGGAGTCCCGATCGGACAGGTCCGATCGATGACCATTACCTACTCGGACCGGACCGCCGAATACGGCAACCGCTATGAGTACACCGTCACCACCGTCATCGAGGACGACACCGAGGTCGAGTCTGAGGCGGCGGCGATCGCCGAGATCGACTACTCTGACGCCTTCGCGCCGCGGGCGCCGGACGGCGTGGTGGTCCTGACCGAAGCCACCCGCATCCGCCTGCTCTGGAACCGCGTCGATGCCGACGACCTCGCTGGGTACATGGTGTACCGGAAGGTCCCGGACGCGACTCCTGAGCCCGAGCCACCGGCAGAAGTCGAAAACGTCGACGCCGAGACCGAAGACGGCGAGGATGACGAGCCGGTCGAGGCAGGCGCGACCGAAGATCAGCCCGAGATCGACAAGGGCGAGGCCCTCACGGCAGAGCCGATTGTCCAGCTCGACTTTTCCGACGACACCATCGAGCCAGACCAGACCTACGACTATCGGATCACGGCCGTTGACGAAGAGGGCAACGAGAGCAGTCCGAGCTCGCCGGTTACGGCCGAGACTCAATGACCCCGTTCTTCAGGCTCTCGGGCGCCGGCAACGATTTCATCGCTCTCGCCGAGCCCCAGTCTCTGCCGTCGGCCGACCAGATCCGCAGCTGGTGTCGCCGCGGCGTAGGCCTCGGAGCCGACGGACTACTGATCGTGAGGCGTTGCGCAGACAAGCGCCAGGCACCGACTCTAGGACTCGAGTACTTCAACGCCGACGGCGGACCCGCCGACCTCTGCCTGAACGGCGCGCGCTGCGCCGCCCGGCTGGCCGATCACCTCGGATGGACCCACGGCAGCTGCACGCTGGACACCGCCGCCGGCCTGCTCGGCGCCACGGCGGACGTGGCGAACGACTACGTTGTCGAAGCGCCCCTGCCAAGCACAGCCACGCCTCTCGTTCTCAACGTCGACGGGCACAGCTACGAGGGGTGGTCGGTCACCGTCGGAGTTCCCCACTTCGTCGTCTTCACCCACGTCATGCCCGGCGACGAGTTCCCTGACCTGGCCGGCGCTCTCCGGCACCATCCCGACCTGGGTCCGGCGGGAGGCAACGTCGACTTCGCCGTACATGCGCCCGGGGCATTCGGGATCCGCAGCTTCGAGCGCGGAGTGGAAGCCGAAACCCTGGCCTGCGGCACCGGTGCACTGGCGGTCGCCGCCGCGGCGCTCGAGGGTCACCAAACAGGGCTGCCGATGAGCCTGGTGACACGCAGTGGCTTCACCCTCGAAGTGCTTGGCACGGTGGGCTCCGAAGGGATCGATTCGTGGTCGCTCAAGGGCGACGCGCGGATCGTGGCGGCGGGGCACATCCTTCCAGACGCCACACCCTGAGTCGCGGGGGCCTGGTCCCTGCCTGCTATTGTTCGCAGCTTCCGCAATGTCGACTTTTCCCCCCATCGAAGAGCAGATGGCGTTGCTGCGCCGAGCTACGGCGGATCTCGTCGACGAGGACCAGCTGCGCGCCAAACTGGCGCGCGCCGAGGAGACCGGCGAGCCGCTGGTGGTGAAGACCGGCTTCGACCCTACCGCCCCGGATCTGCATCTCGGCCACACCGTTCTGATGCGCAAGATGCGCCACTTCCAGCAGCTGGGCCATCGCGTCATCTTCCTGGTCGGCGACCTCACCGCCATGATCGGCGATCCGAGCGGCAGGAAGGCCACCCGACCCCAGCTCTCGAAGGAAGAGGTCGACGCCAACGCCGAGACCTACAAGCAGCAGGCCTTCCACATCCTCGATCCCGACCTCACCGAGATCGACAGCAACAGCCGTTGGCTGAGCGAGCTCGGCACCGAGGGAATCATCCGCCTCGCCGGCTCCTACACGCTGGCGCGGATGCTCGAGCGCGACGACTTCCGAACGCGGCTCGCGAACAACCAACCGATCTCGATCCACGAGCTCCTCTACCCGTTGACTCAGGCCTACGACTCGATATTCCTCGAGGCCGACGTCGAGCTCGGCGGCCACGACCAGATCTTCAACCTCCTGGTGGGGCGGCAACTGATGAAGGAGCGGGGCCTGGATCCTCAGGTCGTCATCACCGTGCCACTCCTGGTCGGCACGGACGGGGTTGAGAAGATGTCGAAGAGTGTCGGCAACGCGATTGCGCTCGAGGACTTGCCGAAGGAGATCTACGGCAGGACGATGTCGATCCCCGACGAGCTGATGTGGAACTGGTGCATTCACCTAACCGAGCAGCCCGAGGCGGAGATCGAGTCACGCAAGGCGGCGGTTGCGTCCGGAGAGCTTCACCCCAAGGAGGTGAAGATGGAACTCGCGCGCCAGCTGGTGGCACAATTTCACGACGACGACGCTGCGACCGAGGCCGAGCGGGAGTTCGAGTCGGTGTTCCGTGGCGGAGGAGTTCCTGACGACGTTCCGAGCCACGCAGCGGTCCAGGGAAAGACGATCGTGGCGATCATCGCCGACGCCGGTCTCGCGACGTCGAAGAGCGAGGCCCGGCGGCTGATCCGGCAGGGCGGCGTTTCGATTGATGGTGAGAAGGTCGCGGACCCCTTCCTCGTGCCTGACAAGCGAGACGAGCCGTACCTCGTCAAGGTCGGCAAACGCCGCTTCGCAAGACTCGAAATCGCCTAGCGGGCGCAGCTCGTGCAAACGCCCTGGATCTGCATGCTGTGGATCTCGTGCTCAAAGCCGTGCGCCCGGCAGATCTCGGCCTGTAGCGCCTCGATACCGGGACTCACGAACTCGACCACCCTTCCGCACTCGCTGCACACTAGGTGATCGTGGCGCTGACCGGCGTGCACGTGCTCGTAGACGTGCCCCCGTCCGCCCAGGCGGTGCCTGCGCACCAGACCGCACTCGACGAACAGATCGAGTGTCCGGTACACCGTGGCGCGAGACGTCTTCAGCCCCCTCGACTTCATGGCTCGAAGAATCGCATCGGCGTCGATGTGACCATGCTGAGCATAGATCTCGTCGAAGAACGCGAGGCGCTCGGGCGTCAGCCGCAACCCGCGCTGGCGTATGAACTCGACGAAACGTCCGTGCTCGGTGCTCGCCACGACCCACTATCGTACCGAAGGCCCCTTGATACGCTGACCGGCCGGCCCGGGTCTGTCCCCGCCGCATCGGGAACCGACCGCGCCCCACGCCGTAAACCTGCTCATGACGACCCCCAACGCCAAGGGAGACGACACCCCCCGTCCCTCCCTGCCCGCACCGCCGGAGGTCCTTCCGCCGTTGCCGACGCCGTTGCGGATCGTCCTCTATTTCGCCGGCTGGCTGCTGCTGCTGGTCGGCATTCTCGGACTGGTACTGCCCGGCCTGCAGGGCATCCTCACGCTCTTCATCGGCGCCGCCGTGCTGTCACTGGCCAGCGAGGCCGCCCACCGCTGGCTCAGGCGACTGCTACGACCGTGGCCACCGGCCGAGAAGCGCTTCGTCCAAATGCGCGCCAAGATGCGCGCGCGCCTAGCCCGCTTCGGCAAGCGGGGACCGCGGTAGTCATGACTGCAAGGCAAGACTAGGCCCAACCGCGCTCATATCAGCGCTCTACCGTCGAGACGCCCGACCCGCTATGACTTACCGCGGCTCCCGCTACCTGTCGTCGACGGGAACGAACGGGCGCTTCGCGGGGCCGGTGTAGAGCTGCCGTGGGCGGTTTAGGCGCGCCTCGTTGTCGCCCTTCATTTCTTTCCAGTGGGCGATCCACCCGGGTAGGCGGCCGAGAGCGAACATGACCGTGAACATGTTCGTCGGGATGCCCATCGCCCGGTAGAGGATGCCGCTGTAGAAGTCGACGTTCGGGTAGAGACGCTTGTCGACGAAGTACGGATCCTTTAGCGCCACTTCCTCGAGGTTCATGGCGATACCGAGCAGCGGGTCGGAGAGCCCTAGCTGGTTCAAAACCTCGTCCGCCGCCGCCTTGATGATCTTCGCCCGCGGGTCGAAGTTCTTGTAGACACGGTGGCCAAACCCCATGAGGCGGAAGTCGGAGCTTTTGTCCTTAGCCAGATTGACGTACTTCTCGTAGTCGCCGTCGTCGTCGGAGATCATCTGTAGCTGTTGGATCACAGCCTGGTTCGCACCACCGTGCAGCGGTCCCCACAGCGCGCAGATGGCAGCCGCGATCGATGCGAAAAGGTTAGCCTGGCTCGAGCCGACCATCCGCGCCGTTGACGTCGAGCAGTTCTGCTCGTGGTCCGCGTGCAAGATCAGGAGAAGGTTCAGCGCCCGATCAACTGCCGGCGAGAACTCGTACGGCTCGGCCGGAACGGCGAACATCATGTGCAGAAACTGTTGGGTGTAGCTGAGGTCGTTGCGCGGATAGATGAAGGGCTGGCCGATCGACTTCTTGTACGAGAAAGCGGCGATCGTCTTCGCCTTCGACAATAGGCGGATGGCGTTGCGACCGAGGTCGTCTTCCTCGTCGTAGTAGGTCGAAAGTGCCGCTATTAGAGAGGCCAGAATGACCATGGGGTGCGAGGTCGCCGTGAAGCCGTCGAGGAACTTCTTCATGTCCTCGTGCAGCATGCTGTGGTGGTTGAGGTCGTAGCGGAACTGCCGCAGCTCGGCCCTGTTGGGAAGCTCGCCGTGGATCAACAGGTAAGAGACCTCGGTGAAGCGCGCCCCGGCACAGAGCTCTTCGATTTGGTAGCCGCGATAGCGCAGGATGCCTCTCTCGCCGTCGATGAAGGTGATCGCGCTCTTGCACGAGCCGGTGCTTCCGAAGCCGGGATCGTAGGTGATAGCCCCGCTCTGCCCCCGCAGGGAGAGGGTATCGATACCCACCTCGCCCTCGGAGCCGACAAATACCGGTAGCTCGTACTCTTGGCCGTCAAGGATCAATTTGGCGGTCTTCATCGGATCGTTGCTCCCAACTCGCTAAACGGGGCACAAGGCCCCATCTTGAGGATTTTCTAGAAGGCCGGTTCGGGGAGCCGGATTGTAGCGTCGGCTCGCAGGTGGTGCAAGAACGCGGCCACTGTGTCGGGCCCGGTCAGGAGCGCTCAAACACCCCTGGTTTCCGCGCCCCAAATAGCCTTGTGAAGCTGAGTCTGAAGCCTCACTGCCAGCCGATCCTCCAGGATCCAGGCGCTCAGCGACTCGAGATCGACGGAGCCGTGCACGGGGCTGAACAACACCGGACAGCGTGCCTCAAGGGAGCGTTCCCGCACCAGATCGCGCGCCCACTCGTAATCCGAACGACCTGCAACGACGAACTTCAGCTCGTCCTTCTTACCTACGAGGTCGAGATTTTGCCATCGATTGGCCTGGGCCTCGCCACTCGCCGGACACTTGACGTCGACAATGCGGTGCACTCGATCGTCGACAGAGCCGATGTCGAGTCCACCACCGGTCTCGAGCAGCACCTCGTATCCTGCGTCGCACAGGGCGCTCAGCAGGACCTTGGATCCGGGCTGGAGCAGAGGCTCGCCTCCCGTCAGCTCGACGAGGGTGCAGCCAAAGCCTTCGACCGTCTCGAGGATCTCGCCGTGCTCCATCCAGGACCCCTCGTAGAAGCTGTACTCGGTGTCACACCACACACAGCGCATCTGACAGCCGGTCAAGCGAACGAACACACACGGCTTCCCAGCCCAGGACGACTCCCCCTGGATCGAGTAGAAGATCTCGTTGATCCGTAGCCGGCCGGTCGGAATGTCGGAAGCTGTCACCACGTTGCCTCGAGAGACGGGTCTGTCGGGAAGCCGATCCCGTCGCAGAGGTCCGTCACCTCTGGCAATCTCCTTCGGCTTCCCACCTTGCCCCGTGTCGCCCCTCCGCGGCACGGAGTACTTTTCTGATCGCGGATCACCTATTCGGCTGCAAGAGTTCGTAGGACGTAGCAGAGGATGCCGCCGTGGCGGTAGTACTCGGCCTCCTGTGGAGTGTCTATCCGCAGGACAGCTTCAAACTCGGTCTGAGCGCCGTCGGCGGCCGTGGCGGTCACGCTGACCCGCGGCCTCGGGCTGAACTCTCCCGACGCGGCAGCTTCCAACCCCGTCACGGAGAAGATCCCCTCGCCGTCGAGGCCCAGACTGGCGACGCTTTCGTCGGCGAGGAACTCGAGCGGAGCGATGCCCATGCCCACCAGGTTACTGCGGTGGATGCGCTCGTAGCTTCGTGCGATGACGGCCCGCACACCCTGAAGAGCCGGACCCTTCGCCGCCCAGTCGCGCGAAGAGCCGGTGCCGTACTCGCGCCCAGCGAGCACCACCTGCGAGATTCCCTCGTCCTGATACTTCATCGCTGCGTCGTAGATCGACATCTGCTCACCCTCGGGGAGATGGCGCGTGAAGCCGCCTTCGACGCCCGGCACCATGAGGTTACGCAGTCGAATGTTGGCGAACGTGCCGCGCATCATCACCTCGTGGTTACCCCGGCGCGAGCCGTAGCTGTTGAAGCTCGACAGTGGGACGCCGTGGCCGGTGAGGTAGTCGCCTGCGGGGCTCGAAGCCTTGATCGCACCGGCAGGCGAGATGTGGTCGGTTGTCACCGAGTCACCGAGGACCGCCAAGACCCGTGCGCCAGCGACGTCTTCAACCGGCGTGGGCTCCGCCGAGATGCCCGAGAAGAAGGGCGGCTGGCGGACGTAGGTCGACTCCGGATCCCAGGCGTAGTTGTCCCCCTCGGGAGTGTCGAGGCCGTTCCACCGCTCGTCTCCAGCGAAGACGTCGGCGTAATGGCGCTCGAACATAGTCGAGTCCACGACTCCCACCGCCTCGGCGATCTCCTGCTGGGAAGGCCATATGTCGCGCAGGTAGATCGGTGCGCCGTCGATCTCCGCCAGCGGCTCGTTGTAGAGATCGATGTCGACGCGGCCGGCGATGGCGTAGGCCACCACCAGAGGCGGGGAGGCCAGGTAGTTGGCTCGCACGTCTGGGCTGATCCGGCCCTCGAAGTTGCGGTTGCCGCTCAGCACCGAACAAGCCACGAGATCGCCCTCGCGCACCGCGGCGGAGATCTCGGGCCGCAACGGACCGCTGTTACCGATGCAGGTCGTGCAGCCATAGCCAACGAGGTGGAAACCGAGCTGGTCGAGGTACGGGGTGAGCCCCGCCGCCTCGAGATACTCGGTGACCACCTTGGATCCGGGCGCCAGGCTGGTCTTCACCCAGGGCTGGGTCTCGAGGCCGAGCTCGGCGGCCCTTTTCGCCACCAGGCCCGCGGCGACCATCACCGAGGGGTTGGAGGTGTTCGTGCAGCTGGTGATCGCGGCAATCACCACCGAACCGTGGGTCAGAGTGCAGGTACGGTGCGACCCAGGGTCGCCAGAACCCGAGACCTCGGTGATCACCTGTGGAGCCGCCGGCGTCGCGACCCCACCTCCGCCCGACCTGGCACCACCGACCAGACCGTCGAGATCGCGCTCGAACTGCGACTTCATATCGGTCAGGGCAATCCGGTCTTGGGGCCGCTTCGGGCCGGCGAGGCTGGGAACCACGTCGCCCAGATCGAGCTCCAGAACGTCCGTATACGAGGCCTCCGGCGACTCGGCCGTGTGAAAGAGCCCCTGCTCTTTCATGTAGACCTCGATCGCGCTCACATGCGCCTCGTCGCGCCCGGTCAGGCGCAGGTAACCGAGCGTCGCCGCGTCGACGGGAAAGATGCCGCAAGTGGCACCGTACTCGGGCGCCATGTTGGCGATCGTCGCCCGGTCAGCGAGCGTCAGGGCGCCGAGGCCGGCACCGAAGAACTCGACGAACTTGCCGACCACGCCGTGCGCCCGCAGCCGCTCGGTCACGGTCAGCACGAGATCAGTGGCGGTGGTGCCTTCCTTCAGCTCACCCACCAGGCGAAAGCCGACCACCTGAGGCACAAGCATCGAGACCGCCTGGCCGAGCATGGCCGCCTCGGCCTCGATTCCGCCCACACCCCAGCCCAGAACGCCAAGGCCGTTGACCATCGTGGTGTGGGAGTCGGTCCCCACGAGGGTGTCTGGGTAGGCCCACGCAACGCCGTCGCTGGCTGCAGGACCCTCACCCATCATCACCACACGAGCCAGGTACTCGAGGTTGACCTGATGCACGATGCCGGTGTCGGGCGGCACGACGCGAAAGTTCTCGAAGGCGCTCTGGCCCCAGCGCAGGAAGGCGTAGCGCTCCTGGTTGCGCTCGAACTCAAGCTCGGCGTTGATCAGAAAGGCAGCCGCCGAGCCGTACTCGTCGACCTGGACGGAATGGTCGATCACGAGCTCTGCGGGCTGCAGCGGATTGATCTTGCGGGGATCGCCGCCGAGATCGCGCATGGCATCGCGCATAGCAGCGAGATCGGCCACCGCCGGAACGCCGGTGAAATCCTGCAGCAGGACCCGTGACGGCATGAAGGCGATCTCCTGGCTTGGAGCGGCGTCGGGCTGCCAGTTGCAGATCGCCTCGATGTCGTCGGGGGTCACGGACCGGCCGTCTTCGCGGCGCAGCAGGTTCTCGAGCAGGATTCGCAGAGAGAAGGGAAGTCGGGAGAGGTCGAAGCCTCGAGCCTCCAGGGCGGGCAAATGCGCGATGCGGTATACGCCGGCGCCGAGGGTCAGGTCGCGCAGGCTGCCGAAAGAATCCGTCATTGCAAGTCTCCGAGAGCAGTTGGGCGCGGCGCACGGCAGCGCTCCAGATGTCGTGGGGGGCCCCCGGCGGGTGCGCCCGGGCGGGGGTGCCCAGGGAGCCCCATATTACCACCCTGATCCGGGCATCGCCGGGAGGTTAAGATCCGTCACGTGAGCGCTGCAGAAGGCATCGAGACTCCGCTCCTGTTGGCGGCCATGCCCCAGGTTCACGACCCGTTCTTCCACCAGAGCGTCGTACTTCTGGTGCACCACAACGATGAAGAGGGAAGCTTCGGCCTGATCGTCAACCGGCCGACCGAGCTGAAGATCGCCGACATCCTGGAAGGCATGAAGATCGGCTGGGGGGGCAGTCCTGACGCGCTCGCCTACTTTGGCGGACCCGTCCAACCCCAGCTCGGCACAGTCATCTACGGAGGGGACGATCGCACTGAAAAGCTGAGTGCTGCCTCCGAGGTCTTCCCGGGTATTGGAACCACGCAACACTACCGCGATCTCGAGCTCCTGGCCCATCGGCCGCCCGCCAGAATCCGCTTGGTTCTCGGCTACGCCGGCTGGGGTGAGGAGCAGCTGCTCGGTGAGATCCTGCGCAACGACTGGGTCACGGCACCGGTCAAGGCCGATCTGATCTTTCCGACGGAGCCGGAGACCGCCTGGGAGACGACACTACGTTCGGTGGGCTTCGATCCGGCGAGCCTGCCGTCGTGGACACCAGATCCTGACTCGAGCGCGAATTGAGTACCTTGCTAGCAGCGACCATAAGCGAGAGCTCATGGACCCCGAGAAGCTGACCGCGCTCCTGGCCCGCATCGACTATCTGGACGAGCGCTGGACCTATCGCATTCGCCCTGAGAAGGGCGGGTCGATGATTCGCCCGAGCGAAGAGGAAGTCGACCGCCGCCAGCGCGAGTTGGCCAACTACACCATCGAGATCAAGGACATCCTGCGCGAGCTCCTCGAAGAGCTGAGGCCCCCGGAGACCGAGTAGCTAGCCGCCGCCGGTCGAGCCGAACCCGCCCGCCCCGCGGTCGGAGTCAGCGAGATCGTCGGCCACCACCCACTTCACCTCGGCGACCGGGGCGAAGACGAGCTGCGCGATTCGGTCGCCGCGCTCGATGGTGTGGCTCTCGCCGCCGAGATTCGCAAGGATCACACCGATCTCTCCCCGGTAGTCCGAGTCGATCGTGCCTGGAGCATTCGGAAGCGTGATTCCATGCCGCAGGGCGAGGCCGCTTCGCGGCCGCACCTGACCCTCCCAGCCAGCGGGGATCTCGACCACCAGCCCGGTCGGCACTAGCACGCGTTGGCCGGGCTCGACCGACTGCGATTCTTCGATGGCCGCACGCAGGTCATAGCCGGCGCTCCCCGCGGAGGCACGCTCGGGCAGCGGCAGTCCCCGACCGTGCGGAAGGACGCGGATCTTGACGGCGGGCCCGGCCGTACTCACCGACGGCCTCGGCGGCTGCGACTGCCGAAGCCGGAGTCGTCGTCGCGCTGCCGACCCCGATCACCGAAACCGGGGCGTCCGCGATTCGCATCGCCGTCGCGACTCCCGCCAGGCTCCTGGCCTCGCGCGCCATCCTGGCCACCCGGCCCAATGCCCCGGGGCGACATGCCCTGAGGAAACGGCTTTCCGATCCAATCGCTTCGTGCACTCGGCAGAGGGCGTTCGCCCACCGCCTGAGGGATCGGGATCAGCGCCACCACGAAGTCCCACTTCGCGTAGTCCGACTCGCCCAGGAACAGGCGCGTGCCCTGGCCCTCGAGGTCGAGATACACGCCTTGGATCGGCAGCCCAGATACCTCGATCGGCTCGCCATTCTCATCGACGCGCGGCTGTCGGATCAGGCCACCGCCCTGGCCGGTACGTGCTCCTCCAAGCTCGGCGCTCCCGCCGCCGAGCTCGTCGCCCTGCGCGCCGACTCCAAGCGGGCTCTGACCCTGACCGCCCAAGCCGCCGCGGGCATCCCGTCCTTCGGCGCCACGAGCACCGCTGCGCTGGCCGAGCCCTCCTGCATTCGGGGTCTGACGCGCGCCGGGCGCCTGACCCGGCGCTGCACTCTGGCCCTGCCCCGCAGCACCACCGCCGACGATCAATCCGAACTCACCGTGCTCGCTGAGCGGATCGGTCCAAAGCTGCCGGATCGATCTCGGTCGAACCTCGAGAAGCTCTTCGATACGCGTCGGGTAGCGCCCAAAGCGTTTCTGAAAGACACGAATCGCCTCCGCGTACTGCAAGCCCCGGAAGATCGCCTCCTCCTCCTTGGCCCTCCGGTACTGGTGGCTCCATGCGGGTAGGGCGGCTGCGACCAGAATGCTCAGCACCGTGATCGCGACGATGACGGCGACCAGGTTGTAGCCATCTTCAGTCCGTCCGCGCCGGATCGTCACCATTCGCTGTACGCCTCGCCTCGCAGGCTTACTAGCTCCGACCCTGACCGGACGTCCCAGATTCCACGAGCCTCCTCACCTGGAAGCGGCTCGATCGGCACGTCGCCGGGAAACAGCGGATCGTCGTCCTCACCGAGGGGCTCGTACTCGGGCACCCAGGTGTCGCTCGAGCCGGTGATGTCGTCCGGAATGGCTCGCATCAGACCTTCCTCCACCAGGGTCTCGAGCGAGGCCGGGTACTTGCCCCAGGCACCGTAGTACTGATCGATCACGTCGCGCATCGTGCGCAGGTTGGTCTTCAGGGCCGCCTCGTTGGCCCGGCGAGGGAGGTTGCGCAGCGACGGCAGAGCGATGGTCGCCAGGATACCGATCACGGCGATCACCACCATGAGCTCGAGGAAGGTGAATCCCGCCGCCTTCTGCGATCTACCACTCAGCGTAGGCAATGCCATTGAGACCTCTCTTCCGACTCAGGGAGTACACATCGAACACGTTCTCGCCCCCCCAGCGATCAGTGTCGGGCTCGTCCTGATAGCTGCGCTGCCCCCACTCCGCCTCGCCGGTGAAGGGATCGGTCGGAACCTTGCGCAGAAAACGCGTGGTGCGGTCGACCTGTCCCACCACCTCCACCCCCTCGACCAACTCCTCCAGGGTCTCGGGGTAGCCGTCCGATCCGATGTCGACCTGGATCAGGCCTGCGTCGCTGAAGCGCTTGTACTCGTCGATCGCGTTGCGCATAGCTCGCAGGTGAGTCTGCAACTCCATCTCGCGCGACTTCGTGAACGTGAACTTCGTTACCGGCATGGCGATGCCGGCGAGAATCATCAGCAGCACGCACACCAGCACCAGTTCGGCGATAGAGAAGCCGGCCTGCCGTGGGCCGCGGCGGATCAGGGGCGGACCTCCAACGGGGCCTTGATGGCGTCGGGCGGCGACGGTAACTCAAGGACCACATCCAGAACCGCGTTCGAGGTCTTCGCGCGAATGACGCTCCGGGACGCGTCAAGCACTCGGGCCTCGTCGAAACGAACCTCCGAGCGGCCCGAGCCGAGAGCCTCGAAGCGAAGGGTCAGAAGACGCCCCGTTCCCTGCACTCCGGCGTCCGGGCCCAGCCGGCTGGCGCCGATCACGATCCGCCCGGCCTCGGACCTGTCGATCAGGATGGCGCCACGGCCCGGCCCGCCAAAGAAGTCACCCTCCACGACACTGAGCAGTCTCAGCCCGGACGCATCGTAGGTCAGCGTCATCGGAACATGAGCCACCGGGCGCACAGCCTCGACCTCGACCCTCACCTCGAACTCCCGGCCGATCTCGACCGCCGGCGCCGCCGGCACGAGTCGCAGCGAAACCTCCGCCGCCGATTCGGCCACGAGCGCGGCGTGACGAGCGAACGGTCGGTGATTGGTGGCCGGGAGTGTTGAGGCCGGCAGCAGGCTCAAGGGCTCCAGGTAGGAAACGTCGTTGCCCTCGCGACGCCGGTCAGGTGCCCGGCCGGGTACCAGATCGGTGCCGGACCCGTCGGTCTCGGACTCGTCATCCTCCTCGTCGTCGGGGTTCAAGTTGCGGGGTAGGTTCTCGAGCCGCTGGCGTAGCCTCTCGCGCGCGCTCAGCACCTCGTCGTCGCCGACTTGTTCGTCGAACGGGCCCTCGGAGTCCGACTCGACCCGCGGGCTGCCGCCGCGCAGGCTGAAGTTGGTCTCGGTGCCGACCCAGATCGGCAGCAGGTCGTCCTCTGTGATGTCGGCCCGGCGGATGATGTGCGGCGTCATCGTGAGAACGATGTCGGTGGTCTGGACCTGAGTTCCCTTCTTCGAGAACAGGCGCCCCAGAATCGGAATGCTCGACAGGCCGGGAATGCCGGTGTCGGTCGTCAGCTCGTCGCTGCGAATCAGGCCGGCGAGGAAGTTGGTCTCCCCATCCTTGAGCCGGATCGTGGTCTCGACGTTGCGAGTGCCGATGATCGGCTGGTCGCCGATCGAGCCGGTGATGTTCGACACCTCGACCGCCACCACGAGAGAGACCTCGTTGTTGTGGTGCACTCTGGGCTCGATCTCGACGATGATGCCGACGTCCTGGTACTGGAACGAGGTGACCGGCACGATGCTGCCGCCGATCGTGTTGGCGGTGTTGAAGCTGGTTACCGGGATCGGCACCTGCTCGGCGACCACGAAGCGGGCGCTCTCCCCCTCGGAGATGCGAAGCTTCGGTTGAGCGAGGATCTGCGCGTCGGTCGACTCCTTGACAAAGTCGAGCAGGAAGTTGGGCAGGCTCAACAACCAGCTGGTCGAGTCGATGAACTTCACGTCGGAGAAGCGGATCGAGTCACCGCCGGAGATCTGCTCGGAATCAAGCGTGAAACCGATCTGGTTGCCTGGCTCGAGCGACAGGCCGATCTCGCGCAGCTTCGACGAGTTGACCTGCATCAGCTCGATGTCGACCACCACCTCGGCTCGTGACTTGTCGTTGATCTCTAGGATCTTCTCAGCCACCTTCACCCGGTCGGCAGTGTCGCGGAGCACGATGGCGTTGAGCCGTTCGTTCGCCGCTATCTTTCTCGAGTCGACCAGGCTGCGCAGCATGGTCATCGCATCGCGCACTTCGGAGTTCGACAGAAAGAAGGTCTGGATCACGAGATCCTCGTAGGCGCGACGATTCTGCGGCGTGTCGGCGGCGATCTGGATCGAGTGCGGATCGATCACCTTGTAGAAGTGGCGCGACGCGCGCATCAGCATCTCAAGCGCCTCTTCGGCAGTGACCTGCTCGAGCTCGATCGATATCTCCTGATCGCGCAGCGCCGAGTCGAAGATGACGTTGATGCCGAAGGCCTTACCAAGTGCCCGGTAGATGTCCATCACCGAGACCGGCTCTGGGAACGACAGATCGATCGGTTCCTCGGAGCGCGGGTCGAGAACCGGCGGTTGCGCGGAGACGCCGCGGGTCTCTTCCTTCAGTGTGTCGAGCCGAGTGGTCACGTCGCGCTGCTCGCGCATGGCATAGACCCGTTCGCGCAGCTTCTCGAGCTCGACATGGGCGTACTGATTTGTGGTGTCGAGCTGCACGGTCTCCGTCAGCTCGACCAAGGCCGGCCCCAGCTGGCCGGCCTCGATCAGCTTCTTCGCCGTCTCGAAGTGCTGCTGCGAAGCCGAGATCTTCGCCCGGGTCAGGCCGGAACGGTACTGCAAGTTGCCTGGGTCTTCCTGAAGCAGCTGCAGGTAGTAGATGACCGCTTGGTCCCAGTCGCCAGTCAGCTCGGCCGTCTCGACCTGGCGCTTCAGCTCGTAGTTCGAGCAGCCCGTCGAAGTCACCACAATCAACGAGACCACAGTTACCCAACGCCTGAGCATCTTCACGCCCTCCCCACCTCTAGTTGCCGACATCGAGTGTCTCCGGCGGTGTGTCCGGAAAGTCCACGAACCGAATGTCCACAGTCTCATAGCCGATCTCGTCCACAACGAACTTTTCCTGCAGAGTGTCGCCAACGAAGGCGTTGATGATGGCCTCGCCATCGGAGAAGACCGCCATGGGACGGCCACTACGCCCGAAGCTGCCGAGGAAGTCGAAATCGATCCGTGGCGGCAGCGGAGCTGGAGGCTCGAGATCAGCTCGCGCCGTCTCTGCGACCGGCTGCAGCACTGAAGACTCGCTCAGGCGCTCGGCCGCCGTCGTCGTCGATCGACTCACAGCATCGAAGCGAAACGGGTCGCGCCCGATCTCCGACGAGCCGACCGCAGCCGCGAGGTCTGAGATCTCGAGGCGCGCCACCTCATCTAGTGTGACCTGCTCGGCCTCGCGCCGCTGAGCCGATTTTCGGTTGGCGAGATTCAGCGGCCCTTCCCCCAGTGCTCCGCCCACGAGCCTGAACCCCTGGTAGCCGCCGACCACGATCAGCAAGGCGACCAGCGCCTTCTCGCGCGGCCGCAGCGTCATCGGGTAGCTACCGCGGCGCGGATCGGCCCGCTCACGTCCGGCTCGGAGAAGAAAGTGGCGAGCCGGAGATCGATCGACAGGTTCGCGCCGTCGGCTCCACCCAGCGAGACCCGCTTCAAAACGATGAAGTACTCCGACACTTCAAGCAGATTGAGCAAATTGCGGAACTGCGCGTATGAGCCTTGGACGTGGAAAGTGATCTCTTTCGACGCCAGCCCGAAGGCCTTCAGCTGCTGGTCTGAATAGCTGAAGCGAGAGACGTTGAAGCCGGCGCGGGCTGCCAGCGCCTTGACCTCCGACAGAAGCGTCGTCATGCGCTGTGCCTGTGTCGAGAAGCGGTCTTCGTACAGCTCAGTCACGCCACTACGATTGACCGCCGCGACATCGCGCAGCTCGGCAAAGGCGGCGAGCTTCGCATCGAGCTCTCCCAGCGCCCGAGTCTCCTCAGCGAGGCTCTGCTCCATTGTCGCGAAGCCTCTACCGGTGCGCCCGGGGTGCAAGACGTATATGCCCGCGTTGGCGAGCACGCAGGCCAGCGGTAGGACCCACACCCACCAACTGGACCGCCAGGCGCTCGGCAGGCTCATCGAGCCACTCCCTGCGCCGCTGGCGATGAGGCAACGTGAGGGGAGTAGACCGCGTCTAGACGGAACTGGACCGCGCCGACGTCATCAACCGTCTCATAGTGCAGCACCGGCCGCTCGAAGGCGATGTCGTCGTACAGGGCCTGCACGAAGTCGTAGAGGTCCTGGCCCTCGCGTGCGACACAATTGATGTTGAGGAGCACGGTATCAAAGCTCGGATCGCCTCCGCCCGGACCCGCTCGGACACTGGGGTTGAGCGACTGCAGCCGAACCCCTAGCGGCAAGATCTCGCCGAGCCGCTCGAACAACAGGCTCCATGGAAACGTTCGCTCGGCGATGCGCTCGTTGAGGAATTCGACCTGCTCGTTAAGCGCCCCTAGGCGATCGAGCCCCTTCGACAGATCGACCACCTCGGCGCTGACCGTCTCGGCGCGGCTGCGCACATCGGCCAGGCGCTGGCGCAGGTCCGTGGAGTCGCGCCGATAGTCCAGCCATAGGGCGACATTCAGCATTAGTATCGCTCCGGCGAGCGTCCATGCGACCGCGGCGAAACGGTGCACCGGGCGCCGATTCAGGAACGGGCGGCTGGCGAGGTTTAGGCCGGGTTGACTCATCGCCCAGCTACGTGATCTCGAGGGCCGCCGCCGCCACCATGGGTGCGAGACGGTGCCAGTCGGTGTCGGCAGGGGCGCCGACGACGGGTAGATCTTCAGGGCCGAGCAGATGGGTGGTCACCTCGAACGACTCCTCGAGGACCCGGCCCCAGTTCTCGAGCGCTGACGGTGGGCCGCAAAAAAGTCCCCGACCGAAGCGCACTCCCGGCAGGCTCTCGTTCAGGAAGCTGCGAGTGATACGGAAGTCGCGCAAGAGGTCGTCCTCGACCTCGGTAGACCAAGGCTCGAGAGCGACGGCCCGGTAACGCACCAGGACCGGCGCCGACCCACTCAGAAAGAAAGTCGAGTAGCCGTCCTCGTCGACCTGCACGATGATGGCGTTCTCGCCGCGTTGCGACAGCAGATTCAAGAGCGCAAGGCTGCGACTCGTGATCTGGCCGACGTGAATGCCCCGGCGCTCGAACGCCTCCTCGAGCTCACGCATCAGCTGCTCGACCGCGAACGCCAGCAGCACCCGCTCGATGCCACCCTCGGTCGGAGCCACAGCCGACACCGCGACGCCTTGCACCCGCAGGTCCTCGACCCGAAACGGCACCAGCGACTTGAGCTTCCAACGCCAGATCTCTTCGCGATCTCGCTTCGGCACTTTTTCCGAGTCGGTGAAGAGGAGCCGGAACCAGCGATCGGGAACGACAAGAGACGCGCCTTTGAGACCGGACCCCGCTCCTCGTACCAGCTCCTCGAGCGCCCGATCGAGGCCCGAGGCTTCGCGCACAGTGCCACCCAATGGCCCGGTGCCGAAGGTGTCCTCCGGTAGCCCCACCTGCAGCACGGCGCCGGCCTCGAGGCCCGGCGGCCGGGTGCTGCTGCCGTTCGAGCGTGCGAACGCGCTGTAGCGGACCTCGCCGCTCGAGATCTGGAAGACATGCGGCGGCACCGGCACGGGACTCAAGCCCGCGAGGCGCTCAATCCACGAAGGTGACCTTGTTGATCTCACGGAGAGTGGTAACTCCCTCCATCACGCGCTGTAAAGCCGACTCGCGCAGGTAAGTCATGCCCTCCTCCATTGCCGTCCGTTTGATCTCCGAAGCGGGTCGGCGCTCGAGGATGAGCTCTCGAATGTGATCGGACAGGTCCAGCAGCTCCGAGACCGCGGTGCGGCCAAAAAAGCCCGTGCCATTGCACTCCAGGCAGCCCTTGCCCTCGTAGAACACGAAATCGCCGTAGACCGCCGGGTCGAGCCCGCTGTCTGACAGGAGCTTCTCGTCGGCTATTGCTTCGACCCGGCAATGCGGGCAGATCTTGCGCACTAGCCGCTGCGCCAAAACGCAGTTCAGCGCCGAGACGAAGTTGTACAGGTCGACGTTCATGTTCAAGAAGCGGCCCAACACGTCGAATACGTTGTTGGCGTGCACGGTGGTGAAAACGAGATGCCCGGTGAGTGCCGATTGGATTGCGATCTGCGCCGTCTCCTCGTCGCGGATCTCGCCGACCATGACTTTGTCGGGGTCGTGGCGGAGGATCGAGCGGAGGCCACGGGAGAAGGTCACGCCCTTCTTCTCGTTGACCGGGATCTGCACGACACCGCGCAGCTGGTACTCGACCGGATCCTCGATCGTGATGATCTTGTCCTCGGCCGCCTGGATCTCCGACAGACACGCGTACAGGGTCGTCGTCTTGCCAGAACCGGTGGGTCCTGTCACCAACACCATGCCGTAGGGCTCGCGAATGAACTTCTCGAGCTTGGTCACTGTTTCGACGTCCAGCCCCAGCAGGTCCAGGCGCAGGCTCTCGAACTCGCGGCTCATCGACTCCTTGTCGAGCACGCGGATGACGCAGTCCTCGCCGTGCACCGAGGGCACGATCGAGACCCGGAAGTCGATCGTGCGGCCACGCACCCGTACCTTGAAACGCCCGTCCTGCGGCACACGCTTCTCGGCAATGTCGAGCTCCGCCATCACCTTGATACGGCTGATGATGGTCTGGTGGTGCCGGCGGTCGATCGGCTCCATCGCCTGGTACAGCGCGCCGTCGATGCGGTACTTGATCAGCACCTCCGTATCGAGAGTCTCGATGTGGATGTCGGAGGCCCGACGCTGAATGGCGTTGAAGATCGTCGAGTCGACCAGCTTGATGATCGGGCTGGTGTCGGCCGCGATGCGATCGATGGAGAGGATCTCCTCGCCTTCCTCGCCCTCCTGCACGAGCTGCAGGCGAAAGTCCTCCGTCGCTTCGTCGAGCACCCGCTGCGAGCTCTCGGACTTCTCGAGGATCTCCTCGATCAACAGCCGCGAGCCGGCGCGCGCCTCCACCGGCTGGCCGAGTTGCAACTCGAGCTGCTCGAGTCGGTGCACGTCCGACGGGTCGGCCATCACAACCGCCAGCCGTCCGTTGAGCTCCTCCTGCGGCAGAAAGCCATAGCGGATCATCAGATCGAACGGCACCCGACGGAACAGATCGTTGTTGACCCGAAAGTTGTTCAAGTCGACGAAGTCGAGCCCCAACCGCTCGGCGATTCTGCGCGCCTCGTCGTTGTCGTCGAGCCGTGCCTCCTCTAGCTCCAGTGTCGTCGACAGGAGGACTTCGGAGCTCAGCGCTTCGGGCTTGATCTCGGTCATATTCGGTCGCCGTGGCGGTTCCCTCAGGCTCACCTCCCCCGCTCATCCATGCTAGCGCAGCACACTCACAAAACATTCCTCACCATGAGACACACAAGAGCCTAGTTCGGAAACCCAATCGACCGTTCAGGGCTCTCTCGGCACCACGACAAACCCCACCGCCAGCCCTTTCAGCCCTCCGGAATCTCCTCCGTTAGCGGGAGCGCCCGCAGGGTGGAGAGTGCCGTCCGCGGCGCCAAAAGGAATGTGATTTCGGGGCGTGCTAGGAGCACGCCCCGAAATCACCGCATCTGTTCCCAGGCTGTGAACATGGGCAGGTACATGGCGATCAGCAGGGTCGCGATGACCCCACCCATGATCACCAGCATAGCCGGCTCCACCAGAGACAAGAGTCGCTCCTGCCGGGTTTCCACTTCCTCGTCGAGAAAGTCGGAGACCTCGGTCAGCATCTCGTGCAGAGCACCGGTCGACTCACCGACCTTGATCATGTCGATCGCGATATCGGTGACCACCTCGCTCTCCTCGAGCGCCTCGAAGAACGGTCTGCCGTGCTCGACCGCCGTGACGGCGGGCCCGAGCCGCGAGCGCACGTAACGATTGCCGATCGCCTCGATGGCGACCTCGAGCGAGGGCACCACCGGAATGCCGCCCGCGAGCAGCGTCGACAGCGAACGCGAGAACTCAGAGAGCGAGAAACGATGCAGGATCCCACCGACCAGTGGCAGCCCGAGCTTGGCTCGATCCAACCGCAGCGCACCCTTCGGACTACGCCCCCAACGCACCAGACCCGACAGGCCGACCACCAGTCCTCCCGCGAGCCACAACACGTTGCGCTGGACGAAGAGCGACGACGAGAGCACCCAACGCGTCAGAGCGGGCATCTCGACATCGAGCGCGATGTAGAAGTCCTCGAAGCGCGGAATGACGTAGAGCGCCATAACCCCGATCATGCCCAGCGACAGAGCCACCAGCACCGCCGGGTAGACCAGCGCCGAGACCACCTTGCGCCGCGCATCGAGAACCAGCTTCTGATAGCGGATGAACCTGCGAATCACCGATTCGAGCTCACCCGAGCGCTCGCCGGCCTGCAGAATCGCCGGGTACAGAGGCGGTAGCTGGTCGCGAAAGTCGCCAAACGCCTCCGACAGGTCGGCACCTGCCTTGACCCGCTCCCTCACCTGCACCAATACCCGATGGAACCTGGCACCCTTACCCCGCTCGAGCATCAGATCCAGCGCCTGCAGCAGCGGCAGACCCGCCCGCAAGAGCGCCGCGAGCTCCTGATTGAAGATCAGGAACTGCCGCCTCGGGACACCTCTGAGGGCATGCCGCGAGGGCAGCCGGAAGCGGAAGGGCAGGCCGCGGGGCCGTACGTCGAACACGTGGTAGCCACGACGCTCCAGCTCACCCTGAAGCGACTCACGGTCGCTCGACTCGTGGATCTGCTCCACAACTCGACCCTCGATGTTGCCCAACCTACATACGAACTGCAATGAGCAGACCTCCGACTACTAAGACACGTTCGGCATCCCGATCAGAAACTATACTGCCGAGCGGTCTATGGGTTGGCTCTTATATCGGGGGTTGGGCACGCTGCTCCTGATCGTCTCTGCTCCCTACTTTCTCATCCGGCGCGCTCGCCACTACTTGACGACGCTCGGCGGACGTCTCGGCCGCTACGAGCTGGTCGAGCCAACCGAGCGGCTGTGGATCCACGCAGTCTCGGTCGGGGAGGTCGGCGTCGCAGGGACCCTGATTCGCGAGCTCCCCGACTCGATCCCGATCGTCGTCACCACGGTCACGGCAACGGGTCGAGAGGTGGCGCGCCGCACGCTAGGAGACCGCGTTGACGTCGCGGTCTTGCCCTTCGACCTCGCCGGGCCGCTCGGCCGCTTCTTCGCGCGCTTCCGGCCCCGCGCCCTGGTTCTGGTCGAAGGCGACTACTGGCCACTGATGCTCCGTGAGGCACGCCGCCGAGGCATACCCGTGGCGGTGGTCAACGGTAGGGTGAGCGACACCGGCTTCCGCCGTCTGAAGAAGATCCGGCGCTGGCTCCACCTGCTCTACGGGCCGATTTCGAGCTTCGGAGTGCAGACAGACCAGGACCGCGAGCGCCTCGTCGTGCTAGGCGTCGAGCGGGGCCGAATCGAAGTCACCGGCAATCTCAAGTTCGATTCTCACGAGCCACCAAGGCTGCCCGATCTGGAGTACGCCCTTCGCCAACTGGGCGGAGATCGGCCCATCCTGGTGGCGGGATCGACGATGCCAGGCGAGGAGGACATGGTGCTCGATGCTCTCGAGCGAGTGGGAGCCCCGAGCGCGCTTCTGGTGGTGGCGCCTCGTCACCCGGAGCGCGCCGACGAAGTCGCGGCTCTCGCTCTTCGCCGTGGATTCAGAGTGGTCCGCCGCAGCGAGCTGGACGTTCCGCCACCGCGGGAGGAGTTGGTGAACGTCTGCCTTCTAGACACTCTCGGCGAGCTCCCCTCCCTCTACCGCGTCGCTCTGGGGGTCTTCATCGGGGGTACTCTCGTGCCGACGGGGGGCCACAACCCGCTGGAGCCCGCCCGCTTCTCGGTGCCCGTGGTCGCGGGACCCTCGATGTACAATTTCGACGAGATCGGCACTCTTCTGGGCCGGCACGACGCGTGGGTTCGTGCAACCGACTCCGGCGCAGTAGCCACCGTGTGGCGCAGCTGGATCGACGATCCCTCTTCGGCGAGCGCCATCGGAGCCCGTGCCAAAGATGTGCTCGACCTCAATCGCGGCGCCACCGCCAAGAGCCTCGTTCTTATCCAACCGCTCGTCGACACCCTTCATGGCCCCTGACGCCCGCTTGGCGGGCGGCGGTCCTTGGCAGTGGCTCGCAGGCAGCCTGCTCCGAGCCCGCCGGAACTGGTACCGCGCGCACGCGCGCCGGTTGCCCGTGCCGGTCATCTCGATCGGCAACCTCCACCTCGGCGGCACCGGCAAGACTCCGCTGACTGCCGCAATCGCGTCGCACCTACACCGGCAGGGGAACGCGGTCACCATTCTCAGCCGGGGCTACCGCCGCCGCACCCGAGGCGTCATCGTCGCATCGGTGGGCGAAGGGCTCAAGGTCGCCGCCGAAGACGTCGGCGACGAGCCGGCCCTGCTCGCCGAGGCACTGCAAGGAGTGGCCATCGTGGTGGGCGAGAGGCGCTACGACGCCGGCCAGCTCGCGCTGGCAGAGCTGGACCCGACGCCCGAGGTATTCGTTCTCGACGACGGTTTCAGCCACGTGAGTCTCGCGCGCGACGTCGATATCCTGACTTTCCCGGCGGCTGACCCGCTCGGCAGCGGCAAGCTCGCGCCCAACGGGCCCCTACGAGAACCGCTCGCTGCCGCCCTGCATGCCGACGCTGCCATCGTGACCGACTCCGACAACAGCGCCCCCGAGGTGACCTCTAGGCTGAAACGGGTCCTGGAGGCCCACGGTTTCACCGGTCCGGTCTTCACCGCCAGCTCGCGGGTGAGTTTGGCCGGCCCGCGCCCGAGTGGAGGTCTCTTGCTCGTCAGTGGAATCGCACGCCCAGACCGCGTAGCAGCGAGTGCGGCCTCGATCGGGCTAGACATCCGTGAGCATCTCGTCTTCCCCGACCACCACGCCTATCCGAGCGCGTCGCTCGAGAAGATCCGCGCCCGCGCCGCCGATCAACAAGCGCACGCGGTCGTCACCACGGCCAAGGACGCGGTCAAGCTGCGCGAACGCCTGACGCTAGACCTGATCACGATCGAGACCCGAGCCGAGCTCGAAACTGCGTTCTGGGAGTGGCTCGATCCACTCGTCGAGACTATTCGGCCGTGATCTCGAAGAGCGCGTCGCCGCCCTCCACCGACTGGCCCTCGGCGACGTGAATCTTGGCGACGGTGCCCGCGACCTCGGCCGCGATCTCATTCTCCATCTTCATCGCCTCGAGTACCACCACTCCTTCTCCGACGTCGACCGGGTCGCCTTCGGCAACCAGGACCGCAACTACACGCCCAGGCATATAGGCGACCACCGTGCCGGCGGCTCCGCCTGACCTCGAATCGACCTCGTCGAGGTGCTCGAGTGGATCACGAACCTCGACGCGCTCGTCGCCACCCTCGCTGGCCACCAGGTAAGAGCCGTTGCCAAGCGGTTGGACCGAAACCTCCGACTGGTCCCCGTTGATGATCAGCGAGTGGAGGCGACTGCCGGCGTGAGCGTGGTCGACGTAGAAGCGACGGCCGTCGACCTCCACCTCGAAACCACCGCGCACCCGCTCGAGACTCACCCGCCTCTCATCTCCCCGGCTCAGCACTACGAGCTCCATGAGCCTCCCCTCAAGGCGTCGCGCCGCACCTTGTCGCGCCAGCGCGAGCGGTTCCCGCCATCGCGCTGGTCGCGGCCGCTGGGAAAGGCGACTGCGCGCCGATGAATGCGCTCGAAGTGCGCGATGGCCGCCGCGATCGTCGCGGTCGGTACGTCGGGCGGATCCTCCGACGCGTGCAACTCTCCTGCCTCGAGCTTGCGATCGAGCATTTCGATGTCCATGTTGCCGCTGACGAAATCGGAGTCGGCCAGAAGCTCCCTGTAGAGCGGCGTCGTGGTTCGAATGCCCTCGATCCGCAGCTCGTCGAGCGCCCGAGCGAGCCTGCGCAGTGCCTGCTGGCGATCCCGGCCCCAGACGATCAGCTTGCCCAGCATCGGGTCGTAGTGGATCGTGACCTCGGAGCCTTCGCGCACGCCGAAGTCGTTGCGAACCCCCGGTCCGTCGGGCAGCCTTAGCAGCGCAATGGTTCCTGGAGACGGGGCGAAGCCGCGATAGGCGTCCTCGGCATAGATCCGGGCCTCGATGGCGTGACCGCGCGGCGAGAAGCCGCCCCAGGACGGATCGAGGGCCTCGCCCCTGGCGACCCTCAGCTGCGCCTCGACCAGATCGATTCCGGTGACGAGCTCAGTTACCGGATGCTCGACCTGAAGGCGGGTGTTCATCTCGAGGAAGTAGAACTCACCGTCCCCGGCGAGCAGAAACTCGACCGTCCCGGCCCCGACGTAGCCCACCGCGGAGGCCGCCTTGACCGCCTCCGACCCCATACGTTGACGCAGCTCGTCGTCGACCACCGTCGACGGCGCCTCTTCGACGACCTTCTGGTGGCGGCGCTGCAGGGAGCATTCGCGCTCTCCGAGCGAAATCACGGTGCCGTGCTGATCGCCGAGCACCTGGATCTCGACATGCCGTGGGCGCTCGATGAACTTCTCGACGTAGACCGCGTCGTCACCGAAGCTGGCTTGTGCTTCGGAGCGCGCGGCACGAAAGGCCGCCGCGAGGTTCTCTTGCGAGCGCACCATGCGCATGCCCTTGCCGCCACCTCCGGCGGCCGCCTTGAGCATGACCGGATAGCCAATCTCGGCCGCTGCGGCCTGCGCCGACTCGAGGTCGGGAAGCGGCGTCTCCCCCCCTGGCACTACCGGCACCCCGACCTCACGCATCAGCCTACGGCTCTCGATCTTCGAGCCCATGGTCGCGATCGCCTGCGATGTCGGGCCGATGAAGCACACCCCGGCCGTTTCGCAGCGAGCCGCGAAGTCGGCGTTCTCCGACAGGAAGCCGTACCCAGGATGGACCGCATCGGCGCCGATCTCGACTGCAAGATCAACGATCTCCGCGGCTTTCAGGTAGCTCTCGCGCGCCGGCGCTTCGCCGATCCAGTAAGCCTCGTCGGCGAGTAGTACAGGCAGCTCGGCCCGGTCGACGGTCGAGTAGACCACCGCTGAACGGATCCCCTGCTCGCGCAGGCAGCGGATGACGCGCACCGCGATCTCGCCACGGTTGACGACCAGCACCTTGCCGAGCTCGGTCATGGAGCGGATTCTCCACTACCCGACCGGTCCGGTCCAGCATTGAGCCGTGGATCGACAGCCCCTCCTCTTCGCGACGCAGCGAAGCTCAGCGCGGCCAGCCCGGCGATGCCAGCCAGCGAGCCCAAGAGCGAGCGCTGGAAGGGTCCGCGGTCAACCTCCAGATCGACGACATGGCGACCTGCTGCTACCTCGACCGCCATCTGGCCGAAGTTGACCAGCAGGGCCTTGGACGCGACACCGTCGACGTGCACGTCGTAGATCGGCAGATGTGATCGCGCCCAGACCAGAAGTCCTCCGTCGGGGCTCTCGACGTCGTAGCTCCAACTCTCGCGCCCTCTTCGCGTCTCGGTTACCGTTCCGGCGCCGCCATGGGTTCGGCCAGCCGGCCGCCCCGGAAGGAAGACCTCGCTGCGCGGGTCGAAGTCGGCCGAGGTGAGAACCTTCAGCACGACGTCGAGCTTTCCACTACGGACTCGACCGACCATCCGGGTCTCCTCCGCGGCCTGCGGGATCTCGTAAATCCACAGCCGACCGGCCAGGGTCTCTAGCTCGGCGCGCAGGTTGACCGTTGCCGCCGCCTCGGCGTCGACGGCTTCGCCCATCAACAGCAGGTCTACGCTCGAAGCCGCGAGCACGCGAACCAGCTCGACGTCGTCGAGATCCTCCAGCGCAAACCTCGTGGCGGTGGTCAGAAACGAGTCGAGACCGTCAGGCGAGGAGTTGAAGGCGTAGTGGATGCCAGAACCGACCCCGGCAAAGGGAAAGAGGTGCTCGTAGCCTCGCCGTTGTACCCATTTCGGGCTCGAGTCGGGAAGGACTGCGGTGTTGGTGTCGCCACAGGCGAAGCCGGTGGCGCAGGCCTGGAACACGCGCTCCCCAGGACGCACGTGCGCTGCCGCCGGCGGCGGCCCCCGATAGGCGGCAACCTCGTCCATCGGGGCCAGCGATCCCAGGATGAGCCACTGGCTGGCGACGTGGAGAGCCAGCATCGAGGCCGCAGCGCCCCGCCAACGATCGACGCGGGCCAAGAGCAGCGTGTAGGCAGCGACCAGCACAGCCGAGATCACGAGCGAGGCCCGCCACCGAACGATCTCGGCCAGGGCAAAGTCGCGGGTCAAGATGCCACCAAGAGCCGCCGCGACAGTGTCGGAAAAGACCGTCAGGCCGACAGCGCCGACCAACGCTGCCACGCCGATCCCGACGAGAATCCAGCGCAGCCGCAACCGATCGGGTCCGAGCACGCAACGGTCGTAGGCCAGCCCGGCGAGCAGCGCGCCCCCGAGCACGACCAGTAGGAAGAACTTCACGCAGTAGCGCAGCGCACTGGCCGCGGGAAGCTGCAGGAGCAAGAACATGGCCGGGTTCCATCCACCCAGCCCGACAAACACACCGACGGCGATCGCACCCCAGCCCCACCAGGCCTGCGCGGATCGAGGTCGGCCCACGGCGAGTAGCAGCGCCAAAGCGAGCATGCCGGGATACGTCGAGTAGAAGAGCGCTCCGAACCCTCCAACGAGACGATCGCCCCAGTAACCCAGCCCAGGCTCGCCGAAGACAAGCGGGACGAACCAGTCGATCGCCCAGCGCGGATCGAAGCTACCCGCTAGGCGAGTCGCCGACAGATACCCGACAACGCTGCGATAGGAGCCGGGCAGAATGCGAATCAACTCGACTATCTGCGGCAATGCCACCAGGGTGCCGCATGCCACCGCGCCGACGAGACGCACCCACTCTGTGCGCGCGGGCCGGCGAACCAGAAACGCGGAGACACCGGTCGCGCCAACGACCATTGCGACGAACGGTTCGCCCGCGAGCAAGATCAGCGCCCAGAAACCACCCACCGCGGCAATCCCCAACCCGGGCCGTGCACCCCTCGCCAACACTAGGCAAGCCGCGACGAACGCCGGTGCCAGAGCGGTTCCAGCGACCATGTTGTACAGGTTGAGCTGCGAAAGAAAGAAGCCGCTGGTCGCGAAAATGAAGCCGGCGACCCACGAGCCGCGGCGGCTCACGCCCCACGCCCGTGCCATCCAGTAGCACGCCACCGGCGCCAGAAACGCATGAATCCACATATGGGCGCTGAGCGCCCATAGCGGCGGTGCGAACAGATAGAGGATGTTGTCTGGGTAGAGCGCGACGTTGTTGAGATTGCCGACCAGGGCCTGACCGCCGGCGCGCAGCGGGTCGACCAGGGGCAGAAAGCCGTCCGCCATGGCGCTGGCCTGAAACTGCTTGACAGTGAAGTGGAAGTTCATCAGATCGCGCAAGAAGAGCGTGCGCCAGCCGACGATCAAGGGGGCGAACACCCCAATCAGGATGGCAAAACCGGGCACTATGTAGGCCCAAGGAACCCGCTTCATCCGCAGCATCATAAGGGCTCGAGCCCTGCGACATAATCACTGCCGATGGGCCCACTCTTCGCTTCCCTACGCCCGGCGCAGTGGACCAAGAACGCGTTTCTCGTGGCCCCAATGGTCTTCGCCGAGGCCCTGGCCGAGCCTCGGCTCGTCGCGCGCGTCGCACTTGCGTTCGTAGCGTTCAACGCGGCCGCGAGTGCGATCTATCTGGTCAACGATCTACGCGACCGCGAGAAAGACCGTCTACATCCACTCAAGTGCAAGCGCCCACTCGCCGCCGGGATGTTGAAGCCATCCACCGCCGCTACCGTCGCGGTGGTGCTGGTGGCCAGCAGCCTGGCCACCTCGCTGGTTCTAGGCGCCAACTTCGGCGGCGTGTTGACTGTCTACGTCGCGTCGAACGTTGGCTACTCATTCGGCCTGAAGAACGTCGTCATTCTCGACGTCATGATCGTCGCCTCTGGCTACGTGCTGCGTGTCCTCGCCGGCGGACTCGCGGCCCAGGTCGAGGTATCCACATGGATTCTCTTGTGCACGACCTTCCTAGCGCTCTTTCTGACCTTCTCCAAGCGCCGCCACGAGATCAACCTGCTGGCCGACGACGCGGTCAACCAGCGCGCAGTCCTGCACCACTACAGTCCGATCTTTCTAGATCAGATGATCAACGTCGTCACCGCATCGACGCTGCTCTCCTACGCCCTCTACACCCTGTCACCAGACACGGTGGCGCGGTTCGGCAGCACCAATCTGGTATTCACGCTTCCCTTCGTCCTTTTCGGGATCTTCCGCTACCTGTATCTCGTCTACCAAGTGAAGGACGAGCGCAACCCCACCGAGGCGATCATCTATGACCTCCCTTTCGTCGCGAACGGAGTTCTGTGGGGCCTGGCGTCGATCGCCGTAATCTACCTGCGCTAGCTATAGCTAGGACACCCGGCTCGACGGCGACAGGACCGTTTTTCTCTTCCTCGATGCTAGGATGCGGCCGCTCGATGGCGCGCCCGTACCTCTACCGAGCCAACCGCACCGCCGCCCGCATCTCGCTCTACGCCAGCCTGGTGGCGGCGGGCGCCATCTCGCTGGCGCTGCTCGTGCTGGTGGTCATTCCCGGCTCCCGCTACGTGCAGGATCTCGGCTGGGTACCCCAGGACTATGAGCGCTTCGAAGAGGTCAGGCTGTTTGCCGATTTCTTGCGCATCGACACCTCTCCCGACACCGGCAACGAAGTCGAGGGAGCGACCTTCCTCGCTTCGGTGCTCGCTGAAGAGGGCATAGAGAGCGAGATCCTCACGATGGGCGATCGGCGGGCAAATCTGATCGCGCGTCTACCGGGTCGTAGCAGAGAAGCCCTCATTCTCCACAACCACATCGACGTCGAGCCGATCCTGACGCCAGAGCGCTGGGCCTACGACCCCTTTGGCGGCGAGATCGACATGCCCTGGATGTACGGGCGCGGCGCTTTCGACATGAAAAGCGTCACCATCGCACAGCTGTTCGCGATCCTTCAGCTGAAGCGATCGGGTGTCGTTCCGGCGCGCGACATCGTATTTCTCGCCACGAGCGGCGAGGAGATGGGCAGTGAGCTCGGCACTCGCTGGCTGCTCGAGGAGCGCCCAGAGCTCTTCGACGAGGCCTGGGGTTTGATCACCGAAGGTGGGGTCGTGGAAGCTCGCAGCCCCGATGACGTCAAGTACTGGGGCACCGAGGTGGGGCAGAAGCGCTACGTCAAGGTCCTGGCGTGTAGCCCCAGCAAAGCCCGCCTTGAGGACCTACGCACCGACATAAGAGACGAGGACTTCAACCAGCGAGATCTGCGCGTTCACCCGTCCGTTGCCAGCTTCCTCGACCACTACGGCCCGTCGCGAGACTCCCCTACGCATCGCCGCCAACTCGCTCGACCGGCCGCGGTGTTCGATGATCCGGAGCTCTTCAACCGGTTCGCGGGGTACCACCGTGCGCTCTTTCGCAACGAGATCTCACCCTTTCCGGTGCAAGAGGCCGCGGACGGTAGTGGCTACGAGCTAGCCATCATGATCGCGTTGCCCCCAGGCTATGAGCTCGAGCCGGCCCTCGAGCTGCTGCCAGAGTGGATGACGCACGGGGTGCACCTTGTCGTCATGGCGGATCGCGGGTCCTCCGCGGCGTCCCGGCTCGACCACCCGATTCTCGAGACCATCAATCAACTAGTGCTCGAGGCCTTCGGCGACGTCGACGTCGGGCCTTACTACCAGATGTCGAGCGCCACCGATGCGCGCTTCTTCCGGGAGGCCGGCATTGCCTCGTACGGCTTCAGCCCGTTTCTGGTACTCACCACCGACACCATCGGCATCGGTGGCCCGAACGAGGGGATCGCCCTCCCCGCGTTCGCGCACGGCGTTCAGCTCTACGTCGACCTCCTCGAACGGCTCGTCAACGAAGCCGAGTGACGTTGCGCGTCGACGGACCCTGCCAACATTCGTCACTAGAGTATTCGGAACATCTCTATGGGTCCTTCAAACCCTTCATTATACGGGACTTCAGGCCTTGATACACTTCCTGCTGTCCTGGCACGCTTCCTGCTTCTATCGACCGATACGCGAAACACGGAATGGGCCGTGGCATAGGGTTAGGAGGACACATGTTCACAAAACTCACCAAGCGTAGGGACCCGAAGGGTTTCACCCTGATCGAGCTCCTGATCGTCGTTGCCATCATTGGCATTATCGCGGCGATCTTGATTCCGAATCTTCTGGACGCGCTTCAGAAGGCCAAGCAGAAGTCGACGGTCGGCGATATCCGCAACATCGGTACCGCGTGGATGTCCTGGGTCACGGATCAGATGTCGGCATCCGCGGCTGGCGCTAGCGTCCAGACGTTCGCATGGACTAGCGCTCTATCGAACGCTGTCACTCATGAGCAACTTGTAAGCCTAATCGAGCAGCCTAGCGACACGGCGTTCTTCAATCTTAAGGATCTGCCTGAGAACGACGGCTGGGGCACTGCCTTGAATTTCCGCGCGAACTTCGATCCCGCCGACCCCAGCACGTACTCGGATCTGCTCCAGACCCCTCGCGCCATTGGCATTCGTAGCCTAGGTCGCGACGGCAGCGAGTCCGGGAGTACGTACACTCCTGGAGTCTTCATCGGTACCGACTACAACCAGGACATCGTGTGGTCTGATGGCTACTTCGTGCGCTCTCCTGGCGGTGTGAACGCCAACTAAACAACCTACCCCGAGCTTGCTGGGCAAAAGCCTATGCAGCCGTAGGCGCCGCTCGATTAGAGCGGCGCCTTTTTTTCTGGCGCCGCGGACGGCGCTGAGAGTCGACTGCGCGTGGGACTGAAACCATCACGCCCGCCGACTGCGGCTCTAGCTTCGGTGGATCTGAATAGCCGGGGAACGGCACAAGCCGCTCGGACTTCGAGGGGGTAGAATCTGTTGATGCAGGAGCCCCGAGCCTGGAGCCTAGTAGGGGTCGTCGTCCTCACGCTCAGCTTGAGCGTGGCCGGCGCCGAGACCACCTGGGAGTCGCTCGAAGACATCCCCACCGCGGCCGTCGACGAAGCGGTCGATTGGCTTCGCGGCTACCTCGCGATCGACACCTCGAACCCGCCGGGCAACGAGGGTGAGGCCGCCGACTACCTGGCCGCGATCCTGCACCGCGAGGGCATCTCCACCCGGTTGCTGGTAACTCCCAACGGACGTACCAACCTCTACGCCCGCCTTGAGGCGGCCCTGGTGTCTTCGAGCACAGCCGACGAAGGTGCGGTCCTTCTGCTTCACCACATGGACGTCGTGCCGCCGGGCGATGGCTGGACGGTCGAGCCGTGGGCCGCGAAGATCGATCGCGGTCGCATCTGGGGCCGGGGGGCGATCGACGCCAAGAGCCTGGGCATCAGTCACCTGGCAGCGATCGTCGATCTGAAGCGCAACGCGGCTCGCCTCGAGCGCGACGTGGTCTTCCTGGCGGTCGCCGACGAGGAAAACGGCGGCGCGGAGGGTGCGGGCTGGCTGTTGCGCCAGCATCCGGACCTCTTCGACGATGTCGTCGGGGTACTCAACGAGGGGGGCTCGAACCGCGCGGCGGGTGACCGGCTGTTCTGGTGGGGAATCGAGGTGGCGCAGAAGCGCCCTCTGTGGATCCGTGCGACGACCCGCGGGCGCGCCGGGCACGGCTCGACCTACAACCCTTCGAGCGCGGCACACCAGCTTGTCTTCGGGCTCGCCAACCTGTTCGTGCAACCGATCGAGTTCCGTGTCACACCGGCAGCGCACAAATATTTCCGGGCGATCTCGAAGTATCACGGCGAGAGGTTCGGCTCCGTCTTTGGTTCGGGCGATATCGAGACGGTCCAGAGCCGTTTCGACCAGATGATCGAGGACGGCCGGCTCGGGAACGTGCTGCTTCCTGGTATGACGGTCTTCTTCCAGGACACGATCCAGATCACCTCTGTGCAGACAGCCATGAGCACCATCAACGTTGTCCCTCCGGTGGCCGAGGCGCTGCTCGACATCCGCCTGCTACCTGACACCCCCCAGGACGAGGCCATCGACAAGATCCGCGAAGGGATCGGCCAGGCGCCACACCTCGAAGTGCTGCTCAGCTCGGAGCCGACCGAGCCCTCGCCGACCGACTCCGCCGTCTACCAGGCTCTGGAACGTGTTCTCGGCCAACGCGCCCCCCTGGTGCCGTCCCTCATCACCGGCACAACCGACTCGCGCTACTTCCGTGAGGCGGGAGTTCCGGCATACGGCTTCTCGCCTTTCATCCTCACCGGCGACGAGTCGCGCGGCATCCACGGACCGGACGAAAGCATCCCGACCTCCAAGTTCCGCGACGGCCTCGAGACGATGCGACGGGTCGTCTGGGCCTCCGCGGTCGACTGAGCAGACGCAGCGCGAGAGGCGATCGTGCTCCTCGACTGGTTCGTTCCGCTCTACATCTCGGCGATCGGTCTGATCGTCGGCAGCTACCTCAACGTCGTCATCTACCGGCTGCCGCGAGGCCTGTCGACCGTGCTGCCGGTGTCGAAGTGCCCGCATTGCCAATCTCGTATCCGCGCCCGCCACAACGTCCCGCTGGTGGGTTGGCTGCTCTTGCTTGGGCGGTGCCGCGACTGCGACGGGCCGATCTCCGCCCGATACCCGCTGGTCGAGGCCGCGACGGGCCTGTTCTTTCTCGCGTCCTACCTTCGCTTCGGCCTGACCTGGGAAGCGCTCGTCTCGGCCGTCTTCGCGAGCTCGATGGTGGCGCTGGCAATGATCGATGCCGAACACTTCATCCTGCCCGACCGCATCACCCTTCCGGGCATCGCCGTCGGACTCGCCGTCCAATCGTTGGTGGGCTGGACCAGCCTACGCTCGGCGCTCCTGGGTGCGGCGGCCGGTGCGGGCGTCATCCTCTTCATGAACGGCCTGTGGTGGCTGCTGCGCCGTGTACAGGGCTTCGGGCTCGGCGACGTCAAAATGCTGGCCATGATCGGGGCCGTTCTCGGACTCTCGGGAATGGTGCTCACGCTCTTCCTCGGCACGCTCGTCGGCAGCCTCACCGGTCTCGCCCTCGTTGCCCGAGGCGAGATCGGGATGCGATCGAAGCTCCCGTTCGGGTTCTTTCTGGCATTGGGCTCGATCGCCTCGATCTATCTCGGCCCGGCCCTCGTGGGCTGGTACGTCTCCTTCTTCCCATGAAAACGGCACCGCGCATCGGGTTTCGCCGCGAGGTCCTGATCCTCGTGCCGACGTCTCTGTTCGTGCTGATGGTGGTCGCGATCTTCACCGCACTCTCCTACCGCGGCGCCGTGCAGGTCTTCGTAGCGGAGGCCCAGGACGAGGCAGCGGTCGTCGCGCGGCTGGCCTCCGTCCGTCTCGCTCGCGACCTCGCGGGGCGGGACATCGAGCCAGACACGGATCGGTTGCGCAGCCTCGCACCGGGAGCTCTCGGGATCGCCTACCTCGATTCCGGGGGCCGACGAATCGCGCTCCTCGGAGACCTTCCAGCGGTCGCACTGCTCGCCCTCCTTCCGGAAGAGGGACTGACGGGCGCCATTGCGGTAGGGCCCAACGTCTCGACCAGCGAGCGGATTGTCGCCATCGCACCGATGGGCCCGCCACAGCAACGCACCTATCTGCGCATCGACTTCCCAGATCGAGGACTGGCGCGCGAAAGCTCAAACGTCCGCATCCTGACGATTCTGGTCATCGTCCTGTCGAGCGGCGTCGGCATTCTGTCGGTGCTCTTTCTCCGTCACTTCCTCGCCCCCTTTGACACCCTCGTCGAGCGAGCCCGCGCCGCTGTACCCACGACCGAGGCCGCAGACGACGACATCCCCTTTCTTCTCGAAACCTTCGATAACGCTTAGAGCCCACTCGGTGGCGAGCCGGGGAGCGAGATCGGCGACATCCACGTTCTCGGGCGCGCATTGACGCCGAACGTCGATTGCGGGCTCCTACTCCTCAGCGCCCAGGGGAGAGTGCTGGCGCTCAACGCCCTGGGAAGCGAACTGCTGGGGGTCGAGGGCACGGCTCAGGGCCACGAGTACGACCAAGCGCTGGCAGCTCGACCCGAGGTTGTCAAGCTGGTGGCGGGAACACTGGCCGGCGACCTACCCGATGCCGATCTGGAGCTGTCACTGCCGGGTGGGGGCGGCACACTGAACCTCGGGTTCGCGGTCCACGAGCTGCGTCGGGAGGGGTGCGCGTCACAGGGATACCTGTTCCTGTTCGCCGATCGCACTGCGCTGAGACATCGCGAACGGCAGGAAATGCTGTCGCGCAACCTGGCGCAGATGGGCGAGCTCACCGCCGGAATCGCCCACGAAATGCGCAACAGCCTCACGTCGCTGCGGGGTTTCCTCAGCCTTGCGGAAAAGCGCGCGGCGGGCCCAGCCTCATCGCCTCGACCGCGGTCTCGACGCTGCCGAACGCGGTCAAAACGACCACCGGGCTCAACGGCTGCACCTGCTTCACACCCTTCAGCACCTCAATGCCGCTCGCCCTTGGAAGCTTGAGGTCGGTCAGCACAAGAGCGTAATCGCGAGACTCTGCCAGGGCGATCCCTTCGCGGCCGTCGCCCGCGCTATCCACCTCGTAGCCGTCCTCCTCCAAGGCCTTCGAGACCAGCCGGCGCAGACTCTCGCGGTCCTCCACCACCAGCACGCGCGGGACCACAGATGGAGGAGCCGTGCTAGTCACGCCGCTCCCGGCCGCGTACGAGGGCG
>JAYZDP010000084.1:0-63665 GCA_036337765.1 Acidobacteriota bacterium
CAACCTCGCCCCTCTGCTTCGCCCTCCTACTTCTGGGCGGCCCCATCCCCCCCGCCGCCTGCGCCGCGGCGCCCGACACCGTCGCCACCGGCCTGCCGAGCGCGACCGCCGAGTCGGTCGGCATGTCGACCGACCGCCTGGCGCGCATCAGGCCGGCCATGCAGCAGTATGTCGACGATGACAAGGTGCCCTTCGTCATCTCGATGATCGCGCGCAAGGGCAAGGTGGTGCACTTCGAGCAGGTCGGCTCGATGGACATGGAGGCGAAGAAGGCCGTTCGCCCCGACACCATCCTGCGCATGTACTCGCAGTCCAAGCCCGTGACCGGCGCGGCGGTGATGGTCCTTTACGAAGAGGGCAAGTTCCTGTTGACCGACCCGGTCGCCAAGTACCTGCCCGCGCTCGCGGACCTCGAAGTCCTGGTCGGACCGAACGGTGCAACGGAGCCGGCACGGCCGATGACGGTCAAGCATCTCCTCACCCACACCTCGGGTTTGTCCTACTCCTTCATGCCCGGCAGCGTCGCAAAGATGTACGCCGAGGCCGGGCTCTCGGGCACCGACTCCGACACCGAGATCCCGAGCCTCGAGGCCTACGTCGAAAAGCTCGGCGAGATGCCATTGGTCGCCCAGCCCGGCACGCGCTGGCACTACAGCATCTCGATGGACGTGCTCGGCCGGTTGGTCGAGGTGTGGAGTGGCCAGACCTTCGACGCCTTCCTCCAGGACCGGATCTTCGGACCGCTCGGAATGCAGGACACAGCGTTTCACGTACCCGACTCGAAGCTCGATCGCTTCGCCGCCAACTACGCCTGGTCCGACGACGGTCTGGTGCTCTTCGACGCGCCAGTCGAAAGCCCTTACCGCAAAAAACCGAACATGCCGATGGGCGGCTCGGGCCTGGTCTCGACCGCGTCGGACTACCTGCGCTTCGCTCAGATGCTCGCCTCGAGTGGCGAGCTCGACGGTGTGCGCATCCTCAGTCGCAAGTCGGTCGATCTCATGATGTCGGACCATCTCGGTCCCGAGTTCGGCGCCAACCCGATCAATATCGGCGGCAGTCTCGGCGCCGCGCCCCCCTCGGGCGCGCGCGGAACCGGCTTCGGCTTCACCGGCTCGGTGGTCGTCGATCCGACCCACACCCACTCTGTCGGCTCGGCCGGCTCCTACAGCTGGGGCGGCGCCGCTTACACGCAGTTCTGGGTCGATCGCGAGGAGGAGCTGGTGGGCATCGTCATGACCCAGGTCATGGGCTGCCCGCATCCGCTGCGCGAGAAGATGGTGATCTTCACCTACGGAGCCATCGCCGATTAGAAGATGAGCGAGGTCGTCAACTACTCGGTCGCCAACCACGTAGCCACCATCGAGATGAATCGGCCAGAGCGCCACAACGCTCTCGGCTTCGATGTCCTCGACGGCCTCGACGCGGCGTTCGCGCGAGTCGAGGGGGACGACGACGTCTGGGTCGTCGTGCTGAAGGGTGCAGGGAAGTCGTTCTGTTCGGGCTACGACCGGGGCGGGTCGTACTACATCACCCCGCCCGAGGGAGGGTGGACCAGCCGCGAGGCCCTGATGCGGCTGCGCGGCATCGAAGCGCGCTACATGCGTATCTGGAACTGCCCAAAGCCGACCATCGCGCAAATCCACGGCTTCTGCCTGGCCGGCGGCTGCTACCTGCAACTGGTGTGCGACATCTCTGTCGCGGCCAACGACGCGGTGCTGGGTCACATGTCGCCGGCGGAGTTCGGCCCGGCAGCGGTGCACGGCGTCTCCAGCATGCCCCTGTGGCAGGTGATCCTCGGCCCGAAACGCGCGCGTTACATGCTGATGACGGGGCGCAAGGTGAGCGGCACCCAGGCTGCGAAGATCGGCCTCGTCAGCCTCGCCGTGCCTGGCGACGATCTCGACGCCGCGGTACAAGGGGTCGCCGCAGACATCATGGCGCAGGGAGGACCGGCGTACCTGACTCTCAAGGAGGTGATGAATACCGACCTCGAGATCCAGGGCCTCGGTGCCATGTTCCGCTACCACGGCCAGAAGAACGCCATGGGTCGGCTCGACCCGCGCCCGGAGCCGAGCGATGACGAAAGCTGAGCTCGCCGCCCTCGTCGGTGTCGTCGCTCTCCTCCTCACCCTCCCCTCTTCCGCCCAGAATCACGCCCCGAACCCCTACGTCGCCGACGCCACGTGGGCCGAAGCCCCGCCAGGACGCCTCTTCGGCGCCAGCGGCGCTGTCTACCCAGCGCGCGACGGCACAGGCAACGTCTGGGTGGCCGAACGCTGCGGGGTCAACGACTGCAGTGACCGCGCCGACATCGACCCGATCGTCCTCTACTCGCCCGAGGGCAAGGTCCTACGCAGTTTCGGCGCCGGGATCTTTCTCTGGCCACACGGCATCTTCGTCGACCACGACGACAACGTCTGGATCACCGACGCCCGCGGCGACGGTGAGCGCGGCCACCAGATCCACAAGTTCAGCTCGACCGGCGAGCGGCTCCAGAGCCTCGGCATCGCAGGTGTCGGGGGACTCGGCGAAAAGATCTTCAACGCCCCCTCCGATGTGGTCGTCTCCGCCGACGGGACCATCTTCGTCGCCGACGGCCACAACATCGACGGCAACAACCGCATCGTCAAGCTTGCCCCTGACGGCAGCTTCCTCGCCGCGTGGGGGGAGACCGGCGGCGAGAACGGTCAGCTGCGCGACCCCCACGCACTGGCCATGGACTCACAGGGTCGACTCTTCGTCGGCGACCGCCGCAACAAGCGGGTCCAGATCTTCGATCAGGACGGCACCCACCTGGCGAGCTGGTACCAGTTCGGTGGACCGAGCGGCCTCTTCATCGACGACAACGACATGCTCTACGTCTGTGACAACGAGTCGTCGGACACGCGCACCGACGGCTTCCTACGCGGCATACGCATCGGCAGCGTCACAAACGGCCGGGTCATCGCCTTCATCCCGGATCCCGAGATCGACGCCGACGGCAGCCCGACCGAGGGGGTTGCCGCCGACGCTGCCGGCAACGTCTATGGAGCCGAGGTCGGCAAGGGTCGGCTGGTGAGATACGTGCCTGCGGCTCGGGCGGCGAGCGACGCGCCGTTCTCCAACCCCGAGCCGGTCGCGGTGCGCGCGCGCCCTCCCGGCGTTGCAGGCGCGGGACTCAGCATCGAAGAGCCCTTCGTTTCGCGTGACGGCCGCTGGCTCTTCTTCAACAGCGGCGAGAAAGAGGGCAACAAGGATCTGCACTACGTCGCAATACTCTCGGCCAACCGGGTGGAGCTATGGCGTGGCGAAGCCGGAGATCGTCATCGTGCAGAACTGGTCCGAAGAGCTCGAACGCCTCGTCCCCACCGATTGAGAGCAAGGCTGAGCGGTGAGGACAAGCTGGCGGATCTGAGCGGAGGAGAGGGGCCTGCGCTTCCGATCAGCCCTTGGAGGCGATCGAATCCATGATCTCGCCCCACCATCGGGGGTTGAGAGCCCTCAAGCGCTCCTGCGTCTCGCCGTCGGCGAGAAGACCGATCCACTCGGCGTCGTCGTGGGACTGACCGTTGAGCTCGCCTCCGTCGAAGCCGGCCAGGAGCACCGCGGCCTCGACGTAGCTGTCCGGCGGCGGCAGATTGGGATCGGCGCCGCCTCCGTCGCGTGGCACTTGGGCGAAGAGATACCCCGGAGTCTCGATCGCCGTCACCGGCTTGAGTGCCGTCACCACGATGTTGTCGTCGACGAGCTCGGCCGCCAGACCTTCCGCCATCGCCTCGACGGCACGCTTCGTTCCCCCGTACGGCGTACCGCCTCGAGTTGCGGCGGAGGAGATGTTGATGATGTGCCCACCCCCCTGCTCGACCATCGAAGGCGCGACGGCTCGCGCGCAGTCGAAGCTGCCATGGACGTTGACTCGGTACATGAGCCGCCAGTGCTTGGGCTGGACGTCGGCGTTGCCGCCGGGCGGCTGGATCGCGGCGTTGTTCATCAGGATGTCGATGCGCCCCCAGTGGTCGACGACCTGGCTCACCATCGCCTCGATCGACTGCGGGTCGGCAACGTTGCATGCCACCGGCAGGGCCTCGCTTCCGGCCTCCTCGACCAGCCGAGCAGTCGAGTGGATCGTGCCCGGCAGACGGGGGTCCTTCTCCTCGATCGTGCGCGCCGCGACGGCGACTCTCGCCCCCTCGCGTGCATAGCCGACCGCGCAGTATTCCCCCAGACCGCGGCTAGCGCCGGTGACGATCGCGACTTTGCCTTCGAGCCTTCCACCCACGGTTGATCTCCTTCTCGGACCGATACGATGCCTCGGATCCCGATGAAATACCACCCGCTCCGGCTTTTCGCTGCCCTGGTCGTTTGCGCTTCGACGATGAGCGCTGTCCAGGCTCAGCGCTACGACCTGCTGTTGCGCAACGGGCGGGTGATCGATGGGAGCGGCGCGCCTTGGTTTCGCGCCGACATAGCCGTGACGGGGGACACGATCGCAAAGGTTGCCGCACACATCGAAGGCGAGGCCGCAAAAGTGATCGACGTCGCCGGCGAGGCAGTGAGCCCGGGCTTCATCGACATCCACACGCACTCGCGCCGCAACATCCTGGAGGTACCGACCGCCGACAACTACGTGCGCCAGGGAGTGACCACGATCTTCGAGGGGCAGGATGGGACGTCCGACGTCCCTCTCGGCCCCTTCTTCGACAAGCTCGACCAGACGCCCATCTCGCTCAACTACGCAAGCTTTCTCGGCCACGGCTCGGTGCGCGGCGCCGTCGTCGGGCAAGTCGATCGCCGCGCCTCAGCAGACGAGCTCGCCGCTATGGAGGAGCTGGTTCGCGAGGGTATGCGCGACGGCGCCTTCGGGCTGTCGACCGGTCTCTTTTACGTCCCAGGTGCCTTCGGCACGACGGAAGAGGTAGCAGGTCTGGCGCGGATCGCCGGGGAGCTCGGTGGCATCCACATCTCGCACATGCGCGACGAGGCATCGCAGATTCTCGAAAGCGTTCGCGAGACGATCGAGATCGGAGAGATCGGACGCCTGCCCACCCAGATCACCCACCATAAGGTAATCGGCTCGCCCAACTGGGGCCGCAGTGTCGACACGCTTCGCCTGGTCGACGAGGCGAGGGCACGCGGGGTCGACGTCAGCCTCGATCAGTACCCTTACACCGCGTCGAGTACCGGGATCATCTCGGCGCTGTGGCCGAAGTGGGCTCGAGAGGGGGGTCGGGAGGCGGTCGTTGCACGCTTGGCAGACCCGACAACGCGCGCCCCCCTTCGGGACGAGAGCGCACTCATCATACGCGACGAGCGCGGTGGCGGCGACGCCTCGCGCGTACAGATCTCCTGGTGTGAGTGGGATCCATCGCTGGCGGGACAGACGCTCGCCGACCTGACCCGCGCCCGCGGTCAACAAGCCGACACCACCAACGCCGCCGACACCGCGATCTGGATCGTCGAGCAGGGCGGCTGTCAGGCGGTCTTTCACGCCATCGGCGAGGAAGATCTCGTACGCATCCTGCGCCACCCCGCAGTCATGGTGGCGTCGGACGGCGGTGTGATGATCTTCGGTCGCGGCGTGCCGCATCCGCGAAGCTACGGC
Source organism: Acidobacteriota bacterium (assembly GCA_036337765.1). Taxonomy (GTDB): domain Bacteria; phylum Acidobacteriota; class Thermoanaerobaculia; order Multivoradales; family Multivoraceae; genus JAYZDP01. Next base: position 5,585 of record JAYZDP010000084.1, read on the forward strand.
ACCTTCGCCCGGGTGTTGGGCCGCTACGTGCGGGAACAGGGAGTGCTGACGCTCGAGGAAGCGGTACGCAAGATGACGAGCCTGCCCGCGCAGCGCACCGGCCTCGGAGATCGTGGGCTACTGCGGCCGGGCATGAAGGCCGACCTCGCCGTGTTCGATCCGGCGACCGTCCGCGACACTGCCACCTTCGAGGCACCTCACTCCTACGCTCAAGGCTTCTCGGTCGTCGTGGTCAACGGCCGGGTGGCGTTCGAGAACGGCGAGCTCACCGACGAGAGGCCAGGGCGGGTGCTTCGCGGCGCGGGGGCTCGCGGCGAGACGCCTCGGTAGCCATGGCGCTCGCGGACGACCCAGCCGAGCAGGCTCTGATCGAGCGCGCCGTGCGGCTCGCACGCGATCTCCAACACAGCGCGGTAGCACTGCAAACGCCGCAGGAGCAACGCCAGCAGGCGGAGCTTGATCGCATGATCCAGCTGCCACGCGACAAGGCCACACGTTCATCCGCACGCCCGTGGATCGAGCGCGTCGAGGCCGGCAACGACCTGGTCCGCGGACTGCGCTTCGCCGATGCAGAGCGGGTGGCTCCCACACTGGCCGCGGCGGCCGCGCGAGTCGGTCTCTACATCGCTGCCGATTCGGTGCTCGGAATCGGCCGAATCGAGCTGCTGCACTATCTACGCGAACAGAGCCTTTGCATCGACTACCATCGGTACGGCAACCTTGGCATGAGGGCCGAGGAGGTCCGGTCGTCGGTGGGCTGAGATGGCCCGCGTTGGAGGGGAGTCCCGGGATGAGCTATGAGATTCACGTCAATGGCCGCGCTGTCACGGTCGACGTCGAGGGCGACATGCCGCTGCTCTGGGTGTTGCGCGACGAGCTGGGACTGAAGGGCACGAAGTACGGCTGCGGCATTGCCGAGTGCGGCGCCTGCACGGTCATGGTCGACGGCCAGCCCAAGCGCTCGTGTCGGCTTCAGATCCGACGAGCCGAAGGAGCCGAGATCGAGACCATCGAGAGTCTCTCGCCCGACGGTACTCACCCGCTGCAAACCGCATGGGTGGTGGAGCAGGTCCCGCAGTGCGGCTACTGCCAGTCGGGGATGCTGATGAGCGCGGCGGCTCTGCTGCGCGAGACACCGGCGCCGACCGACGCCGACATCGACGCGCAGATGACGAACATCTGCCGCTGCGGTACCTACCAGCGCGTGCGGACGGCCATCCACCGGGCCGCAGCCGACATCGCAGCCACGAGCGACGAGGCCGAGAAGGTGCGCTCATGAAGATCACGCGCAGAGGGGTTCTCATCTCCGGCGCCGCGGTCGGCGGCGGACTGGTGCTCGGTGCCTTCCTGGTCGACGGCGACGTGCGAGACGAGGCACAGGAAGGTCACGCTGATGGGGGCGACTTCTTCCTCCATACCTGGATCCGTATCGCACCCGACGGCACAGTCATCGTCCTCGTGCCTCACTCCGAGATGGGTCAAGGCATCCACACAGCCCTATCGATGATGCTGGCGGAAGAGATGGACGCGGACTGGGAGACGGTGCGCGCCGAGCAGGCGCCGGCGCACGCTGTCTTCGCCAACGCGGCGCTGGCACGTGGCTTCCTCATGCCGGGCGACGTACCCGCCATTTTCAGCGACATGATCGACTTCGCGACGCTCAAGACCGCACAGCTCCTGAACCTGCAGGTCACCGGAGGCTCGTCGAGCGTGCGCTTCACCGGCCGGTTCGCCATGCGCCAGGCCGGCGCGGCGGCGCGGTGGATGTTGACCAAGGCCGCCTCGAAGCGCTGGGGTGTACCCCAGGGAGAGATCGAGGTGGCGCACTCGGTCGTGAGCCATCCGGGCTCGGGCCAGCAGCTTGGCTTCGGCGAGCTCGCCGAGGAGGCCGCGGCCCTCGACCCCCCTAGAACGCTCGCGATGAAGCCCGCCTCGCAGCACTCGATCGTCGGCCGGTCGAAGCCCCGTTTCGACATTCCCGACAAGGTCGAGGGCAAGCCGGTCTACGGCATCGACGCCGAGCCGGACAACCTCCACTACGCGGCCGTCGAGCACATCCCCGTCTTCGGCGGATCGGTAGTGAGCTTCGACGCGACGAAGGCGCTTGCGATCGATGGGGTCGACAAGGTGGTCGAAGTCGAGGGCGGCGTCGCCGTCATCGCCGACAAGTACTGGACGGCGCAGAAGGCACTGCGCAGCCTCGACGTCGAGTGGGACGACGGCGGCCACAGCGAGGTCTCATCGCAGGACATCCTTGCCCGCCAGGCACAGGGCCTCACTACGGGCTATTTCGTTTTGTATCGCGAGAGCGGCTAGGTCTAGTCGGCGCTGGCCAGCGCCGCAAAACAGGTCGAAGCCACCTACCGGGTCCCCTATCTCGCCCACGCCGCCATGGAGCCGCTGAACTGCACGGCGTGGGTTCGGGAAGACGGAGCGGACGTCTGGACGGGCACCCAGAACTTCCTCCACACCCGCGCCATGGCCGCCGACGTCACCGGCCTTGACGCCGACTCGATCGAGGTCCACTCGGTCATGCTGGGCGGCGGTTTCGGCCGCCGCGGCATGTTCTCGCCCGACTACGTGCGCCAGGGGGTGGACGTGGCCCGTCACGTGCCGTATCCGGTCAAGACCATCTGGTCGCGCGAGGACGACATGCGCCGCGACGCGTACCGACCCGCGATCACGGCCCGGCTCGCCGCCGGGGTCGACGCGGGCGGCGCACCCACCGCCTGGCTCAACGATCACATCGGCAAGAACGAGCCGTCAGAGGCGGCGCACATCCCCTACGGCATCGCCAACACCCGCATTCGCTACGCGGACGACGGTACGCACATACCTTTCGGCAACTGGCGAAGCGTCGCCCACTCGCAGCACGCCTTCTTCACCGAAGCGTTCTTCGACGAGATGGCCGAGGCCGCCGACCGCGATCCCTACGAGCTGCGTCGCGAGCTGCTGGCCGACCGGCCTGAGATGATCGCGGTTCTCGACGCCGCTGCCAAAGCAGGCGACTGGGGCGAAGAGATGGAGCCGGGACGAGGGCGCGGCATCGCGATCGCCGAGAGCTTCGGCTCGATCGTGGCGCAGGTCGCCGAGGTCACGGTCGATGCAGAGACCGGCGTAAAGGTGAACCGCGTGGTCTGCGCCGCGGACACCGGCGAGGTGATCCACCCCGACGGCCTTGAGGCGCAGCTCGAGAGCGGCATCGTGTTTGCTCTCTCTGCAGCCCTCTTCGGCGAGATCACGATCAAGAACGGCCGAGTGGTCGAGCGCAACTTCCCCGACTACCCGATGGTCAAGATGGCCGACATGCCGCTCATCGAGACCCTGCTCGTGCCGTCCGGTCGTGCCATCGGTGGCGGTGGCGAGGTCGGCACACCGCCCCTGGCTCCGGCGGTCGTCAACGCCATCTTTGCCGCCACCGGACAGCGCGTCCGCGAACTGCCGCTGCGCAAGTCGGGACTGACCTGAGGAGACACGACATGAAGCCCCACCCCACCCCGAGTCATCTGACCCGAATCGGTCTCGCTCTATTGCTTGCCGTATCGGCCTGCGCAGGCCCCGAGCCGGAGCCGGCGGCAGAGCCGGCCGTCGCCGAGGAGGATCCCGTCGTGGCTTCGCCGGTCGCCGGAGTCTCCTTTCGCATGGTCGAGAGCAACGGGCTGACCATGCGAGTGGCGGAGGCCGGGGAGGGCCCCCTGGTCATCTTCGCGCACGGCTTTCCGGAGTCCTGGTACTCGTGGCGCCACCAGCTGCCGGCGATCGCCGCTGCCGGCTATCGCGCCGTGGCCCCGGACATGCGTGGCTACGGATCGACCTCCGCGCCGCGCGAGATCGAGGCCTACGACACGCCCACCCTGTGTCGGGACCTGATCGGTCTGATCGACCACTACGGAGAGGAGCAGGCGGTCCTGGTCGGTCACGACTGGGGAGCCGCGGTGGTGTGGAACTGCTCGCTCATCGAGGCCGCGCGCGTGCGTGGCGTGGCGGCGCTGAGCGTGCCCTACGGCGGCCGCGGCGAGACCCACCCGATTGAGTCGATGAAGGAGGGCTTCGGCGAGAACTTCTTCTACATGCTGTACTTCCAAGAGCTCGACGAGGACGGCAACGGCATCGCCGACGCCGAATTCGGCGCCGACCCCAGGACGCTGCTGAAAAGTCTCTACACTTCGCCGGACACTCTGCGGGAACCGCCCACCATCACCGACCCCCTTCGCTCCGCGGGAGGCTGGATCGGCCGGCTCGGGATGCCGACGGAGTTCCCGCCCTGGTTCAGCCAGGTGGATCTCGACTACTACGTGGGCGAGTTCGAGCGCGCCGGCTTTCGCGGCGGTATCAACTACTACCGCAACATCGGCCGCTCCTGGGAGCTGACCCCGGAGCTGGCCGGCGCCCGGGTGACTCCCCCGGCATTGTTCATCGCCGGTGAGCAGGACGGTGTGATCGGCGGAGCCACGAAGGAGCAGCTGGAGGCGAGCCTCGGCGCCGTGGCCGACGACCTGCGCGGCGTGCACCTCATCCCCGCGACCGGCCACTGGGTGCAGCAGGAGAAGGGGTCCGAGACCAACGATCTGCTGATCTCGTTTCTCACATCTCTCGACTGATACCAAGCTCAAGAGAAGTCGAAGATCGGCCCGAAGCCGACGACGACCAGCAACGCCCAAATTCCATAGACCGGTAGGTACGCGGTTTGCCAACGCTCGAGCGCCGAGTAAGGCGACCGACCGCGCAAGAAGCGGAAATAGAGCACCGCCGACCAACCGAGGTTGACCAGCAGGATCAGGTTCTCGCCCAGTGCGGCGACCTTGTTCGGGCTGAAGCCAAAGTCTGAGATTCGACTCGCGATCGCTGCCAAGGCGAGCGCGTCGACCAGCAGGGCACTGGCGACGAGCACCAGCTGGGTCAGGTCGAAGGCGTCGGGCGGCGCATCGGGGTCGCGGGCCGAGATGGCGTAGAGCAGCAGGCCCAGGACCAGGACGAGCAGGAGATCGAAGCCGATCAAGAGCTCGCGCTCCACATCGAGGCCGCTGCCGGTCCAGAGCATGGTGGCCAGAAACACCAACAACAGGATCGCGAAAAGCGGCGTGAAGACCCGGGTCAGCACCGGCGCCATGTTCTCCACCACACTCTGCTTCGCCTCCACCAGCCATGCCCCGACGATCACGGCGCCCATCGCACCGCAGGGCAGGATCCAGAACTGCACGAGGTCTTCGGCGCTCAGGCCGATCGCCGCGAACATCAGCGCGGTGAACACCATCAGCACGCCGCCACCGAGTGCCATCAGCACGTAGTAGATGAAGAGCTCGCCCGAGAAGCGCACGAAATCCATCCGGCGGCGACCCGATCGCCACCTGCCACCCACGTAGGCAAAGCCGACGACCAGCCAAGCGGCGATCGGGAGGTGCAGCACAGCAAGCACCTCGGTGTTGCCGAAATCGGTGAAGGGCAGCAGGTTGACGACGGCGGCACTGGAGGCGAACGCTCCCGCGAGCCATCCCCAGCCGGCTCGGTCCAGTCCACGCTTCCAGGCGAAGTAACCGGCTAGGACGGGGAAGACGAACAGGCTCAGGTTGCGAGCGTAGAAGCTGTCGATGACCTCGGGCCCGAACGTGGCGAAGCCGAACAGATGGGGGAGCTTGAGGAGGGCTGCGGCGCTGAGCGCCAGCGCCACCACCACGCCGACGTCCGTGCGCTCGGCCTTGCCCGCATCCACCTGCCCGGGGGCGAGAACGAGCTGCTTCCACAGGCGGTCGGAGTGCTCACGTGCGAACTCGCGAGATAGGGCGTCCAGGCTGCCGAGTCGCTTGACCGCTACCAGGAAGGCCTCGTCGTCATCCAGCCCCAAATCCTGAAGCGCCGCAACCTGATCGCGCAAATGTCCTTCCAGCTCTTCGACATCGGTGCCTCGGATCGCCTGACGATGCCGAAGGTAGGTACGCCACTGCCCGAATTGAGCCTCGAGATCACGTGGTGCCTCGGCCATCAGGTCGCCTCTCGCGGGAGCCGCAGACGGTCCGGTGCAATAACGACGGACCGCCAAACCCCCTTCAGTGCCCCCTCGACGACCTCCCATTGGAGGCGTTGGGCCTGGAGAGCCTCGAGACCCCGGGCAGTGATCCGGTAGTACTTGCGGCGGCGACCGGTGTCAGAAGAGCGCCAGTGCGCCTCAATGTGGCCGAGGCGCTCGAGACGGTGCAGCAGCGGGTAGAGCATGCCGTCGGTCCATCGCAGCTCTCCACTCGACAGCTCGGCCACGCGCTTCAGAATGGCGTAGCCGTAGCTCTCACCCTCGGCGAGGATCCCGAGAACGAGCGGGGTCGCCGACGCGGCGACCAGATCCTTGGAGACGTTCACGACCCCGGGGCCCTTCCCTTATACATAGAGGCATTATACATAGCTATTCTAGGTATAGACGGGACGCGAGGCTGCTACGGCGACACGCAGTCAATGGAGGCGAACCGCCCAGCCGCGCACCTCGATGCCTATATGCGTCAGCTGGCCGTCGAGGCACTCATCCCGCTGGGCGCCCACGACCTCGCGTTATCTGAGCTAGGAAAGGCGGTCGACTCACCTTCCTTCGTCGACGCCGACTGGATCGAGCGCTGCCAGGCTCTCGATCCGATCCGCGACCGGGAAGAGGTCGCGCGCATGATCTCCGAGGTCAGTCGCCGGGCCGACGCGATCTGGCGAGTCCGCACGTAGCCGTCGCGACCGCTTCTCAACGCCCGGTGAACTCGGCCGGACGCTTCTCTAGAAACGACTGGATACCCTCCTCGCGGTCCTCGGTGTCGAAGCAATACTGCAGACCGAGGAAATCCAGCCGGCCGTGCACACCGAGGCTCGCCTCGAGCGCCTGGTAAATCATCATCTTCGATACTCCGATCGCGACCGGCGCGCCTGCGATCATCTCCTTCGCAAAGTCGCGAGTCGCTTCCCGGAAGTCCGCGCTCGGATAAACCCGGTTAACCAGACCGATCTCGGCCGCCTCCGCCGCGCCGACGATCTTGCCGGCGAAGATCAGCTCGCACGCCTTCGCTGGCCCGACCAGCTGCGTCAGCAGGAACGAGCCGGCCGACTCGGGCGGAATGCCCCGCAGCGTCCAAACAGCGCCGAGCCGGGCGTCCTCGGAGGCGATCCGCATGTCACAGGCCAGCGCGAGGCTGAGCCCCTGACCCACCGCCGCACCGTTGACCGCCGCGATCACCGGCTTGGGCATGTTGCGAAAGACGTGGGCGAACTCGATGGGGCCCAGTGGCCCGCGGATGAGCTTGCCGAGCGGTGTCGACCGGGCGCGGACCTCCTCCGAGTCTCCAGGGCGCTGCTTGACGTCCTCGCCAGCGCAGAAGGCGCGACCGGCGCCGGTCAAAAGCAGGACGCGAGCTTCGGGGTCATCGCGCACTCGGGCTATGGCGTCGGTCAGCTCGTGCCCCATCTGCACCGTGATCGCGTTGAGCGACTCGGGTCGGTTCAAGGTGAGAGTCGCGATGCCGTCTTCACATTCGAGGGTGAGGTTTCGTAGCTCATGGGTAGCTCCTGGTTCAACCGTTCAGTGTCCACCCACCGCTGAACGGGATCGCCTGGCCGACGATGAAGTCGCTCTGGTCGCTGGCCAGAAACAGCGCCAGCTGAGCGTCTTCGAGACCAGTGGCCAGGCGGCCGGCAGGAACGTTGCGGGCCAGGTGCCGTTGGAAACGCTCGGTCTCGACCAGCTCGGGTGGGTAATAGTCGGGATTCTCGACGTAGTTCTGCGCGATCAGGTTGATCTGCACGTTGTGCCGTGCCGCCTCCAGGCCGGCTGCTTTGACGAAACCGACCTGCGCCGCGCGAGCGGTCGAGTAGGCGGACACCTTCGCCATGCTGCGCAACCCCGTGGCGCTGCCGTAGACGACGATCTTGCCCGAGCCCCGCTCCTTCATTCCGGGAACCACCGCCTGCACCAGGCGGAAGAGAGGGTGGACCATGACGTCGAACTTCTCGATCCAGGTCGCGTCATCGAGCTCCTCGACCCGTGTGTTCGGTGACGAGGGTGCAGCGAGGTTGACGATGACGACGTCCGGGCATCCGGTTTCCGAGATCAGCTCTGCAGGAGCACAAGCAGGCACGAGATCGCGGGTGTCCGCGATCACCTCTGCCCCCTCGCTCTCGAAGAGCTCTTTCGTGATCGGCCCCATGAAGACGTCCGCACACGTGACCACGACCCGCTTCCCGGCAAGTGCTCCAGACATTCTTCTCGACCTCCGCCGTCTATTCGTCGTACATCGCCGACAGCTCGGACACGGTTCCGGCCGCGGAGAGAAACGGGTCAATCACGCGGACAGAACCATAGTGACGTTCTGTCCTTGTCGAGTCTAGGGTACGATCCTGCCCCCGTTTGTGAACGACTTGTTCGGTGATGTGGCGCGGGCGGCCTTGCGCCAGCGAGGAGCGCCCATCGATGCCTGACTTCGCCCCCGATCCGTACACCGTGCGCCACGGCGAGTCGCACGCGCCGCCCCCGACGCTCAGGGAGCGGGTCAAGTATCTCGGGCCGAGCCTGATCGTCTCAGGCGCGGTCATCGGTACCGGCGAGCTCGTCTTGACCACGAGTCTCGGCGCCGTGGCCGGTTGGACGCTTCTGTGGTGGCTGCTTCTGTCTTGCTGGTGCAAGTCGCTCGTCTCCGCCGAGCTCGCCCGCTACACCATCGTGTCGGGTGACACCTACCTGCGGGCGATGAACCGCATCCCGGGCCGGATCTGGCGGGTGTCGTGGCCATTGTGGGTCGGCATCATCGCCTACTTCCCCGGCACCATGGGGCTGGGCGGCATCATCGGCGGCGCCGGCGAGTCGATGACCTTCCTAGCCGGTCTCGCCAATGTGTCGATCGACCCCCGCCTCTCGACGGGCCTCATCGCCGTGGTGTGCTCGATCATCCTCAGCGCCGGCTCCTACAAATGGCTCGAGACGGTCATGGTCGTCCTCGTGGCGACCTTCACCGTCACCACCCTGGTCTGCTCCATCGCGATGCAGTTCACTGAGTTCCAGGCGGTACCGTCGGACATCCTCGGCGGGCTCGTGCCGGACCTGAGTCTCTTCGTCGCGTTCGCCTCGCTGGCGCTGGCCGCCTACGGATACACCGGAACCACCTCGGGCGACATCACGGCCTACACCTACTGGTGCATCGAGAAGGGCTACCCGAGCTATGTGGGCTCCGACCGTGATGATCCTGGCTGGGAGCATCACGCCCGCGGCTGGATGAAAGTGCTTCACACCGACGTGCTGGTGGCGCTCTTCGTCGTTACCTTCGCCACGATCCCCTACTACATCCTCGGAGCCGGCGTGCTCAACAAGATGGGGCTCGAGCCCGAAGGCTCCAACGAGACGATCGCGGTGCTGTCGAACATCTTCACTCAGACCCTCGGCCAGTGGGCGGTGTGGGTGTTCGCCATCGGCGCCTTCTTCATCCTGTTCTCTACCGTTCTCTCGGGTGTCGGCGCGGGCGGGCGCACGATCCCCGACTACCTGATCGAGATGGGCGCCTTCGACCGCTCCCGCGTCGACCTCCGACGCGCGATCATCCGCTGGTACGTCGCCTTCCTGCCGATCTTCGCCTTCCTCATCTATCTCTTCAGCCCCGGCTTCGTCTTCCTCATCAAGGTTGGTGGCCTGACCTCCGCCCTGATGCTGCCCATCCAATCGGGGGCGACCCTGTGGCTGCAGAAGAACAACCTGGACCCCCGAATCCATCCGCGCAAGCCCGCTTACTACGGCGTGTGGGCCGTGTTCTTCTTCCAGGTCGTGGTGGCCGCGTGCGTCGTGTGGTTCGTTGTCCTCGGACTGGGGGGTTAGAGATGGCGAAGACCTGGAATGTCTATCTATCGGGTGAGATCCACACCGACTGGCGGGATCGGATCCAAAGAGGAGCCGAGGCCGAAGGGCTGCCGGTCGAGTTCACTGCGCCGGTCACCGACCACGCGGCCAGCGACGACTGCGGCGTCTCGATCCTGGGCGAGGAGAGCGACGCCTTCTGGAAGGACCACAAAGGCGCCAAGGTCAATGCCGTGCGCACCCGCACCCTGATCGCGGATGCCGACGTCGTGGTAGTTCGCTTCGGAGACCAGTACAAGCAGTGGAACGCCGCCTTCGACGCCGGATACGCCGCCGCCCTGGGCAAGCCTCTCGTGGTGCTGCATCCACCGAAGCACACTCACGCCCTGAAGGAGGTCAACGGCGCCGCCCTCGCAACCGCCGAGGATCCCGAACAGGTAGTGGCGATCCTGCGCTACGCGACCGAGGGCCGCCTGAGCTGAACGAGAGCGAACTCTGGGCCTGCACGGCGACCGCCCCCCGGAGGGAGAACAACGCTAGCGGGGGCCGTGGTATGAGCGCGCCACTGATCAGACTAGCCAGGAAGCCGTGACTAACACGGACCCCACTAGCCGCCGCCTGAAGAGCCGGAGCGGCGCGCGAGCTCCTCCTGCTCGAGCAGGCGCGCTCCGCGCAGGGTGTTGCCCATCGCGTAATTGCCCTCGTGGCAGGCGTACTCGTAGACCCTCTCGTTCTTCCGCTTCCAGACGTACTCGCCGCTCCACGGCGCCGTCCATGCCGTCGGGTCGGTGACCGTGAAGTTGTAGAGCAGATCGCCGGAATCGAGAAGCGAGAAGCGCTCGACCAAGTGGAGGTTCTCGTCGCCACCGTACAGGCCCGTGTGCTCGCGGAAGTTCGTCGTCTCGACCACCAGAGTGTCGCCCTCCCAGTGGCCGATCGCGTCGCCGAGCCACTTACGGTTCTCCGCTGGCTCGTGCTCCGCGTCGCCCAGGCGGACGCTACGCGCGTCATGCACCATCTCGAGCAGGATCACGACGTGGTCGTCGTTCTGCACGATGGTCTTGAAGTTGTTGTAGGCACCGGGAAGGCTCGGGGGACCGGCGCTGAAGCCGAGGATGCAGCGCTCGGCCCAGGCCTGCTCCTCTGGGCCGTCGAAGGGCCCAGGCCCTTCCTCGTCGTCGAGCCACGAGGCGGTACCGTCGTTGACGTAGGTGAACGACGTGAAGTTGCGGTCGCGCCTCGCCTGGCCCTTCGCTGTCATCGCCGGCTGGCGACCGTTCGGCGGGTCGTAGACGATCGAGGTGCGGAACTTGCCGTCGACCTCGAACAGCGTGTCGCCGCGGTCGAGCCAGAAGTCGTTGTAGCCGCCGGTACCGCCGCCGCCGCCGGTCTTGACCTCGGCGCCACCCAGGACCGGAGCGCCACGCTCCGGATCGCTCTGAGCATGCGCCGTGGCGCGCCGCTCAGCGTTGTCGGCCATGAGCTTCTCAGCCTCTTCACGAGTCATGAACTGCTGCTCGCCCAACTCTTCAGGGCGGTTGAGTGGCGTCATCGTCGCGCCGTCGTAGTTGCCCGACAGATCCGGCTTGCCGGCGTGGGTGCGCTTCATCTTGAAGCCTTCCTCCGCCTGTGCCGCAGCCGCGACCAGCAACACCGCCAAAACCAACAGGAACACTCGGCTCTTCATGATTCGACTCCTGACTCCCGATCCAAAGGGTCCTCGATTTCTAGCACTTCGCCTCACATTCGACAAACCGTCGCCCGCAGATGCGATCGTGTAGCGTCTGTCCCTCACTGAACAAGGAGGCGCCCCATGTGGCTCAGGCTCAGGCAGATCGCTTTGGTGGCAACGGAGCTCGCTCCCGTACAGGACGACCTCGAGTCAGTGCTCGGGCTGAAGGTCTGCTACATCGACCCCGGTGTCGGCAGGTTCGGTCTGCACAACGCGCTTTTTCCAGTCGGCAGCCAGTTCATCGAAGTGGTCGTGCCGAACGACCTCTCCGAGTCGACGGCCGGCAGCCGCTACATCGAGCGCCGCGGCGGCGACGGCGGCTACATGGTGATCACCCAGTGCGACGAGCACGCGCCACGCCGGGCGCAGGTCGAGGAGCTCGGCATCCGCATCGTGAACCAGCACAGCGGCGAGCAGTACATCAACATGCAGCTTCACCCGAAAGACACGGGCGGATCGTTCTTCGAGATCGACTCGATGGTCAATAGCGTTGATGCGAACGACCCCGACGGCCCCTGGGCCCCGGCCGGCCCGGACTGGAAGCCCGCAGTGACGGACCGCTGCACCGCGATCACGGCGGCGACCATGCAGTGCGACGACCCGGCCAAGGTCGCGGACCGCTGGTCGGAGATTGCGCAGATTCCGTTAGACGGCAGCACCATGCCGCTCGACAACGCGGTCCTGAAGTTCGTGCCCTGTAGCGACGGCCGGCCCGAGGGGCTCTCCGAGCTCGACATCCGTGCCGACACCGACGCCGTTGTCGCAGCAGCCGAGGCAACCGGCTGCCGGACCGGCGAAGCCCAAGTAACGATCTGCGGGGTACGGCTGAACCTCGTCTAGGAGGCGCTAGACCCGCACGACTCGGAGCCACTCGTCAGGAGTCGCTCCACCTCCTCGTCCCAGTTGAGCACCAACGTCACCCGATCGAGATCGCCGGAGGCAGTCGCAGAAACGCGGGGAATCACGACGAAACGACCGTCCGGCAGGACGTCGAAGTCGGGCGACACCACGAGGTCGACCACCAGCTCGGGCTCGCCGAAGCGCATCTGGTCACCGTCGCGATGGACGGACACGCCGGTGATGCGCTGCGCCCGAGTGTAGTAGAGGAAGCTACCGTCCGGAGCCCACCTCGGCCGGTTTCCGCCACCGATAGAAACCCTCTGTTTGGCGCCCATATCCGGGTACGACCTGACGTAGACCTCCGACTCGCCCGACTCGTCGGACAGGTACGCGAGCCAGCGGCCGTTCGGGCTGAGGGTCGCGAGCCTCTCGTGGAACTCCGTCTGAAGGAGGGGCCCCACGACGCCACTGGACAAGGTCAGAACGGCAAGATCCATGTTTGCGTCTGCAGTTCGACCCAGTTGTGAGAAGCCAATCTGGCGGCCGTCTGGCGAAAAGTCAGGCCACAGCTGCCGCCGATTCGGCGACGGACTGATCCGGGTCGGCTCACCCGTTCCGTCGGCCGCCACCACGAACAGCTGCGCCTCGCCATCGACACGTCCCGAGTAGACGAGCGAGCGCCCGTCGGGACTCCAGGACGGCAAGAACGCCGCCGCCGAAGTAATGCGAGTCGGCACTCCTCTCGCCAGGTCGTAGATCCACAGACCCCCTTCGTCGTCGGCGACCGCAAAGGCCACCCTCTTGCCATCCGGAGAGACCGCGGGGTCGTCGAATCTCGACTCCGTCTGGCGCAACTCGCCAGGCGTGCCTCCCGGCGAGACCGAGAATCGCCCGTCGCCCTGATCGTTGCTGTAGTCGACACTCGCCAGAACCGGCATCGCAGTGCCGCCGACCTGCAGGGACTCGGCGTCGAAGGGCAGCGCGAAGAGGGTCCCACTGCTCAAAACACCACGGTACCGCCGGTCAGGTACTGCGGGTGCGTGCCGCCATTCCAAACCGCCCTGCGCGATCCGTTTCGAAGGTCGACTGCCTCGATCTTCGCGGCCGAGAAATCCCCAAGCACAATGGGCTTAGGACCCGCGCCTCGCGCTCGAAGCGGCTCCGGTGCTCTTCGTCGGCGGTCACTTCGGAGCGCAACAGCTTGAATGCCACCTCTCGGCCGAGGTTCTCGTCACGGGCCCGATACACCTCGCCCATGCCACCCTCACCGAGTGGACCGACAATCTCAAACTCACCGAACCGGGTTCCCGGGGCCAGAGGCAATGTGGGGCGATTCTACGAGACGATGGGCCTCGAGCTCTTCCTACGGCAAGCTGAAGGCCATGTAATCGGCGCCCGAGTGGACTCCGGTCATTCGGCCGCCGCCGGCGGCGATGACGACGTACTGCTTGCCATCGACCGCGTAGATCGCCGGGGTCGAGAAGCCGGCGGCGGTCAGGTCGGCTTCCCACAGGGTCTCGCCGTCGCGCATGTCGATGGCCCGAAGCTTCGCGTCAGGGGTGGCGGCGATGAAGATGAGGCCGGTTGTGGTCACGACCGGGCCACCGTAGTTGACAGCGCCATAGCCGAGGTCCGGGTGGCTCGGGTAATTGCCGAAGTTGACGCGCCAGTCGAACTCGCCTGTCGCCAGGTCGATCGAGTTCAGCGTGCCCCAGGGCGGGCTGTTCCCGGGCAGACCCTCGTGGTCTTTTAGGTAAACGTAGCCACCGAGGACGTACTCGACCTCGCCGGTCGGCTCGTCTGGCTGAGGATCTTCGGAGGCCATGTAGCGCATGACCGCGCGCATCTGGCCGTCGTCGATCACCGGATTGCCGGGCATGCGGCCGCGGCCGTCGCGGATGAGGTCCGCAACCTCGCTGCGCTCGAGGCGGTCGAAGATGCCCAGCAGTGGCTCGCCCTGATCGGTGCCCTGAAGCTCGAGCCCGTGACACGTGCCGCACAGGATTGCATAGGTGCCATAGTCGCTCGAGCCGGCAGGAACCTCCGACAGCTCGAGGATGCCGGCGACGTCCTGGGAGTTGAGGATCAAGCGGTTGGTGGCCGGATCGTAGGCCGATCCGCCCCACTCGGCTCCACCGTCGTACCAGGGGTAGAAGAGTAGGTTTCCGACCTGGGGCGGCGCCCAGGGGCGAAGGTCCCAGCCTTCGATCTGCTCGCGCACAAAGGCGGTCGCCTCCTCGGAGCGGTTGGTGATCTCGAACTGCTGGCGGCTGATCGCGAGGCTCGACACCGGCTGGCTCTTGGCCGGCACCTCGCCTGGCAGCGTCGACGGGATCGGAGTCTCGACCTCGTCGATCGGAAAGATGGACTCGCCGGTATCACGGTCGAACACGAAGAGATGGCCCGACTTAGTGGTCAGGGTGACGGCGTCGATGGTGCGGCCCTCGCGCTCGAGCTGCACCAGGGTGGGCGGCGACGGGTTGTCGCGGTCCCACAGGTCGTGGCGCAGGTTCTGGTAGTGCCACCTGAGCTCGCCGGTGCGAGCATCCAGCGCTACGATGCAATTCGCGTAGAGGTTGTCGCCGAGCCGATTGGCGCCGTAGAAGTCGGGGGTGGCCGAGCCAGTGGGGGCGAAGAGCATGCCGCGCTCCTCGTCGAGCGTCATGCCGGTCCAGACGTTGGCACCGCCCGGACGGCGCTCGAGCGAGCCCTCGGCCCAGGTCTCGGACCCCGGGTCTCCCGGCTTGGGGATGGTGTCGAACTGCCAGACCAGGCTGCCGTCGACGGCGCTGAAGGCGCGGATCGATCCGGGGTAGGCGTCCGCATCTTCAGTGGTCGAGAAGCCCATGATGAGCCTGTCCTCGAAAACCACGCCCGGCACGGTCACGCCCAGGTAGCGACGCTGGATCCCCGGCGGTCTCATGTTGAGGCGTCCGTCGACTCCGAATCCCGAAATCAGCGATCCGTTCGTGGCGTCGAGCGCGAAGAGTTCGTCGTTCTGCGAAAAGTAGATCCGTCGCTCGCCGTTGCCCTCCCAGTACATGAGACCGCGCTGGGCACCGCCGGAAAGACCGAGCTCGTTGCGCCAGATCTCGTCGCCGGTCGCTGCGTTCAGGGCAAAGGGAATCAGCTTCGGCGACAGGGCGAAGAGCACGCCGTCGATCACCAGCGGGCTGGTGTACATCGTTCCACCAGGACCGCGGGGCTCGCCCGAAGTGTAGGACCAGGCCAGCTCGAGCTGCCCGACGTTGTCGCGCGTGATCTGGTCGAGCGGCGAGTAGTGCTGCCGGCCGTTGTCGCCGAGGTAGACCGGCCAGTCGGCGTTGCCGACCAACGGGGTCGGACCTTCCTCCGAAGCGCAGCCGGCCACGACCAGCAGCGTGAGAATCCACGGCGTCGAACGCATCCGAATCACCTCCCGGGTTGGGAGGCGCATCCTACCCGCTGGCGGATATCATCTCGCTTCGTGCGACATCGTCGGCGCCCCGGAGGGAGACATGAAGCGAATCAGTGTCCTACTCGCGCTCGTCCTCGCCGCTTGCGGTGGCAGTAAAGACAGCGCCACTGACGCCAACGCTGTGGGTACGGCTCGCGCCAGCCGCGGACCGGTCAACGACGCGCGCATCTCCAGCGCAGCCGCCAACGAGCCCGGCAGCTGGCTGAGCTACGGCATGGACTACCGCGAGCAGCGCTTCTCGCAGTTGACCCAGATCACGCGCGACAACGTCGCGCAACTCGGCCTCGCCTGGCACCGGGAGATCGGTGGCGCGCGTGAGCGGATGCAGGGAACACCGCTGGTCGTCGACGGCGTGATGTATGCGTCCAACGGCTGGAGCGAGGTCTACGCGCTCAACGCCCGCACGGGCGACGAGATCTGGCACTACGACCCACAGACCGACCGCGAGTTCGTCAAGTACTCCTGCTGCGGTGGGGTCGTGAATCGCGGGGTGGCGGTCTACGAAGGCAAAGTCTTCGTCGCCACCTTTGACGGCCGCCTGATTGCCATCGACCAGGCCTCGGGCGAGGAGGTCTGGGACGTCGACACCTGGCACCCCACGGCGCTGGGTCGTTTCAACATCACCGGTGCCCCGCGCGCGGCGGTGGGTCTGGTCTTCATCGGCCAGGGCAGCTCAGAGAGTGGCCATCGTCGTGGCTACGTCACCGCTTACAACGCCGACACCGGCGAGGTGGCCTGGCGCTTCTACCTCGTGCCCGGCGATCCGTCGCAGCCCTTCGAGCATCCCGAGCTCGAGATGGCGGCCGAGACCTGGGGAGGCGAGTGGTGGAAGTACGGCGGCGGTGGCACGGCATGGAACTCACTGGTGTACGACGAGGAGCTTGGCAACCTCTACATCGGCGTCGGCAACGGCGCCCCCTGGCCTCGTGAGATCCGCTCGCCAGGAGGAGGCGACGATCTCTTCCTGACTGCAGTCGTGGCGGTGGACGCCGCCACCGGCGAGATGAAGTGGTACTACCAGACCGTCCCCGGCGACAACTGGGACTACAGCGCGGCGATGGACATCGCGCTCGGCGAAATGGACCTCGACGGTGTCCCGACCAAAGTGCTGCTGCAGGCACCGAAGAACGGTTTCTTCTACGTCATCGACCGCACCAACGGCAAGCTGCTACGGGCCCACCCCTACACCGAGCGCATCGATTGGGCGACCCACGTCGATATGGAGACCGGACGCCCCATCGAGAACCCCGAGACCGCCTTCGAGAACAACCCGCAGTGGATCTATCCGGCCAACGCCGGCGCTCACAACTGGGAGCCGATGTCCTTCGACCAATCGAAGGGGATCATGTACTTCTACTACCACGACTTTCCAAACTTCTACGGGCTCGACGAGAGCTTCGTGAAAACCGGCAAGTACAAGATCAACCCCTGGGGCCTGAGCCTTGGGGTGGCCTTCGGCCCGTACCGCCAGGAGCTCGAGCGCCACGCCGATCCGCAGCCGCCGTCGAAGGGCTATCTGGTCGCCTTCGACCCGCTCAGCGGCGAGCACCTGTGGAAGAACGAGCTGCCGTCGACGTTCAACGGCGGCGTTCTGGCCACCACGACTGGTGTCCTTTTCCAGGGCGACGGCCTCGGCATGCTCTCGGCCTACAACAGCGATGACGGATCGCGGATCTGGGAGTTCGACGGCTACGGCAACTTCTCGTCGTCGATGATGACCTACGAACTCGACGGCGAGCAGTACCTGGCAGGTATGGTCTCGGGCAACCTCAAGTACGACACCCGGGGCAAGCTTCTGGTCTTCAAGCTTGGCGCCGACGCCGACTACCCGGAACCGCCACTGCGTGACCTCTCGATCCCCGAGCAGCCGCCCGTCACCGCCTCGCAGGAGACGCTGAATCGCGGCAACGCGCTCTACCACCAGCACTGCGCGATCTGTCATCGCGGCCTCGGGGTCGCCTCGATCGTCGCCACCGCCTCGCCCGACCTACGGCGCATGAGCGCGGAGACCCAGGCTCAGTTCTCGGTCATCGTCCGCGTCGGCACCAAGGCTCAGCTCGGCATGCCGAGCTTCGGCGACATGCTCGATGAGGAAGCCACGATGGCGATCAAGGCCTTCGTCAGCACCGAGGCGGCGGAGGCACGAGAAGCGCAGCTGGCTAGGGAACAGACGCCGCCCGGCTAGCAGCGAGATCCGCGACACTTACCCGCGCCCGCGAAGCGCGGCATAGGAGGCAAGCGTCAACGCGGCCCCTCGAGGGTCGCCCATCACTCCGGCCTCCATGCGGTTCATGACGTAGGACAGCGCAATCCGATTGTCGAGATCGACCATGATCGTCGAGCCGCCCCAGCCGCCCCAGAAACACACGTTCGGAGAAGGAAGCGGCATCGTCTCGTTGCCCAGCCCGTAGCCGAGGCCGTGGCGAAGGGGTACCCCGAGCACCAAATCGGTGCCGTTGATCTGCTCTTCCAGCGCGCGTCGACACCCCGCCTCGGACATCAATCTCTTGCCAAAGACATCTCCACCGCAGGCCAGCAGCGACTGGGCGCGCGCCACCGAACGCGCGTTGCCGGTGCCACCCGCGGCCGGAATCTCCGCCCGGCGCCACTCGACCGTGCGCGAGTACTCGGCGGGCGCAAAGGGGTTGGCAAAAGTCCTTCCCGCGATGGTGTCGGCGCCGACCTGCGCCGATGGAGCGGGCCCTGGCGGCGGCACCACAGGCGCCACGCGTGCATCGTGCTGCGGCCCTAGGCCAATGTGGAAATCGACCCCGAGCGGCTCGGCTATCTCTGTGCGAAAGAAAGTGCCCAGACTGACCCCGGAGATACGGCGGACCACCTCCCCGACGAGGTAGCCCTGCGTGATGGCGTGGTAGCCGCTCGCAGTCCCCGGCTCCCACCATGGGGCCTGGGCGGCAAGCAGAGTCGTGATCTTGCCCCAGTCGTAGAGGTCCTCAGGAACTGTCGGCTCGTCGAGCCCGGAGAGGCCGGCCGTGTGCGCCATGAGGTTGCTTACTGGGATCGTCTCCTTGCCGGAGGCGCCGAACTCAGGCCAGTAGCGGACCACTGGGGCGTCGAGATCCAGCTCACCCCGGTCGGCCAGAAGCAGAGCCGATAGGGCCGTCATCGTCTTGGTCGTTGACCAGACATTGACGATCGAGTCCTCGTGCCAGAGCTCGGTCCGTGCCTCGTCGAGGTGGCCACCCCAGATGTCGACACGCACTTCCCCGTCCTGGATCAGGCAGAAGGACGCTCCCAGATCGCCTCGCTCGGTGAAGTTGGTCTCGAAGGTCTCCCGTACGTTCTCGAAGATCGGATCGCAGTGACCGTTGATCTGCATCCTCAACCCTCCTGCGGCTAGTAGTCGCCTTCTGCGTGCTCGAACTCGAACCCCTCGGCGGCCATAAGCAGCCGGTGGCGATCGCCTTTCGCGTCGGCGTCCCAGCCGTCGTAGCCGGCATCACCACGCCACATCGCGACGCGCACGCCGTCGTGTCGCTTGGCGGGGCGCGTCTCGTAGACCCGCGACTCACGCTCGCGAAAGTGCTCCAGCACAGCGGCCGACGGGCTGTAGTTAGAGAGATGGTAGAGCGTCACCCAGGTCGGCGGCGCCAGATCGATCTCGCGTGCACGATGACGCTCGAGCGCGCCGGCGGGCGAGATCCAGGTGTGCTCGAGGATCTCTCCGCCATCGACCTCGACCGTTCCGACTGCCTGGGCGTGCGCGGCGAAAAACCACGTCGCGTAGCGCCGTGGAGTCGAAGCCGGAGGTGTCCAATGCGCGAACCAGACGAAATCGTCGGGTCTCGCCCGCACCCCGGCCTCCTCCTGCGCCTCGCGCGACGCGGCGGTACGCGCGGCCGTCTCGAGATCTCGATCGGCCGGGTAGTCCTCGTCGTCGACCCGGCCTCCTGGGAAGACCCACATGCCCCCGAAGGCGATCTTCGAGCTCTTCTTCAACATCAGCACTTCCGGGCCGCCATCCGTGTCTCGAACCAGCACCACCGTTGCCGCCGGAATCGCGGGGTTCTCGGCCGGCTCAGCCTTCAGATCGCCGTAGATGTCGTCGCGGTGCTGGTTCGGATCGGTGGGTCGGGGCATGGCGTGACACTCCTGTGAGCCAGCGCGAGACCGTACCATCGTCTGTTTTGACTAGACTGGTTGGGTGCAGGAGTGGCTGGAGATGGCGATCGAGTGGGTCTTCGAGAGCGGACTCACCGTTTTCATCTTCGCCGGGCTCACCATGCTCTGGGGTCTGATATCCGGACTGCGCAAGGTGACGCGTCGGATCGTAGAGGCAGCCGAGGCGGAGAGCCCGACCGACGAGGCTCCCGTGTACCCACAGAACCGGCCCATCAAGCCGCGCTAGCGCCCCAGAACGCCGTCCTAGGCCCTGATACCGTTGGGCCATGATCCTCAACGACACGACGACGCCGCGCGGTGACTTCGAAGCCGAAACTGGGTGGAAGCTAACCGCCGCGGGCGCGTGTAAGGGGACGGTCTGTGTGCCGCTCGCGGACCCCACCGCTGCGGCACAGGAGGTCGTCAACGCCATCGAGCTGGCCGAAGCCATCGGACTGCCGGTCGCGCACAACAACGAGCACGGGATCTGGGCCGTCGGACCCGAATCGATTGGCGCACGCGCTCTGGTTACCGCCGAAGACGCGGAATTCGAGCTTCCAGACCTCGACGGCAATCTCTTTCGGCTCTCGAGCCTGCGAGGGCAGAAGGTCCTGGTCTACGCCTGGGCACCCTACTGAGGATGCTCGGCCGACCTGCCCGGGTGGCAGGCGCTGCGTGACGAGCTCCATCCCAGCGGCTTCGAGCTCGTAACGGTCGGACTCGACACCCTGGGAGCCGAAGGATGTCGCACCTTCATCGAGGCGGCGCAGCCCAAGCATCCGTCGCTCATCGACGCGCATCATCTTCTGGCCCGGCTCTTCGGGGTAATCAACATCCCGAGCTCCGTGTGGATCGACGAGTCGGGCACCCTCGTGCGGCCCGCCGAGACCGCGCCGGCCCCGCCCCGCTACGCACCGCCGAGCTTGGGGCCTCTAGACGGGATGCCGGATCGGTTCAAGGAGATGACGACGGAGGCGATGAAGATTCAGCGTGACACCGAGGCCTACCACGGTGCCCTGCGCGACTGGGTCGGGAAGGGCGCCGAGAGCCAGTTCGCGCTCTCGCCCGGGAAAGTCGTCGAACGCTCACGGCCGCGCAGCACCGACGTCGCTCTCGGCCACGCCCACTTCGACCTCGCCTCGCACCTCGAGACGCAGGGACACCACTCGGCGGCGATCAGCCACTTTCGCGAAGCCCACCGCCTCGTTCCCGACAGCTGGACCTTTCGCCGCCAGGCATGGGCCCTCGAGGGCGGACCCGAAGGCCCATTCGCCCGCTTCTGGCAGGGCCCGAGCGACGACGATCCGGCGGCGTGGCCCTACGAGGGCGATTGGCTCTCGGACATTCGAGCGAGCGGGCCCGAGAACTACTACGATCGCTTCCGGCCCTGAGCACGCATGCCCATACCCGTCCCACCGCTGAAAGAAGCGGACCTACCCGAACGCAAGTTACCGATCTTCAAGATGATGGGTCCCGGCGTCGTCATGGCCGGCATCGCGATCGGCTCGGGCGAGCTGATCATGTGGCCGTGGATCACCTCGGTCGTCGGAGCCGATCTGCTTTGGGCCGCCGCGCTCGGCCTCTTCATGCAGCTGTGGATCAATATCGAGGTCGGCCGTTGGGCCGTCGTGACCGGCGAGAGCCCGTTCACGGGCATGGTGCGAGTGCTCAAGCCGATCGTCTACCTCTGGGTGGCGCTCGTCGTGGTCGGCAAGTTCCTCCCGGGTTGGGCCCGCGAGACCGGAGTGGCGCTGCGCAACCTGACCATGGGGGTCGACAACACGAGCCCACAATGGATCTGGACCGCGATCGTCTTCGCCGCGGTCGCCCTCATCCTGTTCGGTCCGAAAGTGATCTACACCGCCGTCGAGCGCTGCATCATCGTGCTGATCGCCGTCATCGTCGTCGGCCTCATCTACGTCGTCTGGCAGATCGGGACCAAGGAGATATTCGCGGAGATGTGGGCGGGGCTCCTCAACGTCGGGCGCTTCCCCGACTTCCCGGTCGAAGTCCTCGCCGACGACGGCTCGGTTCGCGACCAGCTCACGTTCTCGCGGTTCTTCGGTGCCGTCGTCTTCGCCGGGCTGGGCGGCCTCGGAAATCTGTACTACGCCTACTACCTACGTGAGAAGCGCGTCGGAATGGGGGCACGCATGCCAACGCTCATGAGCGCGGTGCACAAGCACCAAGACGTCAAGGACATGGACACCGGCTACACCTATCCCGATACCCCCGAGAACCAAAGTCGCTTCCGCAGCTGGATGCGCTTCATCCACGTCGACCAGATCATCTTCTACTGGTTCCTCGGCAGCTTCACGATGTTTCTCTTCATCTTCGGCGCACTGGCCGTCCTCTACCCCAATGGACTGGTGCCGGACCAGGGCAGTCTGATCTGGGACCTCGCTTCGATCCTCGAGGAGAGCCTCGGGACGAACGGGCGTTATCTGTTCCTGGTCGTCGGCATGGCAGCACTCTTCTCGACCCAGCTCGGCGGCGTCGACGGCGGCAGCCGAGTCTTCTCAGATCTGATCCACACCAACTTCAAGTTCGGCCGGCGCTTCAAGCTCGAGCAGTGGTACCTGATCCTGGTCGGCACCACGATGGGAATCGGCACCTTCAGCGTCTGGTTCTTCGACAAGTACGGCGCCTCAGGCCTGGACTTCCTCTTCATCTCGGCTCTCATCGGCGGCTTTGCCATGGCGGTATACGTGCCGCTGTTGCTGTACATGAACCTCACTCGCCTGCCCAAGTCGGCGAGACCCGGACCGATCAACATCATCTTCATGATCCTGGCCTCCGCCATGTACATCAGCTTCGCGGTCTACACGATCTACGACAAGGCAGCACAGCTCTTCACCAGCTAGCAGGTCCCTCAAGAGCAGAAACAACACTGCGCGACCCCGATCCCTCAGCAGACCCTCACGGCGCTGCGCTGTAAGCTGTACACGCTACACGTCAGGCCTCGAAGGAGTCGGGCCGCATCGACGTCGGCCGCCGGATTCGCGACAATAGTTGTCATTGGCAACCATCTGCCGACCTCGACGGAACATGCTCAGATTAGCCGGCTAAATGGGCTGGAAAACAGGAGACTGATCATGACGCAGCACCTTCTCAATCGCGACGGTCGAGTCGCACGGCTTCTCGTGTTGGTGGCGGCAGGCGTTCTGGCGGCGTCCTCGGGCTCAGCTCAGGACGTCTCAGCCGTCGAGCTCGAAGCAACAAAGCTCAGCGACACGGTCTACCTGCTCTTGCCCAGTCCGCCTCTGGCAGGAAACCTCGCGGTCTCGGCCGGCGACGACGGCATCCTCATGGTCGACACCCAGATGATGCCGATCACGGACAAGATCAAAGCCGCTGTGCAAGACATCCAGAAGGGCGGCGTCGACTTCGTGGTCAACAGCCACTATCACTATGACCACGCCGGCGGGAACGCAGGCTTCGGCCTGGAGTCCGTGATCGTCGCGCACGAGACTGTGCGAGCGCGGCTGGCAGAGGGGCGGGAGGCAGGAAACCGATTCATCGAAGGAACGAGACCCTTCGAGGCCCTACCGAGGATCACCTTCAAAGACAACGTCACCTTCCATTGGAACGGCGAGGACGTGGACGTCATCCACCTCGGTAACCCGGCACACACCGATGGCGATACGGTGATCTTCTTCCGCGACTCCAACGTCATCCACACCGGCGATCAGTTCGTAATGTTGAACGGCTTCCCCTACATCGACCGGGACGTGGGCGGATCCGCACTGGGCCTCAGAGACAACATCGCGCAGGTCCTCACCCTGATCAATGGCGACACCAAGATCATCCCGGGCCATGGGCCGTTGGCGACGAAGGCCGACCTCCAGCACTTCCACGACATCGTCAGCGAGACCATCGACCACATCGCCGACCGGAAGCGAGCGGGAAAGACGCTCGAGGAGATCCAGGGCGAGGGCCTGCCAGAGAAGTATGCGCCGTACACCGGCTTCATGCCCCACACCGTGTGGATCGGCGCCGTCTACGCGAGCCTCGACGACTGAAGCGCTACCACGCCGGCGCTACGAGGCGCGCACGCGGTAAACGTCCGTCACCCGTTTTGCAGGGTCGTCTTCCCAATCGCCGTAGATCTCCCAGTTCGAAGTCATGGGCCAGGAAACGGTGCTTCATGGCACAGCCACGGCTGGCGGCGACTCGATCACCGGCGCCTACGAGAGCCAGATGGGCGCGTCGGGCTTCACGGGACACCGCGCGAGTTGAGCGCCAGTTCCGACAACGGCCGATAGGGTGTGTCGTAACCGAATCGCCCCGGCCCCATGACCCGCAGAGCCGCTTCGCTCAGCAGCATCGAGGGGGCTCCGATCGCGACCACGTGAACGCGCTGCCCGTACTTCAGGGCCTCGGTCGTGAGGGGCTCAGCGGTGTCGCTTTCGAGCACGCAGATCAGATCGGGCACCATGGCGCAGGGCTCTGCGCCTCGCCACGCAATCAGGTTCTCGTTCTGGAAGTCGATGTACAGAGGCTCCTGCCCAGAGGCGTCGATCCTCAACCGGCCGGTCGCGAATCCGCCCTGTGTCGTGCGCTCGATATCGGCGATCTTGCCCTCGGTGAGGTCGTAGAGACGTCCGTAATGCGGCGCCTCGTCGATGGTGCGCGCCAGGGCGGCGAACGGGTCGTCGCCCCGATCACGAGCCTCGCCGATCGTACGGCCGATCTCGAGCGCGATCGAAATCGTGCCCCGAACCGTCGACTCCTTCACCTGGCGCCCCGTCATCGGGTAGAGCGCGATCACGCACATACCGCCCATGGCCATGACCACGTGCCGCGCCAGGTTCTCGGCGTGCGCGCCGCTGCAGCCATCGATCGTGACGACGTTGCCATGCTCGTCGGACATCGCCAGAGGTGAGACCGAGACCCCCCCGACGTTCCAGCTGACCATGTCGAGCTCGGGAAACGCGCGCCCCATGCCGTCGCCATCGACGACAGGCAGGTCGAGCTGTGCGCCCAACGTGAGCGGTAGAAGCGCATTCCCGCCGCCGATCTCGGCCGCAATCACCGCCTCCGCCCGCCGGCCGAGGATCTCCTCGAGCTTTCCGAGCACGCGCTCAGCCTCGGCGCCGTTGGGGAACTTCTCGACCATGACTGTCGGCGCACCCATCATCGCGACCGGAATCACCAGAGAGTCGTCCGCCAGCTGATCGAGGGTCAGAAGCCTCGCCTCGCTGCCAACGTCGAGCCCAGCGCGCAGCAACAGGGCACCGATGTACGGATCGCCGCCCCCGCCGGAGCCGAGCAGCGCCGCCCCTCGTGCCAGATCGTCGATGTCACTGTGCCCTATGCGCATGCAGCCTCACACCTCGACAGAAGCCAAGTCGCCTACCGCCTTGACGAGCACCCGCACCGACCCTCCGGGCAGATATGTGAGTGGCACCTCCTCGACGCTGACCACCTCGACCGTGTCCGCTTCGGCGCCAGCCTCGACCGCCCGGCCGATGGCCTCCTCCCGAGCCTGCGCCAGAGCCGCGTCTCGGCCGACGGCTTCATAACCGAACACACAATCGATCTCCCCGCCGACCTGGGCGATCGCGGCACCGATCGCGTTGGCCACCTCAGAGTGCTCGGGCACGATCTGGTCGGAAGCGCCATGAAGCCTTTCGTTGATGAGGCAGCTGCCGCCGCCGACAAGAATCACCGGCTGGTCCCCGGCGCTCGTCTTTACGCGATCGATGCCTTCGGAGAGGATCGTGTGGATCCAGGATCTGCATTCCTCCAGCAGCGAGCGGTCCAGATGGGCAACGTTGGCTCGGTTTCCGATCTCGGCGTAGCCGAACGCTACTGCAACGTCTGTAGCGGTCAGGGTGGCGCCGCCAAATACCAGCGCATCGCGGATCAGGTCGTAGCCGACAGATTCGGGGCCGATGCGCAGCTCCTCTCCGGTCTGGACGCGGCTGCCTCCGCCTAGACCGATCGAGAGCAGATCTGGCATGCGGAAGTTGGTGCGGACTCCCGCCAGCTCGACGGCGACGGCGCTCTGACGGGGGAAACCGTGCTCGAGTACTCCAATGTCTGAGGTGGTGCCACCGATGTCCACGACGATCGCATCCTGACGCTGTGCAAGCAGCGCTGCGCCGCGCATGCTGTTGGTCGGCCCCGACGCGAAGGTCAAGACGGGGAAGCGCCGAGCATGCGCCGCCGTCATCAGCGTGCCGTCGTTTTGGCTGATGTAGAGCGGCTTTCGGATACCGAGTTTCTCCAACGCGACCACCAGCGACCCGACCACGTCGTCGCCGATCGACAGCAGACTGGCGTTCATGATCGCGGCGTTCTCGCGCGGCAGAAGGCCAGTACTACCGATGTCGGAAGACTTCGTGATGGCGACGCCAGCTAGCTCGGCCGCGATGATCTCAGCCGCCAGGTCCTCCATCGCCGAACACACCGTCGCGAAGGGGCACGAGATAGCCACCGACCGGAGCTCCCGCTCACCGATGTCCTTGGCGATCTCACGAATCTCCCCTTCGTCCAGCGCACTGATCTCTCGTCCGTCGTACTCGTAGCCGCCCTTGGCAAGGTACGTGTGACACCCCATCGCCCGCGATAGGTCGGGCGGCCAGCCGGTCAAGGGTGGGATGCTGGCGGTCGCCGGAAGAGCCAGCCGCACCACGGCCACCTCGTCGAGACCTCGCCGTTGCACGAAGGCGTTTGTGAATTGGGTGGTCCCGACCATGACCCGCTCGATCTCGTCCGAGCCGGTCCCGCCGGTACTCATGGCACCCTGGATCGCCGCAAACACGCCGGTAGTGATGTCCTCGGTCGTCGCTACCTTGGCCGTCGCGACGATGGAGTCGCCACTCAGGAGTGCCGCATCCGTATTCGTGCCGCCTACGTCGACACCGATCCTCATAGACGGCCCTCAGGCAAGCGAGAAGCCTGCGAAGCGAGTCGGAATCGCCTGCAGATCGGAAATGAGATCAGGCGGCAGGCCGCCCGGCCGGTCGGGCGAAGCGCTAGCCCCGATCGCGTCGCTCACGCCGCCGAAGCGCTCGCTGACCGCGTCCGCCAACTGGTCGTGGCGACCCACAGCCGCGAACAGGTGGACCACGTCGTCGGAGACTTGTCGGGGCAGCTCGTCCCACTTCCCCTGACGCGTCAGCTCCCGCAGGTGTCGACCGAGATCGCCGAGATCGTGAGCCTCGAGAACCGGCCAGTAGGCAGGCGTCGAGCCGTAGAAGCCGACCCGCATGCGCACCCACTCGACCTGCTCCGCGACGCTCTCGTCGTCGGGACCCGTGCAGACGAAGCCGCCGCCCGAGATCTGGAAACTCGAGCGGGCCCGACCCTGCCGAGCCAGGCGCTCTTCGAGCAGAGGCTTCACCGTCTGCTCGAGGTAGCGCCGGGTGCAGAAGGCGTGGAGCCTCACACCGTCGGCCTGTTCCGCGGCCATGGCTAGCATCCGCGGTCCAACTGCCGCGACCGTCACTGCCGGAGAGGGCCCATCGAGAGGCTCAGGTGTGAAGTTGGGCGGCATCAGGGTGAAGTTGTAGTGCTCGCCGTGGAAGTCGAGACGCTCGCCGTCGGCCCAGGTTCTCCAGATCGCTCGTAGCGCTTGCACGTACTCCCGCAACCGTGGCGCCGGCGCGCTCCAGGCAGTCGAGAAGCGACGCTCGACGTGAGGCTTTATCTGGCTGCCGAGGCCGAGCACGAACCGACCCTGAGAGGCTGTCTGCAGGTCCCACGCCTGCATCGCCGTCACCATCGGGCTGCGCGGGAAGGCGACCGCGATGCCGGTGGCGAGCTCGACGCGCTCCGTCGAGACCGCCGCGATGGCCAGCGGCAGGAAGGGGTCGTGGCGGTTGTCGAGCGTGA
Source organism: Acidobacteriota bacterium (assembly GCA_036337765.1). GTDB lineage: Bacteria > Acidobacteriota > Thermoanaerobaculia > Multivoradales > Multivoraceae > JAYZDP01. Next base: position 33,380 of record JAYZDP010000084.1, read on the forward strand.
CCACGCCATCGTAACCGTCTCGCTCGGCCTGAACGGCCGCGGCTCCGACCTCCGGGAGCCGCGCCTGGGGCAGCGTGGTGAACACTCGCATCTCTCTGGCAGGCTCTCACAGCGACGCCACGCTCGACCAGCGCGGCGGCGCGTGCAGGTCTCCTCCTGGGTCAGATCCGTGCGGCATAAGCTACCAACTGAGGTCTCGTCCTCGGGGCTGACCCACAGGAAGGGAACAACACACCAAAGTAAGATCAGAGTGAGGACCGATGAGACAGCCGGGAGAAAGGACCACGGGCGCCGGGCGCCGACCTGCATGCGCGCAGCAGGACCTCTCCGCATACGAGAAGTACAGCCGGCTGTCGGACCGCTACGACAGGATTCGCATCCCTTTCGGCCTGGGAAGGGTCTGCGAGGCGATCGGTGAGAGCGCCCGCCTGAGCGGCAGAGAGACAGCGGATCTCCAGATTCTCGACGCCGGTTGTGGAACCGGTCAGTTCATCGCCCGTCTGGCTGCGGAGGTTCGCTTCATCGTCGGACTGGACGGCTCCGCAGGCATGCTCCAGACGGCCCAGGCCCGGGTCGGCAACCTTGCAAGAGCCGCCCTGCTGCGCGGAAGCGTGCTGGCGCTGCCATACGCTGACCGATCCTTCGACGGTGTCTTGAACAATCAGGTCCTGCATCATCTCCCTCCTGAACCAACTCCGTCTGCGGAGCGCTACGGACCCCAACGGCAGTTCCTGGCTGAGGCGTTCCGCGTGCTCGCGCCGGGAGGGGCGCTGTGGATCGGCACCTGCAACCAGGAGCAACTCCGCCCACCGACGAGCCCGTATTGGTACCTGAACGTCGTCGTTCCGGAGGCCGCACACGCTCTCGCCGACCGTTATGTGCCGATGGACCGGCTCGAAGAGCTTCTCCTAGCCGTTGGCTTCAGAGACATCCGATGCTCGGCGATCGTCGACGAGACGCACTTCACACTCGCCGACTACCTGAACGCCGAGGGCCCGATGGATCCAGCTTGGCGCAGTGGTGACTCGGTGTTCGCCTGGTACAACGATGCCCAGGATCGCCTCGCCGAACATCTTCGCAAGCGCCTCGTGCCCCGCATAGAGAACGGGACGATCCAAGCAGAGATCAACACCAGCGAGGCAAGGCGTGCGAGGGTCGGTCATGGCGTTCTGCTGACAGCCCAAAGGCCATGACCGGAACTTTCGTCGAGAAGATCCTCGACGTCGTTGACGCGCATTACGACATTGGGCGAGTGGTTGCGGCCCGCCACCTGACCTCGGGAACCGTCAATGCGAACTTCCTGGTCGCCACAGACTCTGAGGACGGACGCGAGGAGTACGTTGTCCGCTGCTATCGCTGGGGCCGCTCGGAGGCACGACTCCACTACGAACATCACCTCCTCCAGTACCTCGAGCAGAACGGCTTTCCGTGCATCGCTGTCCCGATCCGATGCCTCGACGGCGCCACCTTTGTTCGCGGCCTCGTCGCCAACGGGAGCGACGCAGAACGCTACGTCGCCGTCTTCCCGCGCCTCGCTGGTGAGGACTGCTATAGCTGGGATCGTCCTGGCTGTGGAACGGCCGAGCTGACCTCAGCCGCTGCCGTCCTGGCCGAGTATCACGCAGTGGTCTCCGGCCTCCGTGGAGGGTCGGCTCCATCGAGCCAGACGGTCGCTGAGGAGGTCGAACGCACCCTGCTGCACGAACACCTTCCGGTGCGCGGCCGGAGTTTCGATAGCAGCTACGCCGGCTCGCAAGACCGGGTCCGCCGGCAAACTCGCGATGTCCTGGACCGCACCGTCACCGGGGCCTGTGCCACCCTGCCGCGCTTGGTGATTCATCGCGACTTTCATCCAGGCAACTGCCTATGGTCCAACGGTCGGGTGGTGGGTCTGCTCGACTTCGACTGGTCGGATCTCGACGTTCGTGCTCTCGACATTGCTCTAGCCGCCGTCTACTTCTGTGCCGTCTGGAGCGATCAGCCGCGGGTCGCCGACTGGCCGAAGGCACCCATCGATACCCTGTGCCCGGAACGGCTCGCCACCTTCGCCTCTGCCTACCAACAGACAGCGTCTGCCGCGAGACCGGGCCCCCTCGAGGTGCGGGAGCGGGACTGCATGCCCGCGCTTATCGCGCTGGCCAACCTATTCGTCCTGGCGTGGGTCGTCGGCGACGAGGCCCTTGCCGAGCGCTCCGAGCAACACTCGTTACGGTATCTCGAGCACCACCTCAGGCTGATGGACTGGATTGCAGCGAACCAGCCGCTGCTTCGGGACATCTTCGGTGATGGCAGGCCGGTCTGATCTAAAAGGCGTCTGGCTACGCCCCTCGAGACCTTCCGCGAGGCCGGGTAGTGACCGACGACGGTGGAAACGACTGGTAACCCGTAGGCCGCGGGCACTCACACCGGCATTCCCGGACCCTCCGCCTCGGCCAATGGCACGGTCTCTCTAGGACCTACGATCGGCTCGCCACCGAAGCACCCGCAATGGCGGCGGCGAACTTGGTCGCCATCGACAGCGCGAAGATTCCCGCGATAGACGCCAGCGCTCCCGCGCCCGCGACAATCGCCAAGTCGACCACGGCGTAGGTCGAAGCCACGGCGAGCGCGAATCCGATGGCGTGCCGTTCGGGTGCGCGTCGGGTGAACCAGTAGAGAGCGCCGAAGAACAAGAAGACACCGACAACTACGCTCGACCACGGTGCGATCCACTGAGCCGCCTCCTCATAGAACTCGGCCTCGTGACCGGGCTCGATGAAGTACGCATATACCCCCACAACAGGAAAGCTGATCGCTACGTTGACCACCATGAGCACGAGGGCGACACCGACGGCCTTGAGGATGTCTGTCTTCTTCAGCAACTGCAGCCAGTCTACGCGCAGCACCACGAGACGTGGTGAAACACGACGAGATCGTACTGCTGCCGCGCCTCGATCCTCTGGTGTCGAGGAACGAGGACGGTCCCGGGGATTCGAGCCCGAGCCGCGAGCGCAGCGAGCAGCGACCGCTGAGATCCCCTACGGGCTGCCTGGCGCGACCGACGAGGAACGAGGAGGGAGCGACTGGTAGCCCGTAGGGGATTCGAACCCCTGTTACCGGCGTGAGAGGCCGGCGTCCTAGACCCCTAGACGAACGGGCCGCGCGTCCAAAACCGAAGGCGCAAATTAGCACAATCCTCTGAAGAGCCTCAATCCACACAGCTTCGCCGCAATTACATACCGTTAGGTCGATGCAGCAATGCCGGGTGCTATTCTGCCTCTCGTGAGATCGGCCCTCCCGCCCGCTTTTGCGGCCGTCCTCCTGGTCTTTCCTGTCCTCGGGCAAGAGGCCCCGGTGGCGGAGCTGCCTTCACAGACCGCCACGCTCGCGATCGGTGGCGCTCGCTCTCCCCTGCCGATCTCTCCGGGCTTCGCCGGGCCGCTCTTTCTGCTCCAACCGATCGTCGACCGGCTCGGCGGCGACCTCGTGATCGGACCGTTACAGGAAAGCCACCAGCTGCGCATCGCCGAGACCGACATTCTGTTCGGTCCGGGGGCTGGCACGATCACGATCGGCAGAGAGATCGTCTCTCTGACCCAGGCGCCGGTCCTGACCGAGGCAGGGGTGCGGGTGCCGCTCGACGCGCTGCGCAAGAGCTACGGTGATCTCCTGGGCCTGCAGTTCCGCTGGTCGAACTCGGATCGCGAGCTGCAGGTCATTCAGCGCAAGGCACGCACGGTGGGGGTGGAGTTGCAGGTCGTACACATCTCCGGCATCACCACCGTGGTGATGCAGTTCGACACGACACCGAGCTACAAGATCACTGACAACGGTGCCACCGTCGACGTTGAGGTCCCCGTCGACCGCGTCCGCCTGGCGAAGACCGTGAGGCAACCGCGGCGCTCCTATCTCGAAGGCGTGTCGACGTCCGACCATCTGATCAGGCTCGAGCTCGAGCCTGGAGCCGCTGCCGCGGCGCCTTATGTCCTGAACCGCGGACGCACCGAGGGCCTGCGTCTGGTCTTCGACATCTCCGCCGGCGGCACCGTAACCTCGGAGGGCAGCGGGTTCGAGCCGCCGTCGAGGCGCGAGCCCGGCCAGGGTGGGCTGCGCACGATCGTTCTGGACCCGGGCCACGGCGGGCCCGAGCAGGGCGCTATCGGCCCCGCGGGCACCGAAGAGAAGGAGCTGACACTGATCCTCGCCAAGGGCCTGCGTCGCAGGCTGCAGGAGGCACTGCCGGTCGAGGTACTCCTGACGCGTGACGACGACGCCGACCTGCCGCTCGATTCGCGGACAGCGGTCGCCAACCAGAACAAGGCCGACCTATTCATCTCGATCCACCTCAATGCGTCGCCGGATCGGTCGGCGCACGGCGCGGAGACCTACTTCCTCAGCCTCGAGGCCTCAGACGAGCGCGCGCAGCGGCGCGCCGACGTCGAGAACCAGTCGAGCCGCGGGGAGGGAGCGCCCATCGACGGCGACGACGATCTTCAGCTCCTGCTCTGGGATCTCGCCCAGACCCAGCACCTAGCGGCGAGTCAACGTCTGGCGAGGATCCTTCAGCAGGAGCTCAACGACACCCTGGGTCTCGAGAACCGCGGTGTGCGTCAGGCTCCATTCTCGGTTCTGATGGGCGCGACCATGCCGGCGGTTCTGGTCGAGCTCGGCTTCATCTCGAATCCCAACGAGGAGAGCGAGCTCCTCGATCCGGCGTACCGAGCCAGCCTGCTCGACGCCGTGACCAGCGCCGTGCTGCGCTTCAACGATCTTCTCGAGCAAACCGAGAGCTCGGTAGCGATCGGCAGTCGATGAGTCGACGGACCGCACTCGCCCTGGTCGGCGGCGCCGCAGCGCTGATCGTCGTGGCTCTCTTGGTCCTTGCCGAGAGCGGTGAAGAGACCGAGAGCACTGCATCCCCTGAACTGCCGGCGGGCGAGGATGCGGGGGACACACCGACGGATCCCGAGCCGGAAGAGCTCATCGACGAAGAGTCGATCGAGACCGTCGAGGCCTCGCTCTACTTCCCGGGTGAGCACAACGAGCTCTACCCGGAGCTACGCGATGTCGCGGCGTCGGACGACGGCCGGGAAATGGCCGCGACTCTCGTCCAGGAGCTGATCTCGGGCCCTACCGAGGAGTCTCTGACTCCAATCCTCGAGCCAGGGCTGACGATCACCGGGGTACTGATCTCGGCGGAGGGCGTGGCCTACGTCGACCTGAGATCCGACACACTTCTGGCACCGCCGGTCACCGGCTCGACCCAGGAGGCGTTGACGATCTACAGCGTTGTCCAGACCCTGGTCCACAACGTCCCCGAGATCGAATCGGTGGTGTTTCTCTGGAACGGCAGGCAACGCCAGACCTTCGGCGGACATATCGATACGACCCATCCCCTGGCGCCGGACCCCGATCTGGTCGCAACTGCCCTTCGACCGCCGGCCTGATCTTGCCAAGCATCGGCGTCTTCGATTCCGGAGTCGGGGGGCTCACCGTGGTCCGCGCACTGCGCCGCCGCCTGCCCGCAGAGAGCTTTCTCTACCTCGGCGACACGGCCCGGCTCCCGTACGGCACGAAGTCGGCACGCACCGTCGCGCGCTACACGGAGCGCAACGTCTCCCATCTGGTCGATCGGGGCGTCAAGGCGATCGTCGTCGCCTGCAACTCTGCATCGGCGACCGGTCTCGCCCACCTCGATTCGCCCGTCCCGGTCTGGGGCGTCATCGAGCCCGGCGCCCGCACCGCCGCCGAGCGCTGCGCCACAAGCGTCGGGGTAATCGCGACCGAGGCCACCGTACGCTCCGGGGTCTACGAGCGAGCGATCATGGCCCACCGCCCCAAGCTCGAGGTCACGAGCCGCGCCTGCCCGCTCTTCGTGCCGCTGGTTGAAGAGGGATGGGAGGCCGACGGTGTTGCCGAGGCCGTCGCCCGGCGCTACCTCACCCCTCTTGTGCGGCGCGGCATCGACACTCTGGTTCTGGGCTGCACGCACTACCCGCTCCTGTCCCCGGTCCTGGCGCGCGTGGCTGGGAACAACATACAGTTGATCGACTCGGCGGAGGCGATTGCCGAGACGGTCGCGGCGAGTCTCGAGGAACTCTCGCTACGGGCGCAGGAGCGAGACGGACCCCATCGCCTGCTCGTGACCGACGACTCACCCCGCTTCGGGCGACTGGCGAGACGAATCCTCGGACCCGACGCCGAGCTCGAGCAGGTGGATCTCCTTGTCTAGCGGGGGCCGCGGTGGTCACGAATCGCAGGGCGTCCAAATCTTTGCCGCGCTCATACCACGACCCCCGCTAGCGCTATTGTCCCTCCGGGGGGCGCTCGCCGCGCAGGCTCAGAACTGCCTCGAACCAGCTTGATCAGACGCCTTGAGTTCGCTCTGATGGAGATTCCTAGGGAGATCGAATGACCGACACAACGTTCCAGCGAAGTGACGGCAGACGCGCAGACCAGATGCGGGCCGCGTCGATCGAGACCGGCGTCATGAAGTTCGCCGAAGGATCGGCTCTGATCGAGATGGGCGATACGCACGTCTTGTGCAGCGCGTCGGTCGAGCGGCGAGTGCCCCGCTTTCTCGACGAGAACGAGAGCGGCTGGGTGACGGCCGAGTACTCGATGCTGCCGCGAGCGACGCACACCCGATCGCAGCGCGAGGTGTCGCGCGGGCGGCCCTCCGGGAGAACCTCGGAGATCCAACGCCTGATCGGCCGCAGCCTGCGCGCGGCGATCGACCTGAGGGCCATGCCCGGTTGGACCCTGACCGTCGACTGCGACGTGCTGCAGGCGGACGGCGGCACCCGCACCGCTTCGATCACCGGCGGCTATGTGGCAGCCGTCGAGGCTCTGGCGCAGGTCCATCTGGCGGGGGACCTGGCACGCTGGCCGGTCGTGGACGGCCTGGCATCGATTTCGGTCGGCATCGTCGAAGCCACCGCGTGCCTCGACCTCGAGTACATCGAGGACAGCCGCGCCGACGTCGACATGAACCTGGTCGCGACCGGCTCGGGCAACCTGGTCGAGATCCAGGGGACGGGCGAAGGGGCGACCTTCTCTCGCCAGGAGCTCGATACCCTGGTCGACCTCGGTCTGGCCGGAATCGGAGAGCTGCTGGACCTGCAGCGCAGTAGCCTTGCCACATCGTTGGCCGACGTCGAGAGCCTGGCACGCAACGGCAGAAAGACTGTGGCACCGAAGGACGAAGGCGCGATCTGGGGCGACCCGAAAGAGCTCTAGGAGCCTGCGAAGCCGAATCGCGGCCCTACATCCGGGCGTGGCCGCGCACCGGGACCTCGATCACGGGCACGACCGTGCTCCTGGTCTCGATACGCAGCATGCCGTCGACCTCCCCCCCCGCGAGGTCGTCGCGAGCATGAACGACCACGAACCAAAGGTGCCCATCCGCCTGATCGCGCACGATCTGCGTCTCGAGTCCGACAACGGTCGCCTCGGCGGAGACGATGGCTCCACGCTCTCCCATCCGGCTGCGGATGCGCACGCTCGTCCGGTGCTCGGCCTCGCGTGAGAACTCGCCGAGATCGGCGGTGTCGGGGTGCACCTCGAAGAGCGGTCGGACAATCCCGCTGAGTGGCAGCACCAGGAGGCCCTGGCGGGGATGGTCGGTGCGGATCTCGAGAAACCCAACCAGCGGCCCTTCGGGCGCGCTCGGCATCAGCCGCACTGCGACCACCCACTGGCTCCCCTCGCTCTGGGCGAGGCGCTCACCGGCTTCGGCCTCACGAAAGCTGGCCTCGATGAACACATACGGCGACTCGACCGATCGGATCGAAAAGCTCTGTGCGTCGTGGGCCAAAACGACGAGGGCAACGGTGGGCGGCTCGTCGAATCCGGCCGTCGCGACGAAGCGTACGTACCCCGGCCGCGACACCACCCCGACCGCGACCGCGGCCTTGAGAGTCAAGGTGATCTCGGGTGTGTCGGGATCGTTGGTGAAGGCCTGCAGGTGTACAGCGAAGGCGCCCTCGCGGTTCTTGGTGTCGAGGTCGACCTGAATCGCACCTTCTTTGCCGGGCTGAATCTCCGAGTCGAATCCCGCCACCGTACAGGCGCAGGTCGACTCGACCCGGTGGACCCGTAGCGGCCCGCCGCCGAGGTTGCGCAACCGGAACACGTGGTGCAAGGGCTGGCCGGGCTCGACGCTGCCGAAGTCGTAGATCGGTCCGGCCACGACCGCGCGTGGTGCGGGCTCGCGCTGCCCGCCGACGGCGCTCGCGGCGAGCCACAGAGCGAGGACGGCCGAGCTTTGAAGCCTCGTGCGATACTCCCGCCGCGTCACGGCGGCCCGCCCGCGCACCGCCCCCTTCGAGACCCGGTTCGCAGAGCCCATGGCACTGGCTGAGACCATCCACATCATCGCGATCGGAGGGACGGGAGTCGCTCCACTAGCCTGTCTCCTCCGGCGCGAAGGCTACCAGGTGCGGGGCTCGGACGGACCTCTGTATCCGCCCATGTCCACGCTTCTTGCCGACGAGGATCTGGAGGTGATCGAGGGCTTCTCGTCCGAGAATATCCACCCGCGACCGGATCTGGTGATCGTTTCGAATGCGGTGCCGCGCACCAACCCCGAGGTCGTCGAGCTCGAACGACTCGGCTGGCCGAAGCTGTCGATGCCCGAAGCCCTGGGGCGCTTCTTTCTCGCCGATCGGGAGCCGATCGTCGTCACCGGCACCCACGGCAAGACCAGCACCACCTGCATGGCCGCCTGGGTCTACAGCGAGTGCGGCCAGGACCCGGGGTATCTCATCGGCGGCGTGCCACACAACCTCCCGGCACCCTTTGCACGGGGCAGCGGGCGGCGCTTCGCCATCGAGGGCGACGAGTACAACGCCGCCTACTTCGATCGTGGGCCGAAGTTTCTGCACTACAACCCACACACCGTGATCCTCACCGGCGTCGAGCACGATCACGTCGACCTCTACCCGACGCCGGAGAGCTTCCGTTCGGCCTTCCAGGCACTCGTCGAGATCGTCCCGGACCGGGGTCTCCTGGCGGGCGACATCGACGGCCCTCACGTCGCCGAGATCGTCGCGGGCGCCGGGTGTCGGGTAGTCACGTACGGCATCGACAACGAGGACGCCGACCTACGACCCGCCGGACCCATCGAGGTCGGACCGACAGGCACGCGATTTCAGATAGCCGATCCACAGGCCGGCGAGGTGGAGGTCGAGCTCGGTGTCTTCGGCTTGCACAATGTGCGCAACGCACTCGCTGTCTGGGCCGTCGCACGCGCGGACGGCCTCGCGGCCGATGCCGTGGCCGCCGCCCTGGCATCGTTTCGCGGTGTACGCAGGCGGCTCGAGACGGTCGGAGTGGCAGGCGGCGTAACGGTCATCGACGACTGCGCTCACCATCCCACCGAGATCGCAGCGACTCTGGAAGCGCTGCGCCAGCGCTTCGGCGAGCGCCGAATCGTGGCGGTCTTCGAGCCCCGTTCACTGACCAGCGCGCGTAGCTTCTTCTACCAGCCCTATCTCGACGCGTTCTCGGCGGCGGATCGGGTCTGTCTGGCACCAATCTTCCATTTCGACCGCACCCGCGACGCCGAGCGCATCGACTTCGGCGCTCTTACCACCGAGCTCGCGGCGAGGGGCGTCCCGACGCGGCAGTTTGAGAGCCTCGAGGCTCTCGAGGCGGCCGTCGTCGTTGAGGCACAGCCGGAAGACGTCGTGGTCACGATGTCCTCGGGGAGCTTCGGAGGTCTGCCTACCCGCCTGCTCGAGCGGCTATAGCGGTCTCGAGCACCTGGCGCTCGTCCACGCCTGCCAGCAGCGAGACGCGACCCGCCCCATCGCACAACGCCGCCTCCGGGGCGAAGCCGACGATCTCGACGTCCGAGATCGCGACGCCATGGCTCTCGGCTTCTCTCGTCACTCTGGCGAGAACATCGTGCAGGGTGAAGTCGAAGGGAGCGAAGACGTTCATGCTCACCTGTGAGAGACCGCGCCTTTCGAGAAAGAAGCCGAGCGCCTGAACCCCGCGCAGCCCCCCCGAGCTCTCTCGCACCCGTGAAGCGATGCGCTGGGCTACGCCGAGATCCGTGCTCGCGAGCTGCACGTTGAAGGCGACCATCTGAGGCCGAGCCCCGACCAGAGTCACACCGACCCCTTCATCGACGTTGTGGGGGCCGAAGTCCGGTACAAGCTCGCCCGTGGCAATGGCCGAGGCCACCGCGTCCAGGTCCAGCCGGCGCAACGTGATCGGACGACGACGCGCCGAGCGACGCGACGCTGCGCCGTAGAGGAAGACCGGCACTCGGAGCTCGGTTCCCAACCGCTCTGCCGTCGCCAGGGCAGCACCGATGGCAAGGTCCATCGAGGCATCGCCGTACGCCACGAAGGGGACGACGTCGATGATTCCGAGACGGGGATGGGCACCAGCGTGGTGGCGAAGATCCAGTCGGCGCAACGCCAACTCACTCATGGCGAGGACACCCGCCTCGAGTGCGGCGGGATCGCCAAAAGTGGTGAAGACCGTTCGATGGTGGTCGGCGTCGGCCGAGACATCGAGCAGCCGACCCCCAGCTTCTCCGCCGACGGCCTCGCCCAGCTCGGCGATCCGCTCGTTCGAGCGGCCTTCGGAGACATTCGGGATCGCAGTCAGAAGTGACACTTTTCCAGTATATGGACGCTTTTCGTCACTCTTCTTCATTATCCGTCTATGGCAATGTTTGCCTGTAGGTAATGGCCCCTGCTACGATTCTCGGGTTCTCTGTTCCCCGAGGCGAATTGGTTGAGCTATCAAGGCGATTCTTCCCTTTCTGTCGACATTCAGGACCGCGTCCTGAACACCTTCGACCAGACCGCGAAATTGGCCCAGGAGGGCAAGTTGCAGGAGGCGCAACTGGGCTGCGACTTCATTCTGCGCTTGGACCCCCACTTCGAGCCGGCAAAATCGCTACAGGACAGGCTCGGTAGCGCCGACGGCCCCCTAGACCTGTCGGACCTGCAAGAGGCGCCGGCGCCCGTGGCGTCGCCAGAGGTCCTGAAGACGGTGGCTCTGAGCCCCCAAGAGATCGAAAAGCTCATGGCGGCCGATGAGGCCGAGTCGAATGGATCGGAGCCCGAGGCGCCGCCAGCCGTCGAAGCCGCCGAGACCCCTGCACCCTTGATCGAGCAGCCGCGGGTCGCCGAGCCCGAACCGGCCGCGGCCGAACAGCCCCTGCCCGATCTTCCGGATCTAGCCGCGGCCAGCACCGAAGAGCCGGCTGCCGAACCGAAGCGCGTCGGCAAGTTCCAGACCGGAAGCTCCCTCGAGGCACCGGGCGTCGAGGAGAAGACGGCCGCCACCGTGGCCGCGGCTGCCGAATCCCAGCTCGGAGGTGGCGACCGAATCCAGCAGCTACTCGACGACGGGCAGTCCGCGTTCGACGGAGAGAAGTATCAGGAGGCGATCGACTCCTGGTCGCGCATTTTCCTCATCGACATTGATCACGCCGAGGCCTCAAAACGGATCGAGCTCGCCCGCCAGCTCAAGGAGGAGCGAGAGCGAGAGGTCGAAGAGATCTTTCACGAGGGGGTCGCCCACGCCGACGAAGGCCGCACCCAGGAGGCCATCACAGCCTTCGAGAAGGTGCTGGAAATGCAGCCGAACCACCTTCCGGCTCGTGAGCTGCTCGACAACCTCGGCCTGGCGCCGGAGCCAGCGGCGGGAGAGCCGCTCGAGTCGCCCGCTGAGGCAACCGTCGAAGAGCCCGCCGCCAGGGAGGCGGTGCCGGACGCCACCACCGAGCCGCGGGTGCCACCAGGCCACGGCGACCCGGGCGAGGCTGGAGCGCAGCGCCACGCCGATGAGAGCTTCCGTATGGTCGCACGCGCCAAACGCGCTCCCGTCAACCGCTTCGCTCTGATCGGTGGCGCCGTCGCGGTACTGGTCGTGATCGGTGCGGTCGTCCTGTTCGCCAACTGGGCAAGCCTCTTCCCCAACTCCAACGACACCGGCCCCGTACCCCAGCCGGGCGCGCAGATCGTGCAAATCACCAAGATCTATCAGCAGGGCGAGATCGAGGCTGCCATCGCGGCACTCGAGGAGATCGGGACTGGCGACCCGGACTACCCGAGGGCACAGCGCCTTGTCAGTCGCTGGCAGGGAGAGTTCGCCGATGCGATCCCTGTGACGCCGGGCGGAGAGGACACCAGAGAGCAGTCCGATTTCCTCACCGAGGCTCGTGGAGCGTACGGCGATGGACGGTACCTGAAGGCGGCACGGTCCTTCTCGCGCGCGTCGGCGATTGCGCCCTTGAACGCGGCGGAGGCCGCCCTCTACGACGATTCGAAACAACAACTCGAGCCAATCGCACAGCAGATCGATCTCTTCAACCAGCGCCAGTACGAGCTCGCGCTTGCTCCTCTGTGGCGCCAGCTCGAGCGGGACAGTGACAATCGCGACGTGATCGAGCTGCTGGTGAACTCCTACCACAACATGGCGGTGCGCGACCTGCGACGCGGCGAGGCGCAGAGCGCGCTCACCTCCACGCTAGAGGCCCGCAAGCTCGCTCCTGGCGACCCGCAGCTCGAGCGACTGGAGGACTTCGCGCAGACCTACACCGAGTACCCCCGCGACCTGCTCTACGCGATCTACGTCCAGCAGCTCGAGGCCCGCCGGTGACGACGCGCCGCCAGGATCTCGCCACCACCTCGGGACCCACGCTCTTTGATCTGCCTCTCGACTGCGAGTCGGGGTCCGCCGATGAGCCCGCGAGCGCCGTGTCGCCCGAGGTGGTAGCGGTTGCTGCCCACCTCGCCGAAACCGAGCCCCCACCCGAAGCCGAGCAGATCGAGCTGGAGGACCCCTTCGCGCCACCCGCCGAAGACTCCGACGTGGCGGCGCACGACACTCGCCTCGGGGCCTTGTCGCCAGTGGTGGCTGGGGTAGCGCCACGCCTGATCAGCGGCTGTGCCGACCTGCTCATCCACGGCAGCGTTCTCGCTGCGACGACCCTGGGGCTGTACGCTATTGCTGCCACGCCGCGTCTCGACCAGTGGCCCGCATTGGCCGTGCTGCTGCTCGCCTTCTCGTTCTTCTACACCGTCGTGTCGCTCGCCTTCTGGGGCCAGACGGCCGGCATTGCCTGGTGCGAGCTCTCGAGCCGTGACCGTCTGTCGCGACCGCTCAGCTTCCGTCAGGCGACCCTACGTTGGTGCGGAGGACTGGCGTCGCTGGCCCTCGGCGGAGTGCCGGTACTGCTGGCCATCCGTGGCACTTCGCTGACCGACTTCCTGAGCGGGTCGGTCACTCTAGTCGAGCCGACCGCCGACTGACGGAAAACCCCATCCACACGTTGGCGATGAACGTGGTGAGGGCGAGCACCAACAGCGGCCGACCGCTCGGCCATAGTGCCACTACGCCGCCCAGCTGATAGAGCAGGCCGGTCTGGCGCAGGCCGTTGAATGACAGACCGCCGAGGCTGACGAACGAGTGGCCGAGCACGAGCAGCCACAGCGCCGGTAGCGCCCAGGCGCTCTGCTGCCAGAGCAGGAAGAGCGAGAACGCGATCGCGATCATCGAGAGGTTCGCCTGCACACCGAAGGCCCACGACGAGAGCGGCGTGGAGCCCCCGGCTTCGACCCCGCTGCGGATCGACGAGATCTCGAAAACCCCGCCAAAGAGGATCGAGAGCGACCACAGCAGCAACACGCCCAGCCAACCGAATCGCCCCGCGATGAAGGGCGTGCCGAGTGCCGCTCCCGGCAGGATCAAGGCCCACGTGAACCACAGCAGCGGCGACGACAGATAGGGCATGCTCGCCTCGAGAAAGAGGTCGCGCACGGTCTCTAGGTTCGAGTTGTCGACGTCCGCCTTGGTGCCTGGCAGAAAGGGGTCGTACTCCGAACTCATGAGGGTTCCGAAACGCTCTGCCCGAGCCTCGCTCGCGGCCTCCAAACGCCACATCTGCAAGGGCTTCCGAGTCTACAGCGGGACCCGTCAATAGTGGCGTTTCGAGGGCCTCCAGTTTCTTGACCGCCCCTGGGGCCCATGCTAGATTTCGCGCGCTGTCGTGGCCCCGCTAGGGCCCATCTATCGGGACCCGAAATCAAGGAATCAAGCGGTGCAGTTCGACGCCAGTCTGCTGGTGATGATGGGGATCTTCTGGGTCTGCTACATCATCCTGCGCGTCTTCTTCTTCAAGCCGATGCTCGCTCTTCTCGAGGAGCGTGAGTCCCGCATCGAGGGCGCTCAGGAGATCTACGACGAGGCGGTCGCGAAGACCACTGAGCAGATCGAAGCCGAGAAGGCGCGCCTCGCGGAGACCCGCCGTGAAGCCCTAGCTGGGCGAGACGAACAGCGTCGTCGAGCCAACGACCAACGCCTCGAAGCGCTCGCCGTCGTAAAGGGTCAGGTACAAGAGCGGCTCGCAGAGGCCGGCGTCGAGCTCGACGGCCAGGTCGCTGCGGAACGGTCGACGCTCGAAGAGCGCGCCAGGGCGCTCGCGGACGAGATGACCCGAACGCTTATGGGAAGGCCTGCGTGATCCGCATACGTTTCTGCCGCCTCTCCGCTCTGCTGATCGCCGGGTGGACGACACTTCCTCTGCTCGCCGCCAGCGAGGGGGAGTCCGATACGTTCCTCGGCCTGCCCAGGACCATCTTTCTGTGGGCGAACCTGATTCTCTTTTTCGGCATCCTCTACAAGTTCATCGGGCCGCCGATAAAGGGCTTTCTCGCGTCGCGCGGCAAGCAAATCGCCTCGAGTCTCACCAACGCCGAGGACCAGCGTCGAGACGCCGAGCAGATGAAGGCCTCGCTCGAGAACCAGATCAGCGAGCTGAAGACCGAGATGGACCAGCTCCTCGAGCGCGCCCGAGCCGAAGGGGAACGCGAACGCGAGCAGATCCTGGCCCAGGCCGAACGCGAGCGCGAGCGCTTGCTGGCGCAGACGCAGGAGGAGATCCGGGTGCGCACCGCCCAGGCCAAAAGCGAGCTGACGACCTACACCGCGAGCCTCGCCGCAGATCTGGCGCGCAAGCAAATCGAGCAGACGATGCGGCCTGACGACGCCAAACGCCTGTTCGACGAGAACCTCGACCGGCTCGAGAAGGTAGCCCGATGAGCCAGCGCTTCGCCCGCCCCTACGCCACCGCGACCCTCGACGCCGCCAAGTCGATCGAGGCCGGCCAGGCGGTGCTGGCTGAGCTGCAACGCTTCGTCGATGCGACGCGCGAGGTGCCAGCCATCTTGCGCATGGCCGCCAACCCCGCGGTTCCGCGCGAGGTCAAGGAGACCGTGCTCACTCAGATCAGCTCGATCCTCGAGCTCGGCCCGCTCGCCAAGAGCCTGCTCGACGTTCTGCTTCGCAACTACCGTCTAGTGCACGTCGAGGCGATCGCCGAAGCCACCGAAGAGATCCTCAATCGCCGCTCCGGCGTAGTCACCGCCCAGGTGACCACCGCACAAGCCGTAGACGAAGAGCAGGAGGCGCGGCTGCGCCGAGTGCTCGAGGACATACTCGAGCAGAAAGTGCTCATGACCACCTCCACGAGCCCCGACCTTCTGGCCGGCTTCGTGGCCCGCATCGGCAGCCGGCGCTACGACGCCAGCCTCAGCGGTCAGCTCCAACGCCTGGCGTCGAGTCTGTCCGAGGGTTAGTGCGCGAGATCCTCGCTTTCTAGGAGATTCCGCAGATGGATCAGATAAAAGCCGACGAGATCACAGCCATCCTCAAGCGCCAGCTGGCCGGATACGAGGCCGACGTCGACGTTGCCGAGGTCGGCACGGTGCTGAGTGTGGGCGACGGCATCGCCCGCGTTTACGGCCTCGACAACGCCATGTCCGGAGAGCTTCTGGCCTTCCCGAACGAGGTTTTCGGCCTGGCTCTGAACCTCGAAGAGGATCAGATCGGTGCCGTACTGATGGGAGAGTCCCGCAACGTCGAAGAGGGCGACGAGGTACGACGCACCGGTCGCATCCTCGAGGTGCCCGTCGGCCCGAACATGGTCGGGCGCGTCGTCGACAGCCTGGGTCGCCCGATCGACGGCAAGGGCCCGGTCGAAGCCGCTGACAACTACCCGCTCGAGCGCATCGCGCCAGGCGTCATCGACCGCCAGCCAGTGACCGAGCCGATGCAAACCGGAATCAAGTCGATCGACTCGATGATCCCGATCGGCCGCGGCCAGCGTGAGCTCATCATCGGCGACCGCCAGACCGGAAAGACCGCGGTCGCGATCGATGCCATCATCAACCAGAAAGGCACTGGCGTCATCTGTGTCTACGTCGCCATCGGCCAGAAGCGCTCGACAGTCGCCCAGGTGGTGCAGACGCTCGAGGACTACGGCGCGATGGAGCACACCATCGTCGTCTCGGCCTCCGCATCCGACCCGGCGCCGCTGCAGTACATCGCACCCTACGCCGGGTGCGCGATGGGCGAGTACTTCCTGTACAACGGCGGCCATGCGCTGGTCATCTACGACGATCTCTCGAAGCAGGCGGCTTCCTACCGCGAGATCTCGCTCCTGCTCCGCCGGCCGCCGGGTCGCGAGGCCTACCCAGGCGACGTCTTCTACCTCCACTCGCGCCTGCTCGAGCGTGCGTCCAAGCTCTCGATGAAGAATGGCGGCGGCTCGCTGACGGCACTGCCCATCATCGAGACCCAGGCCGGTGACGTGTCGGCGTATATCCCGACCAACGTGATCTCGATCACCGACGGACAGATCTTTCTCGAGTCGGACCTCTTCTACCAGGGCGTTCGCCCGGCGGTGAACGTCGGCATCTCGGTGTCGCGAGTCGGCGGCAACGCACAGACCAAGGCGATGAAAGGAACTGCCGGTCGACTGCGTGGCGAGCTGGCTCAGTATCGCGAGCTCGCGGCATTCGCCCAGTTCGGCTCGGACCTCGACAAGGTCACCCAAGCGCAGCTGAGCCGCGGCGAACGACTCGTCGAGCTGCTCAAGCAGGGTCAGTACGTTCCCATGCCGGTCGAGGATCAGATTCTCTCGGTCTTCGCCGGCACCAACGGAGTGCTCGACGAGCTCGAAACGGCGTATGTGCTGCCCTTCGAGTCACACATGCATCGCTACCTGCACGACCAGAAGCCAGAGCTCGTCGACGAGATCCGCGAGACGGGCGTGATCTCGGACGAGCTCTCCGAAAAGCTGCTCGCCGCGATGGCCGAGGCCCGCGAGGCCTTCGTGGCCGAGCAGCCAGACGCCAAGGTCGCCTGACCGAGATCGAATCGACCGACAACCCGGATCCCCAATGCCGAGTCTCATCGATCTACGCCGAAGAATCACTTCGGTCAAGAGCACGCAGCAGATCACCCGGGCCATGAAGATGGTCGCCGCGGCGAAGCTGCGGCGCGCTCAGGACTCGGTCGAGGCTGCCCGCCCGTACGCCACCGAGCTGCGCAAGGTGGTCGGCAACCTCGCGGCGCGCGTCGGGGAGTCGGGGCATCCGCTGCTCAAGCAGAAAGAGGAGAACAAGGTGTTGCTGGTCGCCGTCACCGGTGACAAGGGCCTGTGCGGCGCCTTCAACACCAACGTCATCCGTCGCACGCGAGAGGAGATCGCCACCCGCAGCGAAGCTGCGGACGTCGAGCTCCTGCTGTTGGGTCGCCGCGGTGCCGACTTCTTCCGCCGCCGCCCAACGCCGATCCGCGCCGAGTACCTCACGCTTTTCGCCGGAGTGACCTACGAGGATTCGGCCGAGATCGCAACGGACATCACCCGCGCGTTCACCGACGGTGCGTACGACGCGGTCTATGTCGTCTATAACCAGTTCGTGTCGGTCATGAACCAGAAGCTCACCTGCGAGCGTCTGCTCCCGCTCGACACCGACTTCGCCGCCGACGTCGATACCACTCAGGAGTACATCTTCGAGCCCTCCGCGTCCGAGATCCTGGAAGCGATCGTTCCCGGCTACGTCGGCACCCAAGTCCACAAGGTGCTGCTGGATTCCCAGGCCGCGGAGCACGCGGCGCGAATGACCGCAATGGACGCCGCCACCAAGAACGCCGGCGAGCTGATCGACAGCCTAACCCTGACCTACAACCGGTCGCGGCAGGCCGCCATCACCAAGGAGCTCATCGAGGTCGTCTCCGGAGCCCAAGCTCTGGAGGGGTGACCCTCAGTCCCAAAGGAAAAAACACCGTGAGCGAGAGCACAAACCGCACCGGAAAAATCGTTCAGGTCATCGGACCTGTTCTCGATATCGCCTTCGATGACACGGGCGATCTGCCACCGATCCTCAACGCACTCGAGATCAAGAGCGACGGTGGCGAAGGCGGCACCGCCATCGACATCACCGCCGAGATCGCCCAGCACATGGGTGAAAACGTGGTGCGTGCCATCGCCATGACCCCCACTGAGGGTGTGGTGCGCGGCATGGAGGCAGTCGACACCGGCCAACCGATCACGGTGCCGGTTGGCCCCTCGACTCTCGGCCGTGTGCTCAATGTGCTCGGCGAGCCCGTCGACGAGCTCGGCCCGGTCGAAGCGGAGCAGCGCTGGGCGATCCACCGCCAGGCCCCTGCCTTCGACGAACAGTCGACGCAGACCGAGATGTTCGAGACCGGTATCAAGGTCGTCGACCTGCTAGAGCCCTACACCCGCGGTGGCAAGACCGGCCTGTTCGGCGGTGCCGGCGTCGGCAAGACCGTTCTCATCCAGGAGCTGATCAACAACGTCGCCATCATGGGCGGCGGCTTCTCGGTGTTCGCCGGGGTCGGCGAGCGCACCCGTGAGGGCAACGACCTGCTGCGTGAGATGTCTGAGTCGAAGGTCATCAACATGGGCGAGAAGTTCTACGAGCACTACGAGGCTACCGGCGACTTCGACATGACGAAAGTCGACATGGAAGCCCTCGGCACCTCGAAGGCCGCACTCATCTACGGCCAGATGACCGAGCCGCCCGGCGCACGCCTGCGCGTCGGCCTGTCCGGGCTCACCGTCGCCGAGTACTTCCGCGACGTCGAGGGCCGCGACGTACTGCTTTTCATCGACAACATCTTCCGCTTCACCCAGGCGGGCTCCGAGGTCTCGGCACTGCTCGGTCGCATGCCCTCCGCCGTCGGCTACCAGCCCAACCTCGCCACCGAGATGGGCGAGCTTCAGGAGCGCATCACCACCACCAAGAAGGGCTCGATCACGTCGGTGCAGGCGATCTACGTCCCGGCCGACGATCTCACCGATCCCGCGCCGGCCACGGCTTTCGCCCATCTCGACGCTCGCACGGTACTGAGCCGTTCCATCTCGGAGAAGGGCATCTACCCCGCCGTCGATCCGCTCGACTCGACCTCGCGAATCCTCGACCCCCGCATCCTCGGCGACGAGCACTACAACGTCGCCACCGAGGTACAACGAATCCTGCAGCGCTACAAGGACCTGCAGGACATCATCGCCATCCTCGGAATGGACGAACTCTCCGAGGACGACAAGCTCACCGTAGCCCGCGCCCGAAAGCTCGAGCGCTTCCTGTCCCAGCCCTTCTTCGTCGCCGAGCAGTTCACCGGCCAGGAAGGCCGCTACGTCAAGATCGCCGACACCATCGACGGCTTCAAGCAGATCTGCGCCGGCGAGCTGGACGAGTACCCCGAGCAGGCCTTCCTCATGGTGGGAACGCTGGACGAAGCAGTCGAAAAGGGCAAGAAGCTATTGGCATGATAGCTATCATGCCAATAGCTTCCGATGTCTCTGGCGCCGCGGACGGCGCATTGCCAGGAACCGCCTTCTATGGCTAATGACCTCACCCTAGTAATCGTCACTCCCGAGTCGAGCGTACTCGAGGAGACCTGCGACTCGGTCTCTCTGCCGGCGACGCTAGGCTACGTCACCATCTTGCCGCGCCACACCCCGATGGTGTCGACGCTGGCCGTGGGGATCGTCGCCTATCAGCAGGGCACGCAATCCGGAGCGCTCGCCCTGTCGGGCGGTTTCTTCGAGGTCTCCGACGACACGGTGACGGTCCTCGCCGACACCGCGGAGCTGCCCACCGACATCGATATCGAGACCGCGCGTCAAGCTCTTCAAGAAGCCAAGGCCTCTATGGGCCAGCTGTCGGGACCCGAACTCAGCCAGGCGCGCCGGACGGTCGAGCTGTCCGAGGCGCGCATCGCGGTCGCCGGCTAGGTGGGTGAGCCCCACTACCGAGGCGGATAGTCGATCGTGACCCAGGTCTCGTTGCCGCGGGCCTTGAGCGCCACATCGACTCGCCGATCGTCCTTGACGAAGCTCAGGGCCGAGTGGTCCCCCTCGATGATCCACCCGCGGCGGGCCTGCTCGTCGCGCAAGCGGGCAGAGACCGCGTCGACGGCGCCCTGGGTGCGGACCGAGACGACACCTCTACCGCCCGGCGCCGAGGTGAGATCGACGATGCTGCCCGGGCGGTAGACCCAGAAGTCGTCGGGGAAGTCTCCGGGGAGCACGCCCAGCAGACCGCGCTCGCGAACCTGGGCCTTGATGTCGTCTTCGGGGCGAATGTTCGAATCGACGCCCGCCCCGACGTCGACGGTCTCGAAACCGGCCTCCTCCTCGACCGCATCGGGCTGGGAGCAGGCGGCCAGAGCAAGAAGCGCCACACCGAGAAGCGCGGCGAGTAGCGACCGACTACGGCTCAGCTCGACTCTCCGGGGCCGACCTCATTCATGATCGGCAACGGGCGCAGGTGCGACAGGGGCTCTTCTTCGACGCAGTCGAGCGGCACGTCGATGTCGCAATCGATAATCTCTCGCTGACGCTTGGCAAGATCTTCGAGGCTCATGCTACGCAGGATCCCCTCGACGGAGGCTTTGACCTCGAGAAAGACCTCGCGGATCACGCAGTGGCGCGTTCCGATATCGATCGAGCAGGGCTGAGCGAGGATCGCGTCGACCGAGGTGACCTGTCCCTCGAGTGCGAAGAGGACGTCGCGCAGTGAGATCTCGGCCGCGGGGCGTGCGAGTGCGTGACCGCCCTGGGGCCCCCGGCTCGACTGGATCAGCTTGTGTTTAGCGAGCGAGGCCAGGATCTGGCGCAGGTAGGGCTCGGGAATGCCCTGGCGAGTGGCGATCTCGTGACTGGTCGCCGGCCCCTCCTCCGAGCGCATGGCGACGAACAGCATCGCCCGGATGCCGTACTCGCCCTTGGTTGAGATCTTCATCCGGCTACGCTTCGCCCCGGCGGGCCGCCAGCGAACGACTATACCTCAGCGATCCGGGCGTCCGGCCGCTGCAGAAGCCCGGAAACGGCGTCAAGCAGCGCCTCTTCTCGGCCTTCGCCGCGATCGACCAGCAGTGCTTGAAGGCCCGCGGCCTCGGCACCCTCCACATCTTCCCTGGCGCTGTTACCGATGTGCACGGCCGCATCAGCGGCGACTTCAAAACGGCGCAAGAGGATCTCGAAGATCGCCGGGTTGGGCTTGGCGAGCCCGACGTCCGCGGACGCCACGATCGCCTCGAAGCGCTGGGCCAGATCCAATGCGCCGAGGAGACGCGGCAGGCGCTCGTCGAAGTTGCTCAGAGCCGCGAGCCGCATGCCGGCGCCCGCCAACCGGTCGAGCGAGGCCACGGCGTCAGGGTAGATCTCCCACGCATCGGCTTGCTCGAAACGATGAAAGAGCTCCTTGGTCGCGAAGAGCGTCGGTGTGCCCGCTTCCAGGAGCTCGCAGAGCCGCTCGATCAACCGGCCCCACCAGGCTCGCGATCCGCCCGAGTACGTGCTGAACCGATCGGCACCCGCCGGCGTGAGGCAGTCGAGCTCCTGCCAGACCACCGGAAAGGTCCTCCGTACGTCGTCGGGCGTCACCTCGATGCCGTGCCGGGCGAGCACCTCGGAGTAGATCTCGCCCATTCGCGGGCAGTGGATCAGAGTCCCTGTGACGTCGAGACTCGCGACTTTCAGCCCAGTCAACGTCGCGCCAAACCGAGCAGATGAAACGCAGCCAACACCAGCGAGTGCGTGATCTCGCCGGAGCGGATGAGCTCGGGGATGTCGTCGAGCTGTACCGACTCGACGTCGATCTCCTCGTCGCCGTCTCCCCGGGGCTCCTCAATCCACTGCAGATCCTCGGCGAGGTAGATCCAGCACTCATTCGACATGATGGCGGGGTTTGGATGGACGCAGCCGAGCTCTGTCCACTTTCCGGCGCCGTAGCCGGTCTCTTCCAAGAGCTCGCGCGACGACGCCGCGGCAGGCGCTTCGCCCGGGTCCACCATCCCACCCGGAATCTCCAACGACGGCATGGCGGTGCCGAATCGCCACTGACGCACGAGCACCACCTCGCCGTCATCGCGCAACGGGATCATGTTGACCCAGGGGGTCGGGTGCATCACGAGCACGCGGCGCCGATCGTCGCCGGCCTCGACCTCCTGCTGCTCCATCGAAAACAGCGGATGGTCGAACACCTGCTCGACTTCGCGTCGGAGCCAGGGACGCACTTTCGTTGGATCGGTCACGGCGCGATGTTACGCCGAGCCGCGATCGAGCGGGAAGGTCGGCTACCTCCGATACATCTTGAGTAGGCGTCCGCTCGCCTGCATCGCAGAATACGACAGAAGACCCACCGAGATGCCGCTGAGCAGCGCCAGACGCATTGGGAAATCGCGCCACCAGACGGTGACACCCACGGTCAGGAGGCCCGCCGCCAATGAGAGGACGAGCTTCGCTACCATCTTGCCGCGCGATCCTTAGTAGTTGGAGGCGTTTGGCTCGGCGAAGCCACCGCCACTACCACGGCGCTGGACGGCGGCACCACCAAAGGCACCGGCGCCACCGACAGGAGGGGTGCTCTGGTTCGTGAACCAAACCGGGATGCCCTGAGTCTGGTTCGGCTCGGCGAACTGCTGGATGTTGTACGGCTGCTGCTGCTGCGGAGGAGCCTCGTCACCGAGAGCTGCGAGCTCCTCGGGGGTGAGGTTGTCGTTCGGCGCGGACCCGATCAGGATCGTATGGGCATCGAGGTAAGTACCGCGGCCCGCGGCCTCGATCGAAGAGATCACCTCGGCGACGTCTGCCTTCGCAATCGCCATGGTGTTGGAGGTCATGGTCATGAAGAAGAGCAGGGAATCGTCCCAGGGAGCCGGCTCCGGCTCGTAGCGGGTGTGGAAGACGTGACCGTTGGAGAGGCGGACCTCGAAGGTCTCGGCCATCGCCGGCACGGAGGCGACGAGAAGTGTAACGGCGAGAACTGCAAGGATTCGGTTTCTGGACATGTTCGACCTCCGGACTGGGCTCAGACTATACGCAAACTCCGCGTAAATATAGACGATGTGCAATTTTAGCATGGCGCGACCGAGGCTGTCCTGTGCGAATCGTGGCAAACTCGCCGCCGATGTCCGACCTCGCCCTGCACTCCGCGACGTCTCGGCCAATGCTCTTCTCTGATCGTCTCGCTACAGCGCTCGAAGCCAAAAAGAGCCCCGTCGTGGTGGGAATCGATCCGCACCTGGATCGCTTCCCCTCCCCCCTGCGCCAGCTCGCCTCGAGCACCGACCGGAAGCTCGCCGCGGCTGCCATCCAGCGCTTCGTCGACGAGCTCCTCGAGGCCATCGCCGACACGGTCGCCATCGTCAAACCGCAGGTGGCGTTTTTCGAGCGCCTCGGACCACCCGGCTGGCGTGCACTCGAGCACACCGTCGCGCGGGCACACGAGTTGGGCCTTCTGGTCCTGGCCGACGCTAAGCGTGGCGATATCGGATCGACAGCCACCGCTTATGCAGACTATTTCTTCGGTGACTCGGGACTCGGCGCCGATGCTCTGACCGTCAACGCCTACCTGGGGTCGGACAGTCTCGCGCCCTTCGTCAGCTACGTCACGAAGGGCAAGGGCCTCTTCGTCCTCGCGAAGACCTCGAACCCCGGCTCGAAAGAGCTTCAGGATCTGACCCTCGAGGGGTCGGAGGGGACCGAGCCCGTCTATTCGCAGGTGGGCCACCTGGCCGACAAGCTCGGCACCGATTCGGTCGGCGAGCTCGGCTACTCGTCGATCGGCCTGGTCGTCGGAGCGACGAGCCCACAGCAGGCCGCCACGCTGCGCGGGCAGTTCCCGCGACTCCCCTTCCTGGTTCCCGGCTACGGGGCCCAGGGTGGCGGCGCGGAAGATGTCATAGCCGCTTTCGACGACCACGGCAGGGGCGCGATCGTCAACGCCTCGCGCAGCATTCTCTTCGCCTACGCAACGCCCGAACACGAGGACCTCGGTCCCGAGCGCTGGGCCGAGGCGAGCCGGCGCGAATGCATCGCCATGCGCGACGCGATCCGGGCAGCCCTCGCGGCGCACCGATGAAGAGAAGCGCGGGGGTACTTCTCTTCCGGCGCGGACCCGGTACTCTTGAGGTGTTGCTGGCACATCCCGGAGGCCCGTTCTTCCGTAACAAGGACCACGGCTCGTGGTCGATCCCGAAGGGGCTGGTCGAGGACGGGGAGGATCTCGAGACCACCGCGCGCCGCGAGTTCGCCGAGGAGACCGGCGCCGAGCTCCCCGCGAGCCGGGTGATCCCTCTGGGAGAGGTCGAGCAGAAGGGCGGCAAGATCGTAACCGCCTTCGCGGTCGAGGGCGACTTCGACCCGGAGTGCCTCGACAGCAATAGCTTCACGCTCGAGTGGCCGCCGCGCTCGGGCCGCCAGGCCGACTTCCCCGAGATCGATCGCGCCGAGTGGTTCGATCTCGTCGCGGGAGCCGAGCGAATCAACCCCGCCCAGGCCCAGTTTCTCGTTCGACTAAGCGAATCTCTGCTGGCCTCTGAGGGAGGCTGATCCGAAACGCATCCTCCGCTATGATCCGGCCTCCATGCCCCTCCCGCGCATTCCCAGAATGCTCACCATCGTCTCTGCCGCAGTCCTTGTGGTGGGCGTGGGTATCGCCTGGTTCACGGATGCGTTTGCGAGCCGGACCCACATTCCCGCAGAAGTCGTCTACGAGTACCGCTCGCAGTTCCAGCCGGGCCAGCTCGCGCCTGGCTGGATTCTCCGCTCGGTCGGCCCCAACGTCGAGGACCCGACGCGCATCGTCCACCGTGTCGAGGTGCCGGCGGCTCTCGCCGGTGAGCTGGTCATGATGGGCAATTCGAAGCGTGGCAGTCGGGCCGCCGAGGTGGCCTGCCCGGCCTCCGATCACCCGATCTGGACCAAGATCGGCAGGGGCCAGGACGTCGAGATCGAGCTCCACACCGACAAGGGCCCGTTCGAGACCATCTCCTGTCGAGCGTTCGTTCGCTAGTTGGGAACGAAAAGGGAGGAGGGCTCGCCTAGGCTGCAGGGTTAACGGAGCTGAAGCTCCGCTCTCTCGTCAGCCAGAGGACCCGCCTCGCCTCGTCGACGAGCTCCTCCTCCCGTTTCCGATCTAGCAACATCAGGGCGGCGAGGGCGAAGTCGCCCGCGAGAGCATCGTTTCCGCCGTCGGCCTCCCGCATGGCTCTCACCACGAGACCTTCGACCATCACTCTGTCGCGGGGTATCGTCATCGCATCGTCCGCCTTTCGAGTACGCACACTAGGAACCTCACGTCAGCGAATCGTCAGGCGGGACAGGAGTTTTTCGACCATGAACGACAAAACGATCTCTCTGGAAGAGCTCGCAGATACAGGCAGTACGCTCGAGGAGCGCTTCGCGAAGCGCATCGAGATCAACGTGCCGCCGCGCCGCAACGACAAGCTCAAAGCGCTGATCGACGAGATCAACCGCGACGACGATCTCTACAGCCTCTGGCTGGCCGCCAACGTGAACGCCATGGAACGGTTGGGAATGACAGATCACGGGCCGGTGCACGTGAAAATCATCATGAACATCGCGCTCAAGATCCTGCGCATGCTCGCCGATGGGGGCGTCGAGCCGTCTGTCGTCACGAACTACGGCATGGAGCACGAAGACGCCGAGGTCATCGTCGCCCTGGCGGCGCTCATGCACGACCTCGGGATGTCGATCCACCGCCCGGATCACGAGTCGTACTCGCTCTTTCTCGCCAACGAAAAGCTCAAGGAGCTCCTCCCTGTCTGCTACGGCAAGGCTACCGCCACCGTCATCCGGTCCGAGACACTGCACGCCATCATCTGCCACCGCGCCGGCGGCAAGCCGCTGACCATCGAAGCCGGAGTGGTCAGGATCGCGGACGCCCTGGACATGGCCGAAGGCCGCTCACGCATCCCGTTCGAGCGCGGCTCGCAGAGCATCCACTCGATCTCAGCAGCCGCCATCGAAAGCGTCGGCATCGAAAAGGGCGAGGACAAGCCCGTGCGGGTTAGCGTCAACATGAACAACTCGGCCGGGGTGTTCCAGCTCGACCGCCTGTTCCGCGAGAAGCTCTCAGGCAGCGGCTTGGAGAGCTACGTCGAGCTCGAGGCTCGCGTCGAGGGTGCCGAGAAGCGCCTCGTCTCGACCTTCAAAGTCTAGTCGGCCAACCCGAAGACGAAAAGCGCATTGCCGCCGGCGATCGCCACACGTTGCTGGCCGTCGACGGCGAAAGACATCGGATTGGTGCGTACCGGGCCGCCGCTCTGGAAGTCCCATACCGCTGCACCGGTCTCGGCATCGAGGGCGAACACGTTGCCCTCGAGCGTGCCACCGAAGACCACTCCTCCGCCCGTAGCCATCAGCCCCGCATAGGGCGGCCGTGGTAGGCGGAACTCCCAGCGCTTCTCGCCTGTGCGCACGTCGAGCGCTCGGATCGCGCCCCACGCCTCGTCGCCGTCGAGTCCGCGCTGGCCACCGCCGAGGTAGGCGGTGCCCTCCTCGAAGTCGACGTCGCTCTTGAAGTAGATCGCACCCATCTCGCGCGCCGCGACGTAGAAGAGCTCGGTCTGCGGGCTGTACGAGGGGCTGTACCAGTTGGTGGCACCCTGCAGGCTCGGATAGACGAGGTTGCCATCCTCGGTGGGCTCGGTGTTCGGCAGTACCTTCGGTCGACCGTCGGGGCTCATGCCGTCGGCCCAGGTCTGCTTGGCGTAGGGCCTGGCAGTGATGAAGCTGCCGTCGGTGCGGTCGAGCACGTAGTAGAAGGCGTTTCGATTGGCAGTGGTCAAGAGCTTGCGCTTCTGGCCGTCGAGCTCGACATCGACCAGCACCTGCATCTGGTTGGCGTCCCAGTCGTGGGTGTCGTGCGGCGTGTACTGGAAGTGCCAGACCAGCTCGCCGGTGTCGGGATCGAGCGCGATCACCGAGCAGGTGTAGAGGTTGTCGCCCGGGCGCACGTCGCCGTTCCAGTCTGGGCCCGGATTGCCGACGCCCCAGTACAGGAGGTCGAGCTCAGCATCGTAGGAGCCGGTGAGCCAGGTTGCGCCCGAGCCCTGCTTCCAGCTGTCTCCCGCCCAGGTGTCGCCGCCAGGCTCGCCCGGCTCGGGAATCGTCCAGAAGCGCCAGGCGCGCTCTCCGGTCTCGGCGTCGTAAGCGTCGACGAAGCCACGGATCCCGGCCTCGCCACCGCTGATGCCGACGATGATTTTCCCGTCGATGGCCAGTGGAGCCATGGTCACGGCATGACCTACCGAGTTGTCACCGACCTGCGCGCTCCAGCGCACGGCACCCGAGCCGGCGTCGAGTGCGAAGAGCTTGGCGTCGAGGGTGCCGAAGTAGACCTTGTCGCCGAGCAGCGCCACACCGCGGTTGGTCGGTGGGAAGCCGATCGTCTTGATGTCGTCGGGCAGCGGATGGTCGAAGCTCCAAATCCGCGCCCCGGTCCACGCGTCGAGCGCCGTCACGTTGTGCGGTGGCTCGACGAAGTAGAGGATACCGTCGTCGACGAGAGGCGTGGCCTCGACAAAACCCGGACGACCCGGGTCGCGCATCTGGTAGACCCACTTGACCTCGAGCTCGGCGGCGTTGGCGGGAGTGATGTCTTCCAGCGCCGAGTAGCGCTGCGCGCCGTAGTCCCCGGAGTGGGTCAGCCAGCTGGCAGGCTCAGACGCCGCGTCGCGGATGCGCTCGAAGGTGACTTGCGCACCGGCGGCCGCAGCGGCAAGCGCGCCGGCGCCGCCGATCGTCGTGAGCCGAAACAGTTTGCGGTTCATGGCGAGTCTTCTCCTCTCAGGCTCGCCAGGTAGGCGACCAGATGCTCGGTCTCCTTGTCGCTCATACGCCCTCCGTAGGCGGGCATCAGGCTCGAGTCCGCGCGGCGGCGGATGCTGCGCACGTCGGCCGTGCGAAACGAGCGGATGCGGTTGTCGGCGTCTCGAATCACCACCGAGAACGGGTCTTCGCGGATGCGCAGGCCGCGAATGGCCACACGATCGCCGGCGGTCACGGTCATCACGCGGTAGGCCTCGTCGACGTGGGTCTCGGGCTCGAGCAGGGACCGGAGAAGGTGATCGGCGCCGCGACGCAGCCCGATCTCCGTCAGCTCGGGGCCGACGCCGACTCCGTCACCCTTCACGATGTGGCAGGAATCGCAGCCCTGATCCGCGTAGATCGCTGCCCCGGCCTGTGGATCGCCGGGCAGGTCGACGACCTCAGCGCGACCGAGCGAGCGGACGTAGCTGGCCAGATCGGCGAGCTCCTCGTCGTTGATCGAAAAGACCCCAGGCATGCCGTTGCGGGGCGAGCCTGTCCGTATCAGCTGGCGCAATGCCTCGTCGCCCGGGGCCAGCCGTAGGCGCGGCCGGGTGAGAATCGGCCCCTCTCCGCCCTCCCCTCCGACACCGTGGCACCACGAGCAGTGAGCGTTGTAGACCCGCTCCCCACGGCCCGGCTCGGCAAGCGCCGCCGCGGGCAGCGCCGTCACGATGATGGCGCAAAGGACCGCCACGATGGTTCCACCGGGCATCATAGGGGGCTGTAGATCGAGAAGAGATTGCCGTCGTGATCCTCGAGCGCGGCGTGCTCCTCGTGCGGCCCCTCGGCTGGGCCGACCACCAGCCGGGCGCCTGCAGCCTCGAGCGCGGCAACCACCGCCTTCACATCGTCGACCTTGTAGGCGACGGCAACGCGACCGAGGGTTGCCTCGCCTTCGTCGCCGGCGCCGAGCGCGATCGTCGTGCCACCCCCATCGAGCGCGCAGAAACGATCGCCGTCTCGGAACTTCACCGTCATCCCCATAACACCCTCGTAGAACTCGATCGCACGGTCGAGATCGGCCACCGGGTGCATCACCATCGCGGCGCCCCGCAGACGGGGCGTTGCGAGTGCTCCGCGGACGGCGCACTCGCTAGTTCTTCGAGCCAGGGCCCCTGCCTCGATCGATGACGTCCTGTCCCGTGAGGGCGCACTCGCCCGCGGCCTGCCTGGCGTCGATGTCCGCCTGGATCCTCGCCTTCCACTTGCGGATCTTCTTGTGCCCGCCGGCATCCTCAGCGCTCTGACGGCAAGCGAAGGTGGACTCCTCCTGATACGGGAACATCTTGACCTTGAAGATGCCGGTGATCATGTTGCGGATGATGATCTCACCCTGCCGCCCGGTGACCGTCAGGTGGTTCTCTTCGACGATCTGGTCGTCCTCGACAACGCGGAAAGTCTGAAAGCCGTTGTCGAGACAGACCATGGTCGCCACCAACTGGGCGCCCGCCATGGCCTCATCAACCAGCTCAGGGCAGCACCACTCGACGTGGACCTCGTCGTCGGGGCAGGAGTAGGTGAACGGTGACTTCTTCTTGGCGAAAGCAGGGTGGGCGGCAAGGGCCGAAGCCAAGAGCGCAACGACCAGAAATCGCATCGGCAACAGCTTCATCGTCCCCTCAGCTTAGCAGCGCGGATTGTATCCTCGCGCCTTCACAACCCAGGAGACCCAACTGATGAATAGAACCCCTCAAACCACCACTCCCTGGACCCGCCTCCTGCTCGCGATCGCCGCCGGCATGCTCGTCGCGGCCACGGCCACGGCCACGGCGAGCGAGCGCTTCGGCCGGTCCAGCCTCAGCGGCACCTATGCCTACACCGGCGAAGGCAGCGCGGGCGACGACCGAGCGCTCACGGTCGGCACGATCGGCTTCGACGGTGCCGGCAACCTGACCCGGAACCTGACGCTCAACGCTCCCGCCGAAGGCGGAGGCCGCAGCCTCCTGCAGCTCGAGAGCGTCGGCACCTACGGCGTGCGCGGCGATGGCACCGGCCGCTTCCACATCGTCAACGAGCTCAGCGATGGCTCGTCGAACGTCGTCACGGTTGACTTCGTCGTCAAGCGATCGCGCGACGGCGCCAGCGGCCCGCACGAGGTGCTCAAGCTGTTCGGCGTCCAGCGCCAACCGGGAATCACCGTCGACCTCGTCACCGCAACCGTCACTCGCGGTTCGCCCTAGAGGAGCGTACGGGATTTCGAGCAGGATTATAGCCGCGGCGCCTGGGCCCAGGCGCGATCGAAGATCTCCGAACAACGGCTTCTTCGCAGGGCTGGTCGCGCGGCCGCCTCGATCTCGAGGAGCGCCGGCGTCAAAAGTGAGCCCCGAAACGGTCGTGGCTGGG
>JAYZDP010000085.1:0-2475 GCA_036337765.1 Acidobacteriota bacterium
CGAGATCGAGCGCGAAGTAGCAGGTGTCGCCATGCGGCGACCACTCACGATCGCCCTCACGACAGCTCTCGGTGCCCTCGGCCGCCCAGCGCACGACCGTCCCGGGTTTGGCCTCGATCGGGTCAAAGCACCAAACGCCACCGGGGCTCGCAATGCCCGCAACCAGAGCGAGCAGAATGAGGGTCGAGCTACGGGAACGGACTGACATCACAGAGAAAACCGGCTCGTACGCTGCGATCCTAGCAGGGGCGATGCAAGGCCTGAGTGATACCCTCGCCTCTCTTCTCCCCGTATCCCCCAGGATTTCAGATCGCACATGGTCAGCGGCAATCAGCGCGCCACCGGCTGGTGGTGGGGCGCCATCGGTCGGCTCGGCACCGATGTGCGAGCGGTGGAAGCGACACTCGCGGCGTCGCTTTTCGCCTACAGTTTCCTGCTCGGCGCCTTCCAGATGGCGGCCAAGAGCATCCGCCAGGCTTCCTTCGTCGACAGCCTGGGGTTGGATCGTGACGCTTCTGGTCTTCAGCCAGTTCTGGAGCTGGACCAACGAGGTGCTCCACCCGCGACAGGCGCGGAGGCTGTTCGCCTTCATCCTCTCGGGTGGTCTCCTGCATTCGAGCTGGTCGAACGGGCCGTGACCGACGAAGACGCCGAGGTTCACGTAGAGGCTGTCCGCACCCTTGCCGCGCTGTCAGAGAACCCGCGCTCGACACGGACGATTCCTTGCTGCGAGGCAAGATCGTCCAGACCATCCATTCGCTGCACGACCGCGAGCCCGACTTGGAGTTCGAGCCCGAGCATCTGTGCGATCAGATACGTCGGGAATCCCGCCTCTACCTCCGAGCCTTCGCGCGGCTATAGTCGATCTCTTCCGGAGCGTCGCCGCGCGGCGTTGGTGTGAGCCTGACCTGGGATGGCGCCAAGGCTCCGACGCTTTTGCAGCAGCTGCTCCTGGATCGCATGACAGACCACTGGGGGAATCTTTTCCGACTGCTCTCGATCCTACTCGTGGACACCGAGGCCGCGGTCGCCTTCGAGCAGCTGTACCCGCTGGTGTCCCGCGTCGCCGCCCGACCGGGATCCACCCTGGTCCGAAAAACCGCGCAGTGGATCCTCGATCGCTGGGGCGCAAGAGAGCCGCTCGCCGAGCCGGGTCGATAGACTCCTTCGGAGGGACTGGTTTTGGCGCGCGTAGGGCTTCTTCTCGTCAACCTCGGTACGCCCGACTCGACCGGGGTTGCCGACGTGCGCCGCTACCTACGGGAGTTCCTCTCCGACCCGAGGGTGCTCGACATGCCGGCAACACAGCGCGCGCTGGTAATGAACCTCTTCATCCTCCCCTTCCGGCCCCGCAGGTCGGCCGCTGCCTACGAGAAGATCTGGACCGATCGCGGCTCGCCGCTGCTCTTTCACACCAAGGACCTCGCGTCCAACGTGCGCGAGCGCCTCGGGGCCGCGGTGCAGGTCGAGATCGCAATGCGCTATCAGAGCCCGTCGATCGCCTCCGCTCTCGGCCGGTTCCGGCAGTCGGGCGTCGACCGCATCGTCGCTCTGCCGCTGTTCCCCCAGTACTCCTCCGCGGCCTGGGGCTCGGCGGCGGAGCGCGTCTTCGAGCAGGCGGGCGCGCTGTGGAACGTGCCCTACCTACAGGTCGTACCGCCCTTCTACGACCATCCCGCGTTTCTCGACGCCTTCGCCGCGGTCGCCGAGCCCGGCATGAAGGACCTCAATCCCGACTTCACGCTCATGAGCTTTCACGGCCTGCCGGAGCGGCACATGCACAAGAGCGACGAATCGGGCGGCGACCACTGCCTACAGAGCGAGACCTGCTGCGAGTCGATCTGTGCCGCCAACCGCAGCTGTTATCGGGCACAGTGCTACGCCACCGCGCGCGGACTGGCCGAGCGGCTCGGGCTCGAGCCGGACGACTACGAGGTGACGTTCCAGTCACGACTCGGTCGTGACCCCTGGATCCGGCCCTACACCGACGTCCGGACGGTCGAGCTCGCTCAGGCCGGGGTGCGGCGGCTGGCAGTTCTCTCTCCGGCGTTCGTGGCCGACTGTCTGGAGACGATCGAGGAGATCGGCATCCGGGCGAAAGAGGACTTCGAGGGCAACGGCGGCGAGCGTTTGGAGCTCATCCGCTCGCTCAACAGCCACCCGCAGTGGGCCGACGCCGTCGTCGAGATCGCCTCGAGCGGTACGATCCTGGGCGAGGTCACGAGTTGAAGGGACTGGCACAAATCGAGAAGGTCATGCTGCTGCGGCGCGTGGACCTGTTCAGTCACTGCAGCGCCGAAGAAGTCGTGCGCATCGCCGCGATCGCCGGCGAGCGACGATTCGGGCCGGGCGAAGCGATCTACGACGCCAACGACCCCGCCGAGCCCATCTAATACGTGGTCAACGGCGAGGTGCTGCTCGACGGCGACAACGGCGGCAACACGGTGGGCCCACAAGGCACCTTCGGAGTCACCG
>JAYZDP010000086.1:0-6468 GCA_036337765.1 Acidobacteriota bacterium
GTGACGATCCAGGTCGCCGCGGGCATCTCGATCTTGCCGTCCTGGACCTTGCCCGAAAGTAGCGCTCGCAGCGCATTCAGTGCCTGCGCTCGCTCTGCGAGCGAGGCATCGGCGAGCAGCCGCGATGTGGGAGCGATGTCCGCCAGGAACTCGACCGCGGCTTCGACGTCCTCGCCGAAGAACACGCTTCCTCGATGGCCGGTGATCTCGAAGTCACTGAATCCCGCCGCGTCGAGCACCCGTTCGAGCCGGCCCACATTGCCGAGGGAGAACGGCCCTGGGCTTCCCGGTGGCGGCGGTTCCGGCAGCGTCAGGTACTCGTCCAGGCACAACGTTGGCTCGCGCACCCAGGGGTTTCTGCTCGTCGACTGCCAGCACAGAAAGACGAGCCGGCCGTCCGGCTTGAGCGCCCGGCGGATATTGGCAAAGGCGGCCGGCGGGTCGTCGAAGAACATCACGCCGAAACGTGAGACCACGAGGTCGTAGATACCCTCGCCGAGGTCGGCAGTCTGCGCATCGGCCTCGAGAAACCGCATATTCAAGCCAGGGGCCTCGCGGGTTCGGGCTGCGTCGAGCATGACCCGGCTGACATCGACACCGACCACGAGGCCTGTCCGGGTGACCCTCTTGGCCAGCTCGACGGTGTTGAAGCCGGTGCCACAGCCGATCTCGAGCACGTGCTGGCCGGCTTCGGCACCCACCGCTTGGAGCAAGAGATCACCCATGGGTGCTATCAGCCGATCGAGCCGCTTCTGATACTCGACCCACTTCGGGCCGCCGTCTTCGTTCCAGAAGCGGACCTGCTCCTCGTTCGAGGTGCCCATCGCTAGGCACTCTAGTCGATTGACGCCCCGAGGACACACAGACGAGCGCCTCCGCCCTTGGCCGCGGGCAGGTCCCGGTAGAGTTCTTCAACGTCACTCGCCTGCCGCTGAGCCCGATCGGCATCTTGGTTCGGTTGCTGGGCGCGGGTCCGGGCTTGCGGGTGAGCCACGGCTTCAAATGGGGCGCGCTGGAGTCGCGGCCCGACTACCGCGACTGGATTCTCGAGCGGCTCGCCGAGGCACCCCCGTCGCTTCTCGTTCCTGCACACGGCGATGTCATCGAAGGTGCGCTGGGGCCGCGGCTGAGCGAATTGGTGCGCAAGCGTCTGTCCTGAGCTCCGTCAGCGGCCCGGGGGGGGCGGCGCCCGACAGGCCTCGCAGGAACGGGTCGACGACCTGTTCCACCAGATGTTCCGGCGCCGGCCACGGGTATTTCGGAATCATGACCAGGCTGTGAGCAATGCCGGTCACGGCCGTGGTCAGGGCCTCGACGCGCAGTTGCGTATCGCCGGCGCCGAACTCGCCGATGGAGACACCTTCGTCGAAGATCTCCACTAGGAGCGCGAAGCGGCGTAGCGAGTCGTAGGTCTCCTCGGCCGACATCTGCTCGGTGGGCGCATCGTCCTCGGTGAGGTAGACGATCCGGTACTCCTGAGGGTGGGCAACCCAGTACTGCACCCACTCGCGGCAGAAGATCCGCAGGCGCTTCGAGGGGCTCGGGACGTCTCCGAGCAGTGGCTCGATCCGGTCGAACACGTCGTCGAAGATGTGGGCCCAGATGTTGCGGAGGATCGCGTCCTTGTTGCGGAAGTAGTGGTAGATCCGCATCGGCGAGGAGTCGATGCGCTCGGCGACGCGGCGGATCGACACGGCCTCGGGGCCCCCCTCGGCGAATAGCTGGTGGGCCGCGGCGAGGATCTCGCTGCGGATCTCCTCACGTTTTTCGATGCTGTATGCGGGACGGGGCACGGCGGATCCTAAATCGTACGCGTACGACTATACCGGGCGGCGCGCGCGAACGCGCACTAGCGGAGCAGAGGCTGGGTCCAGGCCATCTCGACCTCACCGTCGCGGTAACCGTTGTGTTTGGGTCGAGTGGAGACGATGCGCGCGCGAACGTAGAGCTCGTCGCCACGCAGGTCATAAGAGGGCTCCAGGCCGGTCTCCTGGTGGAGGACCTCGCCGATCTCACCTAAGCGTACGCGCCGCAGACGCTTCGTGCCGATGAACTGGGTGATGTAGACCTCCCCGGGCTCGGCACGGATGCGTAGCGCGATGCGGCCGTCGCCGCTGTGGAGCTCGTCGAGCTCGACGCCCGACGAGGCGTAGAAGTTGCCGGCCTCCATAGCCTCGACGATGGCCTCGGTCGTCAGCTCGGCTGCCCGCACCTGTACCCAGCCACGGCCTGGGTTCGGAACTGCTGTCGTCATGCGGGCGAAGACGTGGGCGTCGTCGACTGCCAGCCCGTAGAGCGGCTGCCCGCGCATCGTGAGCCGGCGCGTCAGCGCATGGTCCCAGAGCTTCTCGGTCGAGACCTTCTCGGGGCCACCGTCGTTGAAAACGCCCTGGTGGCCGTTGTAGACCTCGAAGAACCGCTCGCCCAGGATGGAGGCGAACTCCTCGATCGTGATGCCGTCTCGGAAGTTCGGATGATTCAGGTGGGGGAACATGCGCTGGCGCGTGCGGCGGCGCTGCTCCCAGACCGCGTCGATGTTGTTGCGGAAGACCTCGAGCAAGGTCTTGCCGCCGCGCGGTGGGATGAACTCAGCGACGTTGGTGGCGTTGACGTGAACCGGCCGGCCCTGGAAATCGGCCGTGATCTCCTCGGCCTGAATGACGAGAAAGCTCCCCGGCTCTTCCATCAGCTCGCTGTACTCGTCGAAGGTCTTCAGACGTACGGCGGTCTGGCCCGCCGTACGATCGATCTCGACCCAGTCGTCGCCAAAGCGCTCCAGGTAGAGCCGCAGACGATTCCGGGGCTCCTCGTCGATCGCCTGCTCCGGGTGGACCCACTTGGTGCCCTGGCTGAGGATGTTGTGATCCGACAAGGCGACGAAGTGGTACCCACGGCTCTTGTACCAGTCGAGCACCATCTCCGGGTAGTCGTCGCCGTCGCTCCACAGGGTGTGGGTGTGCAGGTTGCCCTTCCACCAGCTCTCTTGAGCCCAAGCGGAGGAGAGCCCCAGGATCGCGATTCCCAACGCGACCAGGGCCGGTCGGAGGCATGGAAGGGCGGCCGATGGCCGAGTGTTCATCGACGGGATCTTATCTGCGGTGCAGCGAGCCCGGATTGTCAGGTCAGTACGTCGGCGGCCCGCAGGGCTTCGATCTCTTCGTCGGTGTAGCCGAGGATGTCGCGAAGGATCCCGTCGGTGTGCTCGCCGATGCAGGGTGTGGGTCCCCGGAGCATTGCGGGCTTGGCCGAGAAGCGGGTGGCGAAGGCGTCGTAGAGCATGGGACCGAGCTCCGAGTGCTCGTGCGTCTCGCGGAAGCCGCGATGCTCCAGATGCGGATCGGAGAAGAGGTCGGTCGGACGCTGCACGACGGACGCCGGTACGCCGGCGTCGATGAGTATCGCCTCGAGGTCTCGGGCCGGTTGGTCGGCGCACCAGGCGCTGAGCGCGGCTTCGATCTCTACGCGTCGCTCGATTCGTCCAGCGAGGCTCTCGAGGTTGGCGCCTCCGAAGCTCCCGAGCGCTACGACGCTGCGTAGGCCTTGCCATTGCGCCTTCGTCTCGACGGCGACGGCGATGTAGCGCTCGGTACCTCGGGTGGCGTAGACCCCGTGCGGACAGGCGAGGTCGCTATCCATCGCGCGCGGACCTGCGGTGCGGCCGTTGACGGTCTCGTCAAGCACCAGCGGCTCGACAAAGCGCACGCCCGTTTCCGCCTGCGAGAGCTCGATGTAGCGCCCCTTGCCGGTGCGGCGACGCTCGAGGATCGCCGCTGCGAGGGCCGTGGTGCCGAACTTCGGGGCGATGACATCGGTGTAGGGGCCGAAGGGGCCGGCGGGAGGCCGGTCGGGCCAGCCTGTGATCGCGTGCAGGCCGACCATCGCCGCGGCCTGCTGGCCGAAGCCGACGTAGGTGGTCAGCGGCCCGCCGGTGGCGAAGAGTGAGGTGCTGAGCATGATGAGGTCGTCGCGTTCGGCGCTCAGGGTCTCGTAGTCGAGACCGAAGCGGGCCATGGTGCCCGGCGAGAAGCTCTCGAGCACCACGTCTGCCCAATCGCCGAGCCGGCGGCCGACGTCAGCTCCTTCGGTCGTCGTGAGGTCGACGGACAGACTCAGCTTGGAGGTGTTGAACATCCCGGCCCACTGCGAGCGGTTCAGCCCCTCGACCTCGTCCTTGAACGGCGGCAGTCGGCGCGCGAGGTCGGGTCGCTTGGCCGACTCGACCCGCACCACCGTCGCGCCGTGATCGGCGAGGGCCTTGCCCATGGTCGGGCCGGCGACGACCCAGCTGAAGTCCGCCACCTTGAGCCCGGCGAATGCGTTGCCGTCGCGGCCCGCCGCTGTCACGGCCCTACCGCGCCTCTTCGGCCGGGCTGCTATCCAGCTTTCCGCTGCCGAGCTGTGCTCGTCGAGTCGGGGAGCCCGTTCAGGCAGGGCCTCTGGCGCTGGGCCGATCCGCGCGGGCAGGCCCGGATGGAGGCGACCGCCCTGCTCCTGGAAGAAGCGGCGCCTTTCGAGGTGAGAGTCGGCGACGAGATCGCGCGTCGTGCGGATCGCCCCGAGACGATGTTTGTGCTCGAGCGTCCACTCGATGAGCTCTTCCTTGGTGCGCTTCTCGAGCTCGACGAGCGTGAGGTCAACGGCCTCGATTACCACCGGCTCCGACATGCGCCCCGACAGATACTCCTGGCTCCAGTTCTCCCAGTCGACGGCCTCGAGCGTTGGCGGAAGACGGCCCGCGGCGCGCAGCTCGCGCATGACCTGCGGGATCACTCCGCCGCCCCGGCTCTGGCCGAGCGGCGACATCGCGACGGCGACGTGGCCGTCGGCACACGCGCACAGGCGGGGGAAGAGCCGTGCCAGGTCGGAGAGCGCCGATGGGTCGCCGCGATCGTCGGCCGTGCCGGGCGGATCCTCGCCGGTCGCCACGGGGTAGCCGACCGGCCCCATCAGAGTCCAGATCATTGCCTCTTGCGCTGAGGTGTCGAGCACCTGGCCACGGCCACTGAGCGCCCGCTCGTTCAGGGCGATGGCGATGTCGGCGGCCGCCTGGGCTCCGGCATGAAACCACGAATGGGGAAAGCCGAGCGGCAGCGGCGGTCGGTCGAGGTCCCCCTGCAGTGCGATCCTTCCGCCGGCTGCTTCGACCGTGAGCTCGGTCGCCGGCCAGTGTGACTTCGGTCCGTCCTGGCCGAAGGGTGTGATCGAGGCGTAGATCAGCTGTGAATTCCGCGCTGTCAGCTCAGCCGGGCCGAGTCCGATCGCGGTCAGGGTGCCGGGGTTGAACGATTCGATGAAGACGTCGGCGGCGGCTGCTAGGTCGCCGATGCGATCGCGGTCGGCGGGCGATTCGCGGTCGAGGACGATGCTGCGCTTGCCCAGTGCGACGCTCGCCCAATAGAGCGAGCTCTCGGGATCGCCCTCCCGGCCGGCTTCGAAGGGCGGTCGAAAACGGGCGTCGGCGCCGTCCGGCGGCTCGATCTTGAGCACCTCGGCACCCAGATCGGCGAGTAGCCGGCCCGCCATCTCGGCGCGGACCGTTGCTATGTCGAGGACGCGGACCCCGGCCAACGGCCTGAACGACTCACCCTGGTGGCTCATGAGCACCCACCCTATGACACGAGGATCAGTCGCGGCGCAGCGTTGCGACCGGATCGACCGACGAGGCGCGCCGCGCGGGGAGGTAGCAGTCGGCGACGCTGGCTCACCGAGTACGACAGCACGCCGTCGCCGCTGGTCAGAACCTGATTCTCGAAACGGATTGCGGCGAGGTGCTCGAAAGACCTGGTCTCGGCCAGCCAGTCGGCGAAGTCTGGAGCAGAGGCGCCTTCTGCCCTCGTTCCGCGCGCACGGTCGGTTTCGTACACCAGCACCAGGCGCTCTGGCTCCGGGAAGGGGAGCGGACGCAGCAGCACGCCGTTGACGACCGAGAAGATCGCGGTGCGCTCCAGCGTCGAGATCGTGCCGCGGACGTCCCCGAAGCGGGCAGCAGCCTCTCACCAAGGCGCGAAGTCGAAAACGCAGCCTCCCGAGCCATTCGGCGACGAGGGTTCATGAACGGGGCGGCTCCATCACCTTCGCCACCGCGGTGCTGAACTCCGCCCAGCCCTCGGCCCGCTCCGCGAGCTGGCGGTAACCGGTGGGAGTGAGACGGTAGAACTTGGCCCACCGGTTGTTCTCGGAGGTGCCCCACCGCAGGCGCAGCCAGCCCTTGCGCTCCATGCGGAAGAGAGCCGGGTCGAGCGATCCCTCTTCGAGGGCCAGGGCCTTGCGCGACATTTTCTGGATCTTGCGCGAGATGGCGAAGCCGTTTCGCCGACATGCCGTCGGCCTACGCCGTGCTTGCCTAGATAGTGAAGGGTAGATGCCTGCGAGCCGATACGGGACTTTGCGAGTAGACTGAGAGGAGGCGGGAGGCTTCCGCAACGGAGTCTGCCAACTCCCGCCGGGGGAGGGAATCATGCAGTGGAC
>JAYZDP010000087.1:0-15702 GCA_036337765.1 Acidobacteriota bacterium
GGCCAGGACGTCGGTGACCGAGAGCCTGGGGCTGCTGAAGATGCCGATCAAGGTCCGGGATTGCGCGCGGGCGTTGGGCGTCGAGGGCCGCTCGATTCTGTTGGAGGTGCTGAAGCTCAAGAGCGAAGACCAAATGCTGTCGCTCCTCGAGCGGATCAGCGCGCTCGGGCTCGCCAGGGAGGCCGTTCGCAGGGAGGTTGCCCGGACCCGGGGTCCCGGCTCTGCAGCTTCGCGGGCCAAGCCGTTCTCCTACAGCTTCCGGGCACCCGACAGACGCTATCGGCTGTCGCTGAGCTTCCGTCAGAGCACGGTCGAGCCGGAAGATCTGATCGAAGCGCTCGAGTCGGCACTGGACGAGGTCCGAGCGCAGCTGAAGCAAACGGACTCGGAAGAGGCGTTTTCCTAGGCCTTTCGCGTCATTTGGTTGACATAATCTATCTTATCGGACCTATTATCGCGCTCACCCTCTACCCCTTTCCGCGCGCTGCGATCGCCCACCCGCCCGTATAATCGACTCCGCGAGAGACCGCCCTTCGCGCCGTCTCCGTTTCGCTCATGAGTCGCATCGACCGCTATGTCGTCACCGAGACGCTGGGCCCCATCACACTCGGCTTCGTGGTGGCGACCTTCATGCTGCTCATCCGCGCGTTCTTTGAGCTAGCCGAGGCGATCATCCGCCGCGGCGTCGAGCCGGAGTCGGTACTCAAGCTCCTGGCCCTGAACCTGCCGCACATCGTAGTGATCACCATCCCGATGGCGATGCTGTTCGGCATTCTCGTCGCCATCGGCCGACTCGCCGGGGACAGCGAGCTCACCGCCCTGCGCGCCGCCGGAGTTAGCCTCTTCTACCTCTACCGCGGCCTCTTGGGGCTTTCGCTCATCTTCACAATCGGCAACGTCGCCCTGATGATGTGGCTGCTGCCATGGGGCAACCAGACTTACACCCGGCTGCTGCTCGAGCAGATGACCGGCTCGATCACCGAGCAGCTCGAGCCGAGGGTCTTCAGCGAGCTGATTCCTGACAAGACCCTCTACGTCTTCGAGGTGCCCCCTGGGGAGAACCGGTGGAAGGGAGTCTTCATGGCCGACTCCCTGCCGACGGGCGAAACCTCGTTCACCGTCGCCGATACGGGACGCGTGCGGGTCGAAGACGGTGGAGCCCGCATCATCATCGAGCTAGAGAACGCACTGCAGCAAAACCTCGACCTCCGGACCCCGGCCGAAGCCGAGGTCAGCCTCCACGAGGTCATGACCTTGGCCCCCCCACCCGATGAAGAGCGCGATCTCGTCCCTCGTACCCGTGGTAGCCGCCTACGCGAGGCCTCCTGGAGTCAGCTAGCCGAGATGGCGGAAGACGCCGACACCAGCGAGACCTACCGCGCCCTGGCGCGGGTAGAGATGCACAAGAAGTTCTCGATCCCCTTCGCATGTCTGGTTTTCGGCTTGGTCGCGGTGCCGGTAGGGTTCTCTCGTCGGCGTGGTGGTAGATCCTCGGCGTTCGCCCAGTCGATCGCCATCATCGCCGTGTACTACGTCATGCAGAACGTCGGCGAGGAAAGCGCTGCCGACGGCAGCATGGAGCCGTGGCTGGCGATGTGGCTACCGAACCTCCTATTCCTGGCCGGTGGCGCGTTTCTGGTAGCGCGCAAGAACAGCGACAAGAGCGTCATCCTCGGCAACCTCGACCGGTGGGTGCGCCAGCGCGTTGCGGGTCTCTTCGCTCGTCCGGAGACGGCCGCCGCGCGATCCGCGGACGGTTCCATGAAGCATGTGGGCCTCGGCGAGGGCGAGCGGCCAGCACTCCAGGGACGTGGCGCCTCGACAACCCGCTTCTCATTCCGCTTGCCCGATCTGCGGGTGCGCTTCCCCAACCGTCTCGACCGCTACCTCCTTCGCATCTTTACGCGCATCGGCCTGCTCGTGCTGGCCGCTTCGATCGTCATCTACATCGTCGTCGATCTCACCGAGCTCGCTCGCGACATCATGGAGAACGACGTCTCGAGCTCGCTGGTCCTCGAGCACTACCAGTACTTTTCGCTGCAGATCCTCTATCTGATCGCTCCGATCGCCGTCCTTCTGACGACACTGGTCACCTTCGGCGTTCTCACCCGCTTTAACGAGATCACCGCAGCCCGTGCGCTCGGCGTCAGCCTCTACCGCCTCAGCCTGCCGGTCATCGCGGCCGGGATCCTCGTGGTCGTAGGCGCCGCTTACCTCGACTACGCGATCTTGCCGTCGGCCAATTCCCGCAAGACCGACCTCCGACATCAGATCAAGGGCTACGAGGACCTGAACTTTCGCCGCGTCACCCACCAGTGGTTCTTCTCGCAGGAGCCGAGCGGCGACAGCTTCATCTTCAACTTTCTGCACTACAACCCGGAGCAGGGCCTGCTGTTGCGTTTTCAGACCTTCCGCTTCGATCGCGCACATCGGCTCACCGGGCATCTCTATGCCGAGCAGGTGCAGCGAGACGAGGATCGGTGGATCATGCGCAACGGCTGGTCGCGCAGCTTCGAGGGTGCCAGGGTCGCCGACTATCGAGACCTGCCGGGCCCCGTGGCGCTCGATCTGGCGCTGACACCGAACTTCTTCTCGACCGAGATCAAAAGCTCCGACGAGATGAACTACCTGGAGCTGCGCGACTACATCGCTCAGATCACGTCGAGCGGCCAGGAGGTGCCAGACCTCAAAACACAGCTCGCCCGAAAGATCTCAACCCCGGTCACCTGTCTGGTCATGGTGCTGGTGGCGTTGCCCTTCGCTTTCCGCATGGGCCGGCGCGGCGCACTGTACGGCGTAGGGGTCGCCATCCTGCTCGGAATCACCCTGTTCGTGATCACCGCCTTCTTCTCGACGCTCGGCGAGGTCGGCGCCCTTCCGGCTTGGATGGCGGCATGGGCGCCCAATGTTCTGTTTTCACTGTTCTCGCTCTATCTGTTTCTCGGCGTCCGCACCTAGCAGGCGCCGGGAC
Organism: Acidobacteriota bacterium; assembly: GCA_036337765.1. Taxonomy (GTDB): domain Bacteria; phylum Acidobacteriota; class Thermoanaerobaculia; order Multivoradales; family Multivoraceae; genus JAYZDP01. The sequence goes on from JAYZDP010000087.1 coordinate 2,972, forward strand.
CCGCTGCGAGCTCTCTTGCAATAGCATCGCCTGCCCGTGAGCGTTTTCTTCTTCTTCGCCCTCGCCACCGTCGTCGGCACTCTGTCGACGCTGTTCTGGATTCCCGAGGACGATCTCGGCCGGGGTTACTTCCAGATGAACGCACTGGTCATGCTCGGCCTCCTGGCGCTGGCCTGGTCGGTGCTCTTGCTGCACCCGCTCGAGCCCTTCGGCGGCGTCGGTACGCCGGGCTGGTGGGCGTTTTTCGTAGGGACGGCCGGCTCCTGCCTCTACTACGCGGGAGTCTGGCGCGAACGCTGGCTGCAGGCGCGAGCCGCGGCTGCCCTCGCCCTCGCCGGGTGCGGAGCCGCTCTGGTGATGGCGACGCGGGTGATGGTCGATCGCCCCACCCCACTTCCCCACCGCGACCTGCTTGCGGCGCTCGGGCTCACCAGTTCGGCGCTGCTACTGGGCTGGTCCCTGATCGCGATGCTTCTGGGCCACTGGTACCTGGTCGCACCGCGGCTCAACTTCCGTCACCTGGTGGTCTTCTGCGGAGTGCTGCTCGCCACGGTGGTCCTGCGCCTGGTCGTGGTGGCGGGGACCGTGGCCACCGCCTTTGCCGTTGAGGAGCTCGCCGAACCGCACCCGTTCCGGGTCTTGACGAGCCTCCAGGGACAGGGAATGTTCTTCTGGTTCCGCCTGCTGTGGGGCCTCGTCATCCCGCTCGCCCTTGCGACGATGTCACTGCACTGCGCGCGGCAGCGATCGAACCAGTCTGCTACCGGAATCCTCTACGTGCTGGTCGTCGGCACCTTCATCGGCGAGATCACCGCGTACTACCTGACGATCACGACCGGCGTTCCTGCCTGAGGGCCCCGCAAACGTGCGCATTCGCACCCAGTGCACCGAGTGTGGCCTACCCTTCCCCGCCGTTCTCGATCCGGCGAGCGTCAAGCTGCAAGTCATCGCCTGCCCCAACTGCGACATGTCGCGGCCGGTCACCACGGCGGGCTGGAAGGACAAGACCGTCGAGGCCTGTCCCCTGTGCGGCTGCAAGCATCTCTACCGCCAGCGCGACTTCAACCGCGCCTGGGGCTGCGGGCTGGTGGCGATCGGAGCGGTATTCGTGCCCTGGACGTACGGCCTGTCCCTCGTCGCCCTGTCGCTCGTGGATTTCCTTCTCTATCGCCGGATAGGCAACTCGGTAGTCTGCTACAAGTGCGACACCGTCTATCGCGATGCCACCCCGCTGAAACGCCAGAGCGACTTCGACCTCCTGAAGCACGACGTGCTGAAGTACGGCAAGACGTGGGACGACACGAGGACCCCTGAGTCGCCCGACGGGACAGGGGTCCACCCCTAAGCTGCTGCGTCGGCAGCCGCACGCAGATCCTGAGCGCGGCTCGTGTCTTCCCAACTGAAGCCCTCGCGGCCGAAGTGTCCGTAGGCCGCGGTCGGCTGGTAGATCGGCCGGCGCAGGTCGAGGTGGTCGATGATCCCCTTCGGGGTCAACGGGAAGAAGTCGCGCAGCAGCGCCTCCAGCGTTCGATCGGAGATGGCTCCGGTGCCGAAAGAGTCGACTTCGACGTGAATGGAGACCGGCTCGGCAACGCCGATCGCGTAGGCAAGCTGAACCTCGGCTCGATCCGCCAGGCCGGCGGCGACCAGGTTCTTCGCCAGATGGCGTGCCATGTAGCACGCCGAACGATCGACTTTTGTCGGATCCTTGCCCGAGAACGCCCCGCCACCGTGACGACCGACCCCGCCGTAGGTGTCAACGATGATCTTGCGCCCGGTCAGACCGCAGTCGCCGTGCGGACCGCCGGTGACGAAGCGCCCTGTTGGGTTGACGTGCACGATGGTGCGATCGTCGAACAGATGTGCGGGCACCACGGGCTGGATGACCTTCTGAATCACCGCTTCGCGGATTTCATCTTGGCTCACCTCCGGCGCGTGCTGCGTCGAGACGACCACGGTGTGCACACGGACGGGCTCGGCCCCGTTGTACTCGACCGTCACCTGGCTCTTGCCATCGGGCCGCAGACAGTCGACCCCCGCGCGACGCGCGTCCGCGAGCGCAGACGTCAGGGCGTGCGCGAGCGTGATGGGCAACGGCATGAGCTGGGTGGTCTCGGTGCAGGCGAAACCGAACATCATGCCCTGATCACCGGCACCGCCGGTATCGACTCCCATCGCGATGTCGGGGGACTGCTGATCGAGGCGCACCATCACCTCGGCGTCGTTGCAGTCGATGCCGCTGCTGGCGTCGGTGTAGCCGATACGCTCGAGGGTGCGCCGCGCGACCTGCTCGAAGTCGATCTCGGCCGCGGTCGTGATCTCGCCGGCGAGCACTGCGAAACCCGTGGTCACCAACGTCTCACAGGCAACTCTTCCCTGCGGGTCGTCGGTGAGGACCGCATCGAGCACGGCGTCGGAAATCTGGTCGGCAACCTTGTCGGGGTGCCCTTCGGTGACCGACTCGGAGGTGAACAGGCGATTCTGAAACTGGCTCATGCGGTGCTCTCTCCAGGTCTCATGCACTTTCCTGTAGTGCCTTCGTCACTGCTGGCACGACCTCGAAGAGGTCGCCCACGATGCCGTAGTCAGAAACGTTGAAAATCGGCGCGCCAGGATCCTTGTTGATCGCGACAGTACACCCCGACCCCTTCATCCCCACCAGGTGCTGAATCGCTCCCGAGATGCCGACCGCTAGGTAGAGCTTTGGAGCCACCGTCTGCCCACTCGATCCGATCTGTCGATCTCTCGGTAGCCAACCGTTGTCGATGACCGGGCGACTGGCACCGATCTCCGCGCCGAGGGCGGCAGCCAGATCCTCGATGAGCGACATCCGGTCCGGACCCCCGATGCCCCGACCGACAGACACGATCATGTTCGCGGCTGAAAGATCGACGGTATCGCCACCGGCATCCTCGATGCCCAGCAGTTCGCGCTCCGCGACGAGCTCGGCTGGACCCGACTGGGACTCGATCGTAGCCGTCTCGGCGGCCGCTTCAGCAGGCGTGAACGCACCCGACTGGACAGAAACGACAACTGGACCCTCGCCGCGCAACCGCACCCGGGCCTGAAGCTTGCCCTCGAGGATCGGCCGGACCCAGGCCAGACCTTCGTCGTCAGGAGCGAAAGAGACGACCTCAGACAGCACGGCGGCTCCCCAGCCGTGAGCGACACGCGCCATGTAGTCAACCGACTGGTAAGTGTGGGGAAAAACCAGAAACTCAGGGCCGCCATCGGCAACCCCGGCCAACAGGGTCTCGGTGTAGGGGCCGGGCACATAGTCGCCGAGCTCGGCCCGATCGGCCACTCTCACCGCCGAGACCCCGAGCGAAGCGACACCCGCAGCGACCTCATTCACCGCGCTCCCCATGACGACGGCATCGGCCGTCGTGCCGAGCGCCTCCGCTAGAGCTCGACCGGCGACGATCGCTTCGCGCGAGGCGGGGTGCAACTCGCCATCCCTGAGCTGAGTCACGATCCAAACCCGGGACGACATCACAGAACCCTCGCCTCGGTACGCAGCTTTCCGACCAGCGCCGCAGCCGCTGCTGCCGGATCGCCCTCGATCATGGTCGCTCCAGCACCTGTGTCGGGGAAGCTGACGGAGAGGATCTCGACCCGCGATCCGGCGGCGCCGACGACACTCTCGTCCAGGTCGAGATCGGCCGCGGCCACCGCTTTGATCTCCTTGCGCTTGGCTTGCATGATTCCCTTGAGCGTTGCGTAGCGGGGGTGATTGATGCCCGCCTGAACCTCGAGCACGGCGGGAATCGCTAGGCGGAAGATCTCGTTCTTGCCGGCCTCCATCTCGCGCACCACGCGGACCTGCCGGCTCTGGATGTCGAGCGCGACACCCATCACCAGCCAGGCATGCGCCATGCCCAGATGCCCAGCGACCAGCGAAGCCGTCACGCCCCAGCCTAGATCGTCGGACTGCGATCCGGTGAGCACGAGGTCGCACTCCTCACCGGCGATGGCGGCGCCCAGTGCGCGAGCCGTCGCGACCGGGTCCCCCCCAACGAAGGCGGCATCGTTGAGATGAACGGCGCGATCCGCACCCAGCGCGAGCGCTTTGCGCAGCGACTCCTGCACCCGTTGCGGTCCGAGGCTGAAGACGACGACCTCGCCACCCTCGGCCTCGCGAATCTGCAGCGCCTCTTCGAGCGCACACTCGTCGCTCTCGTTGATGACGAAGGATAGGTCTTCTTCCTCGATCCAAGTGCCATCCCGACTGATGCGCAGGCGAGCCTCGGTATCGGGCACTTGCTTCAGACACACCGCAATCTTCATTGGAGCTCTTCTCCCACCTTCAAATCACTAGGGATCTACGTTCTTCGAGGAGTTTCTGGCCGGGCCCGCGGGCCGGTATCGAAGTACCGGGCCCGAGCGACTGCAGACGGTATCACGCCCCCCTTGCGCGCCAGAAGATCGCATAGACAAAGACAAATCTTAGTGTTAGCTTCTTCGCCGGAAGTCGATGCTGCGGACGTTTGGCACCCCCCTCGCCTTGATGCAAGCCGCTCCTGCAGAGGGGCAAGGCCTTTGGGACTTGTTCCTTCAGGCTGGAGCCGTCGACAAGTTCGTTCTGTTCCTACTCGCAGCCTTCTCGCTCGTGAGCTGGGCGATCATCATTTCCAAGGCTCTGCAGTATCGCAAGGCGGGCGCTCAGACCGAGCAGTTCCTCGACGTCTTTCGCACCTCCAACCGCTTCAGCGAGGTCAACGCGGCCGCTGGTAACCACTCGGCCTCACCCGTCGTCGGGCTATTCCAGGCCGGTTACGTCGAGATCGACGCCCAGGTAAAGGCCGCGCAATCCCCGGAGGACAGCGCCGCGTACCGGATTCGGTCAATGGGAGGCGTCGAGCGCACCCTGCGCCGAGCGCTGGGCGTCGAGTTGCAAGTCCTGACGCGCTACAACCAGTTTCTCGCCACCACTGCAGCGGCCGCACCCTTCATCGGTCTCTTCGGTACCGTGTGGGGAATCATGCAGGCCTTCAGCGATATCGGTGTCACCGGCTCGACCTCGATCACCGCCGTCGCGCCCGGCATCGCCGGCGCCCTGATCAACACCGCCGCCGGCCTCGCCGCCGCCATTCCGGCCCTGATCGGCTACAACTCCCTGTCGGGGCGCGTGCGCGTGATGCGTACCGAAATGGAAGACTTCGTCATGGAATTCATGAACCTCGCGGAACGAAACTTCACGTAGCATGCTTGTAGCATGTAGTTGAAGGCCTTGTCTTCTTGCGCCACGGACGCCACTGTGCGCCGTCGGCGGACCTTTCGGCTCACCCTGCTCATGAACGTCATTTCAGATTGGCATTCCTGCCATCGACCAGGCGTTGCTCAGCAGGGCTGGCTGGCGTGCCGGAATAGGAGTCACCAATGGCAATGATGCTCGACAGTGGGTCCGACGATCACGTGATGGCCGACATCAACGTGACACCACTGGTCGACGTGATGTTGGTGCTCTTGATCATCTTCATGGTCACCGCACCCATGCTCCACCAGGGCGTCGAGGTCGCGCTGCCACAAACCGACGCCGAAAATCTGCCGCAGCGTGTCGAGGACCCGATCGTTCTGACGATGAACGTGAACGAGATCGTCTTCATCCGCGAGACACCGGTGCATCCGACTCAGCTAGTGGATCGCCTGCTGCCCCTGCTGCAGTCGCGCGGCGACGAGTCGGTGCTCCTGAAGGCGGATCGGAATCTGCCCTATGGCAACGTCATCGATCTGCTGGCCCTGCTTCACCGGGGCGGCATCACCAACGTCGGCATGGTCACTGAAGATCCGTAATGGAGGGGCTCAATCAGATTCTGACGAGGCGGCTGGTCTCCAAACCCTGGTACAAGGGCGGCAGTGTGATCGCCGCAATCGCTGTGCACCTGGCTCTCGTGACGGGGGCCTTCGTGGCGCCGCGGTTGTTCGCAGAGCGCCCGGTGACCGAAGAGTACGTGGCGGTGACGATCGTGCCGGCAGCGTCGCTCGGCCAAATTGCCCCTCCCGAGCCAAAGCCCACGCCGCCGCCCGAGCCTGAACCGGAGCCCGTAGAGGAGCTGCCACCACCCGAGCCGGAGGCCGCACCGCAACCGCAGCCCAAGCCGGTCGCGCCTCTCAACCCCAGACGCGTCACCCGCGAGCAGCCCAAGAAGATCGAGCCGCGCAGAATGGAGACCCAACCGCCGAAGCTGATCGAGCCCCAACTCCGACAGGGCTCCCCACAGGGCAATCCGCTCGCCACCAGCGGCCCGGCGGAGATCTCCGGCTTCGACGACCCGGACTTCACGTACAGTTACTATGCCGAACTGATGCTGGCGCGCATCCGTGCGGTCTGGCGGCGGCCGCCGATCAGCGGTGACATCAAGATGACGATTTACTTCCGGATCCTCAACGATGGCCACCTCTCGGACGTGCGCATCGTAGATAGCTCAGGCTATAGCTCGTTCGATACTGCCGGCGTTCGAGCTGTGCAGACCGCGAACATGCCCCCGCTGCCGAAGAGCTACCGAAAGGATTCCCTAGGTGTTCGACTCATCATCCACTAGCGGGAGCCGCGGTAGTCACGGCCCTCGAGGGTTTCGGAGTTGTACAGCGCTCAAATCACGCCCCCGCTAGCGTTGCTGTCCCTCCGGGATGGCGCTCGCCGTTCGCGGCTCCGGCAGGGCGCAGCCCCAGATCGGCGCTGGACAAACTGGATCAACCGTCACGGTCGTGGGCCGAGAAGATGCCGAGACTGGCCGCGGAGCGGAAGACGGGCCGCGATATGACCTGGAGACCGAAGATTCTCTCCGCCACCGTGGCCCTTGCCCTCGCCGCGTCGATGGCGCTCGGCCAGGACCCGGACCTGACGATCGACCTACACAGTGGCGGCGTGCGAGCCAGGGTGCGCATGGCGGTTCCCGGCATGACCCTCACCGAGGGCATGTCGGCGGCGGCACGCCAGGCCGCCGCGGAGCTAGAGAAGACCCTAGTCAACGACCTGACCTATAGCGGCGTCTTCGACGTCCAGGACAGGGAGATCCTGTCGGTTCTCGAGCTGACTGGAGATCGCGCACAGGACTTCCCGATGTTCCGATCGTTGGGCAACCAGGTCATTCTGCCCGCCTCCGTCCGCGAGCAGGAAGGCCGCCTTGTGATCGAGGCCAGGGTCCTGGATCTCACCAACTTCCGCGCGATCTGCGACGGCAAGCGTTACCGCGGCACGTTCGACCAGGCTCGCCGGATCGCCCACACCTACGCCGACAATGTCGTCGATTGCTTCGCCGGGCGCCCGGGTCTCGCACTGACCAGTATCGTCTTCGCGTCGAACCGGGACGGCGGCAAAGAGATATGGCTCATGGACTACGACGGTCACGACCAACGCGCGCTCAGCGGACACAAGTCCATCTCCATGGCGCCCGCCTGGAGCCCGGTGGGTGATGGCCTTGCCTACGTGTCGTACTTCGCCGGTGCGCCCTCGATCTACTGGGTCGAGCTCGAGACCGGGGCCAAATCACCGATCGTGCAGGACGGCCTGCACAACTTCTCGCCGAGCTTCTCGCCAGACGGCCTCCTGGTCGCCTTCACCCGCTCGGTCAGCGGGAATGCCGAGATCTTCACGATCCCTCGCTCCGGCGGAGAGGTGCGTCGGGTGACCAACAACTCTCGCATCGACGCCAACCCCGCGTGGAGTCCTTCGGGGCGTGAGATCGCCTTCACCTCGGACCGTGCCGGTACACCTCAGCTCTACCTCATGGACACCGACGGCGGGAACGTGCGTCGGCTGACGCGCGCCGGCAGCAACAACGACGGCGCCAGCTGGCACCCGGAAGGCAACCGGATCACCTACGCCCACCGTCACGAGGCCGGCAACCGCTTCGACATCGCCGTGATCGATCTGGTGACGCAGGAGAACAAGATTCTCACCTCCGGCCCGGGCAGCCACGAGGCGCCGTCGTTTTCGCCCGACGGGTCCCGCATCGTGTTCGAGTCGACTCGTGGCGGACCGCGCCAGATCTGGGTGATCGACGCCGATTCCGGCAACCTCCGGAAGCTCACTTCGGAAGGTGAGAACTACGCACCGGCATGGTCGAGCTTCGTTCGCCAATAGGCACTCGGCGAAGCGACTCGAAAGTGTCATCGAAATCGTGAAAAAGGCCGAGAAACCGCGACTTTCGCTGTTGTCCGGCCTTGAACGTTGTTGATAGACTCTGCTCGTCCTGTGTCAGGACCTACGCTGAACGAGCGGTTCGGCAAACTCTAAGAGTCCGGGAGGAGTCGAGAAACATGAAGTCGATCTGGAGGTTTCTCTACGTCGCAGTCGCCGTGGGGGTTCTGCTCGTAGGAGTCGGATGTAGCGGAGGGGGAGAGCCCGAAGCACCGCAAGCCGACATTCCCGCGCCGAGCGCGCCGCCCGCCCCCAACGAGCCGACCGACGTCACCCCGCCGCCACGCCCGACAGTGGAGGACGCCACGCCGAATCCACTGGATGCCGAGATCAAGGAAGCCGATCAGCATGCCCGCGACAACGGCATGATTGGCGACGTCTACTTCGACTTCGACAAGTACGAATTGAAGGAAGAGGCTCGCCAGCGTCTGGCGAAGAACGCCGACTTCCTCAAGGGAAACGGCGCTTTCGTGGTCACCATCGAAGGTCACTGCGACGAGCGCGGCACCAATGACTACAACATCGCGCTCGGTGATCGCCGTGCCAACGCCGCCAAGGACTATCTGATCTCCCTTGGCGTCTCGGCGGGACGCGTGCGCACGGTCAGCTACGGCGAAGAACGGCCCAGCTGCACCGACTCCAACGAGGGCTGCTGGTTTAGGAACCGGCGCGGTGAGTTCCACCTGAGCGGCAGGTCCTAGAGCCGCTCTCCATCGCCTTTGCAACGAGAACACCCGCCCTCCCCAGTGCGTAGTCTGATCGCCTTGGGGGTGGTGGGTGTTTTTCTGTCTGCCTGCAGCTCCTCTCAACAATTCGATGCCATCGAAACGCAACTCGCTCAGATCCAGCACGAGATCCTTGTCTTGCAGACCGAAGTCGCATCCAAGGAAGACCTCAGTTCACTCGAGGCGCGAGTTGGAGCTGAAGCCGATCGGGTCGTGCGCTCGGAAGCAGAGGCACGCGAGGACGTCGGTAACCTCGGCCACCGCATCACACAGCTCGAGGCGCAACTCGCCGACACCGTCTACCGGATCGGCCAGCTGTCGAAGCAAGTCTCGAAGACTAACCAGGAGCTCGAAACGCTTCTGAGCCTCATCCCGATGGGCGGCGAAGGTGCCGTGCCCGAGGTTGTCGCAGATCCGGAGATCCTCTACGAGCAGGCGTATCGCGACTACCAGAAACTGGAGTACGAGACCGCGATCCTCGGCTTTCGAGAGTATGTAGACAGCGTCCCGGAGAACGACGTGACCGCCGCCGACGCCCTGTACTGGCTCGGCGAGTGCTACTCGCAGCTCAAGCGCTACCCCGAAGCCGTCGCTGAGTTCTCGGCGGTCCTATCCCGCTTTCCACGAAGTCTCAAGATCCCTAGCGCGTTGCTCCGGCGTGGGGTGGCCTACCTGGCTATGGGCGAAACCGACGAGGGAATCACACAACTGCAGCGGGTGCTAGACGAGTATCCCTCTCACGACGTCGCCGAAGTCGCCCGCGCCCAGCTCGGACAGCTCCAGACCAACTGACTCCCGAGCCAACCGCTCGGCCTTCCAGAAGAGAACGACTATGCCCAGAAAAAAGACCGTACTGAAGCGAAACCGCCAAAACGCCATTCATCGCGACCGCAACCGTGGCTACCGCACCCGCATGCGCTCGACCATCAGGGACCTGCGGGCCCTCGTTGAGAGCGGTGACGGCGAAGGTGCCCGCCAGGCACTGCCGGCAACCCTGGGCGTGATCGACGTAACGGCACGCAAGGGCGTTATCCACGACAACACTGCCGCCCGCTACAAGTCCCGCCTCACAAAGCTCGTCAGCGCAGCGACGGCCCCCGCGCCCGCGGAGTAGTCGCCCGTCGGGACTTGGCCTAGAAGCCCTCCAGGATGTCGGTGATGATGGTCTCTGCGAAGCGGCCCGAGGCTTCGAGCGCGGCTATGTTCTCCTGGTCGAAGAAGGTGTTCTCGTCCTCGTCTATCTCGTAGATCTCGCGAAACAGGTAGTTCTCGTTCTCCCAGATCACCTCTTCGCTCTCGACCCGTTCGAAGCTCACATCGGCTGAAATCGAAATCTCGTACTCGGTCGCCCGACCTTCGTTGTCGAAAGTGATGGGAGTAACGCGAAACGAAGTGATCTCGCCGAGGAGCTGTGCGTCCGCCTCTCGCGAAGAGTTCACGATGTTGTAGCGCCGTCGCGCCAGCATCTCTTCGGTAATCGCGTCGGTGAGGAACTGCTCAACCTGCGCGCGCGCCGTCGCGTTCTCGAGCGGTGAGATGAAGATATCCTCGATATCCGCGGGGAGATTCGACGATAGACCGACAAGCGCGTAGCCGCAGCTGAGCAGTGGCAGAGCCAACAGACTGACCCGCACCACCGTCGCGACTCGCCGTCGCGTTTGCCCGGCCCTCAACATCGTTATCGGAGCTTACCTGGGAACTGACGGGCATGGATCAGGCCGTCGAGAACACCGTTGACGAAAGCACCCGATTGCTCCGACCCGAAGCTCTTCGCCAGCTCGATCGCCTCGTCCAGAACCACCGCCCTCGGTACGTCGGCCTCGAACAAGAGCTCGTACGTGGCGATGCGCAGCACCGTGCGGTCGACTGCCGGCATGCGCTCTAGCCGCCAGTTCGAGGCCTGGTCACGGATCAGATCATCTACCTCTGCCAGATGCTCGGTCACCCCGCGGACCAGGGTCTCGGCGTACTCCCTGCCCGCCCGTCGGGCGCGGGTACGGCTCTGGACAGGTTCCCGGTCGCTCTCCTGATCCAGGTTCAGCGGCGGCCACTCCCCGAGTACATCATTGGCCGCGACCTCACCGAGCTCGGCCTGATAGAGCATCTGCAGCGCCATCTCTCGGGCCTGGCTCCGCTTCCCCATCGCTCAATCGCCTCCGGTGTGCTCTGGAAGCGCGCGCAACAGAGTGGCCATCTCCAGCGCCGCCAGCGCCGCCTCGGTACCCTTGTTACCCACCCGACCCCCACAACGGTCCTCCGCCTGCGACGCGTCGTCGCAGGTCAGCACTCCTAACGCCACTGGAATCCGCTCTTCGTTCGAGATCACACCCAGCCCCCGACTGCACTCCTGACAGAGGTAGTCGAAATGCGGAGTCTCGCCGCGAATCACGACTCCGAGTGCGATCAGGGCGTCGAAGTGCCCTGCACGCCCACGCGCCATCTCGCCGATAGCCTGCGGCAGCTCCCAAGCCCCGGGCACCCGAGCCACGACCAGATCCGACGCCGCCACACCGTGGCCGAGCAGGAACTCAACCGCCGCCGCGAGCAGCCGCTCGACGTAGCCCTCGTTGAAAGTCGCTGCCGCGATACCGAAGCGTAGACCGCTACCGTCGTGCGTACCAGTAAGCTGTTCGACCGAGTCCATTCGATGACCTGTGTAGGGAGATAATGGCGTCCCGGAAAGACCGCTATCATCGGGGTGCGGATTCCGACTCTACAACACTAGTCTCAGTCCTCTGGTGTCTTTTGGGCCCCTCTGATCTTTACTTGAGCCATGTCTTTCAGCCTCATCGGGCGCAGCTTTCTAAAGCTCGAGGACTTCACTCCAGACGAGATCTTCGGACTTCTCGATCTGGCGGAGTCGCTCAAGCTGGAAAGGCTCGAACGGCGCGAAGAGCACCGGTTGGCGGGCCGCAACCTAGCGCTCATCTTCGAGAAGACCTCCACGCGGACGCGAGCCTCGTTCGAAGTCGCTGCCTACGATCAGGGCGCCCGCGTCTCGAACATCGACCCCGGCTCGTCACAGATGGGTCAGAAGGAGACTGTTCGCGATACGGCCCGTGTACTGGGCCGGCTATACGATGGCATCGCCTTCCGTGGCAAGAACCAGAATGATGTAGAGGCGCTGGCGGATGCGTCGGGTGTCCCGGTCTACAACGGCCTCACCGACCAGTTTCACCCAACGCAGATCCTGGCCGACGCTCTGACCATGATGGAGCACTCCGGCGGAGACCTCCGCGGAATCAGCTGCTGCTACCTCGGGGACGCCCGCTTCAATATGGGCAACTCGCTACTCATGGGTGCCGCGAAGATCGGCCTCGACTTTCGCATTGCCGCGCCCGAGTCCTATTGGCCAGCGTCCGCTCACCGCTCGTGCTGCGAGGCCATCGCGACAGACACGGGCGCCAAGCTCACGTTCACCGAAACGGTAGAGGCCGCCGTCGATGGCGCCGACTTTCTGTACACCGACATCTGGGTCTCGATGGGTGAGAGCGAAGAGGTCTGGGCCGACCGGGTCGGCCACCTCCTCCCCTATCGGGTCACCGCCGACGTGATGGCGATGACCGGCAAGCCGGATACCCGTTTTCTGCACTGCCTGCCCTCGTACCACAACCTTGGCACGGACATCGGTCGGAAGATAGCCGATCGTTTCGACCTCGACGGCATCGAGGTCAGCGACGAGGTCTTCGAGTCGGCGGCCTCGCTCGTTTTCGATCAAGCCGAAAACCGCCTCCACACAATCAAAGCTGTTCTCGTCGCAAGTCTCTGCTGAGCCACGGTGCAGGCCCGGCGCAGGGACTACGACCCGGCCGCGTACTTTCACCTCGGTCGCAGCTCCGAAGCCGAGGCGGCTCTGGCGAAGG
>JAYZDP010000088.1:0-7163 GCA_036337765.1 Acidobacteriota bacterium
GAGGACGCGCGGCTCCGGATCGGACTCGACCCTCGCCACTGAAAGATTTACCGAGCTGCGATCCCAGAAATAGAGCTCTGAACCGTCGCGGCTCCTTCTTGGCTGGGTGCTCCATCCACGCGAGCCAGCCAACGAACCAACATCGTCACAACGCCGGCACGCGCCCACGGAGTCCAAACGAGAATCCCGGCGACGACCGCCGTCGCCTGGAGTGCGACTCTGCGGGCCGTGCGCATGGTCATCAGCTGAGAAGCTCAGCCATGTTGCGCAGCGACTCGCCGTCCTTGGCGCTGACCAGAAGGTGCGTCACAGGGCTCTCCTCCCAGGCCGAGAGTCGGTCCTTGATCCGCTCCGGCGGCCCTACGAGCGAGATGTCATCGACGAACTTGTCGGGCACCGCCGCGGTCGCCTCGTCGCGCTGGCCCGACATGAAGAGGTCCTGGATCTTGAAGGACTCCTCCTCGTACCCCATGCGCGCCACCAGCTCGCGGTGGAAGTTGCGCTTCTTCGAGCCCATGCCACCGATGTAGAAGGCCAAAGCCGGCTTGAGCCCGGCAAGGCCAGCCTCGACATCATCGGTAACAACCACCCTCGAAGGGTAGAAGATCTCGAAATTGTCGTGGCGAGCGGCGATGGCGTCTTCGTAGATCTCCGGACTGTAGGGGCTGTAGTAGAGCGGTAGCCAGCCGTCGCAGAGCTCGGCGGACAGAGCGACATTGTTCGGGCCCTCGGCACCCAGCACGATCGGCATGTCGGAGCGCAGCGGATGGAGGATGGTCTTGAGCGGCTTTCCCATCTCCCACGAGCCGTGGTCGGTGTACGGCATCGGGTACCACTCGCCGTGGTTGGTGACCGGCTCGTCGCGGGCGAGGATCTTCTTGATGATCGAGACGTACTCGCGGGTGCGGGCGACGGGCTTGGCGAACGGCTGGCCGTACCAGCCCTCGACGACCTGGGGTCCGGAGACGCCGAGACCGAGGATGACGCGGCCGCCCGAGAGGTGATCGAGCGTCATCGCGTGCATCGCAGTCGAGGCCGGAGTGCGGGCCGAGATCTGGGCGATGCCGGTGCCGAGGCGGATCTTCGAGGTGTGGGCACCGATCCAGGCCAGGGGCGTGAAGACGTCCGAGCCCCAGGTCTCGGCGGTGAAGACACAGTCGAACCCGAGCTTCTCGGCGTCGACACAGAGCTCGACCAGATTCGGCGGCGGTCCCGCCTGCCAGTACCCGAGCATCAGACCTAGCTTCATCGGCTTCCCCTCTTTTCGATTCGGGAGCGGATCGTATCCGAGTCGGCTCGCCACCCCGGGTACTAACATCGTAGGCAGATGCGCCCGTCAGCCCTTGCTATCACTCTGGCCCTGTGCGCCGCCGCCGCGGCGGCGCAGCCGGACGGTGAGCTGATCTTCCCTCTCGAGCACTGGCACAACCACGGTTCATCGTTGGTCGAGCTGCCTGACGGCGACCTTGCAGTCGTTTGGTTTCACGGCTCGGGCGAACGAACCGCTGACGATGTCGCCATCTTCGGCGCGCGACGCGACCGCGAGACTGGCGTGTGGAGCGCACCGGCGGTCTGGGCGGACACCCCCGGGTTCCCCGACACCAACAGCACCCTCATCGTAGGGCCCAAGGGGAAGCTGTGGCTCTTCTACCCCACGATCCTCGACAACCGTTGGCAGGGGGCGCTTCTGAAGTTCCGGGTCGCCTCGGATCTGCGCTTCGAGAGGGCGCCGGAGTGGGAGCGCTCCGAGGTCCTGCACATGAAGCCGGGCGAGGACTTCCCAAGGCTCCTGGAGTCGCGTCTCGAGGAGCTGGTAACGGGCCTGGGCCTCGATTGGTCACATCGAGACACTTGGCCCGAAAGCACGCGGCGATGGGTCGAAGCCGGCCTGGAGCAGGCTCAGAGCAAACTGACTCGGCGGCTCGGGTGGTTCACGCGACCCCACCCCTACGCCTTCGACGACGGTCGGATCCTGGTCGGGCTGTACTCAGACGGCTTTTCAATCTCCGCCGCCACGTACAGCGACGACGACGGCCGCACCTGGACCTTCTCGGAGCCGATCGTCGGCAGCGGCAACGTCCAGCCGAGCTTCGCCGAGCGCAGTGACGGAACTCTGATCGCCTTCATGCGCGACAACGGGCCAGCGCCCAAGCGGGTACTGGTTGCGGAGTCTCCCGACCGCGGCGAGACCTGGTCGCTCGCCCGTGACCACCCGGATCTGGTCGAGTCGGGAGCCGGCAACGAGGTGCTGGTTCTCGCCAGCGGCCGCTGGATCCTGGCGCACAACGACACCGAGCGCGGCCGGCACCGGCTCGCGGTTTCAATCTCGGACAACGAGGGCCTGAGTTTCCCGCGCCGCGCCCACATCGAACGCAGTGATCCGGAGACCGGCCGCTACCACTACCCGTCCGTGATCCAGGCGCGGGACGGCACAATCCACATGAGCTACAGCTACCACCTCGCCGACGCTCTCGGCCCCGGAGAACAGGGAAAGTCGATCAAGCACGCCTGGTTCTCGGAGGAATGGTTGCTGTTGAATGCCAAGTGATGCTCAAGCGTTGCCCTAGCGAGTGTGGTTCTACATATAACGCGATTCAGGCTGAGTCGTGGGAGGCGGAAAACTACCTCAACCTGGCACGTACCTATCTCCTGCGACAGCAAAGCCAGCAAGCCGTCGGCGCGATCGAAGAGGGGTCTGGCGCAGGGGACCCCCAGCAGTCACAGCTGCGGGCTCTACAACGGCGGCTCGGGGTTCGACGGCGGCTCACCGTACCTTTCCTTCCCCGGGGCCACTACATGAACGTCGCCTTCGGCACCGACTGCGCCCTTCACCAGCCGAACTCCCGCGCCGCTACAGCTGAGGTCGGGACGAGGCTACGGGTAGTAACCGCTCATAGTCCGGACCTCACCGCGAGGGTTGACCTCGACGCGCACGTTGCGGAACTGGTTCTCGTCCTTGTCGCTGGTCGATTGGTAGGCCAGCAGATAGCGGGAGCGCAGCTCGGTCTGGATCTCCTCGTAGACGGCTCCGAGCTCGTCGAGCGAGTCGAGGAAGTAGGCCTTGCCGCCGGTCTCCCGGCTCAGCCGGTTGAGCACCTTACGGGCCGCCTTCTCGTCGAAGACCTCCTTGAGGCCGATGCCATAGACGATTACCCCTGAGCGTCGTGCCACCTCCATCGCCTGCTCTTCGGTGAAGGCACTGGTCTCGTCTTTGCCGTCCGACAGCAGCAACAGCGCCTTCTGTCCTTTGACTCCATCGAAGTACGTCAGCGCAAAGACCAAACTGTCGTACAGCGCCGTCGAGCCACGCGCTTCGAGACCGGCCAGCGCACGCTCGACCTCGGAGATGTCATTCGAGAAAGGCACCTCGACCTTCGGCTGCGAGGCGAACGAGACCACGGACATCCGGTCCTCCGGACGTATCGCGTCGCGAGCGAAGGTCAGTGCCTCCTGGGTCACGCCCAAGAGGTCCTCCTTCATTGAGGCCGAGGTGTCCAGCAGCAGACCGGCGTGGATAGGCAGGTCTTTGATGTACTCGAAGCGCCGCACGATCTGCTCTTGGCCGTCCTCGAAAACGCGAAACGCGTCCTGCTCCAGGTTGAGGATCGGCCGGCCGTTGCCATCGACGACCAGCGAGTGAAGCTCGACGTATTGGACCTCGACTTCTTCCAGGTAGTCGGGGGCGTTGATGAACTGCACGTCTTCGGTCGAGCTGCCGTCGGGCAGGTAGGCGACCGCCCTCACATAGGCCAGCGCTTCGCCCTCGGGAAGCAGGATCCCCTGCACCCAGGGCGGCTGATAGAGAGTCGCCAGGCGATCTTCGTTGAGAAAGATCTCGAGCCGCTCGAGCGGCCGTGCGTCTGGCGTATCGACCTGCACCATCGCCGTCACACTGTCTTCGTAGAGGCGACCTGAGCGCGGCTCCGTGATGTGCACACGGAAGCGCTGCCCGCCCTGATTGACACGGATCTCGTCCATCGCGACTTCGCTGTCCTCGAAGTAGCCGACGGCACGCAGTAGGTGAGTCGACGGCACGTTGCCCAGATTGAGCTCGACCGAATAGGGGGGTCGGCGCTTAGTCAGCACAGGCCGGTCGTCGAGCAAGAACGTCACCCGGTCGAAGTCGCCGACGGTGCGCGCCTCGAAACGCCGATAGCCGACGTGAATCGATCCTTGCTGCGGCGGCACCAGTCGCAGTAGTCGCTCGCCGCGCGCAGCGGCCTCGGACGCTTCCGCGAGCATCCTGAAGATGCCCGACGTCGGCTTCGGCCGTACCGACTCGAATCCCTCGGCGCTCGGCGCATCCAGATCGAGCGACACTCTGGCGTACTGCGCTCCGAAAATGTCGTGGATCCGAAGGTGCAGAGTCGCCGGGCCGGAGCGCAGATAGCGGGTGAAGACGAGGGGCACGATCTCCACCTCGTCCGCGGCAGCGAGTTCGAAGCGGTAGCGGAAGCTCTCAAAGAGCGCGCCGTCGCGAACCAGGTCGCCGATCAGCGAGAAGTTGTGCAGCTTTCGCTCCGCGAAGGTCTGCACTCCCGCAACCTCGCTGGCGATGCCAACGACCGCCTGCATCGCGGCTCGATTCTGATTGCGACCCACGAACGCAACGTCGAGTTCGACGTCGAAGAGTTCGACACCTTCGGGGAGCGACGTCGAGTTGGCGGCGAACGTCGCCAACCACTCGGGCGGCGGGCGCGGCGGCGTCATGGCGGCGATGACATCCTGCTCGTAGGAGATCATCTGGTTGATGACGGCCATGGTGTACGGCATCAGCTCCTCGGCGCAGAGGAATCGGATGTCGGTGGTGGGTAACCCGCCGCTGCGCGGCACGGCCCGCAGCGACATGCCCGGCTGCCAGATCTCATACGGAACCGCCAGACCGCGCTTGAGGAAGAT
Organism: Acidobacteriota bacterium; assembly: GCA_036337765.1. Taxonomy (GTDB): domain Bacteria; phylum Acidobacteriota; class Thermoanaerobaculia; order Multivoradales; family Multivoraceae; genus JAYZDP01. The sequence goes on from JAYZDP010000088.1 coordinate 4,900, forward strand.
CAAGGGAATGCGCTTGTAGATCTGCTCCGACTGACCGTAGAACCAGATCTCCAACGCGTCCGACTTGGCGTAACAGCGCGACACCTCGCGACCGTCCGGCAGGAACCACCCGCCGGGCTCACCGTTGAGGATGTAGGCGCCGGCCCGGTCGTCGCCGCGCCCGAAGCGGAAGCCCGAGCGCTCGACGAACTCCTTCCAGCGCACCTCGAGCTCGTTGAGTCGGGTCAAAGGATCGGGGTCGCGAACCTCCCAGAACTCCCTGATGAATGAATCGCGGCGGTACGCCTCACGGATCTCGACAAAAAACTGGAACTCCTCGTCGCTCATCAACGGTGCGACGTCCTCCAGCCACTTCTGATGCGCGCGCGACATCGGCGCACCGGTGTTGACCGCTTCGACCGGCTCGGGCAACTCCTGCGCACCGATCCGAGTGGGTACGAGGGTGACTGCAGACGCTTGAAGCGCCAGAACCAGCAGAGCTACAAAACGAGACTTCATTTCCCCCATCACCTTGCCACACGTCGGTCGGTGGCCACATCCCAGCCGTTGAAACCCGGCGGCTGTCAGGGAATTCCGACACCGACCGGGTGATAGCCTCTGCGCTCCCAACGCGGACCGGTACCCAGTGGCTTCTTCCAGCGACAGCTCCGGCTCGGCGACGTCCGACGCCGCGGTACAGGATCCCCCGAAGAGCCTGAAGAACACCTTGGCCCATCTCGGGCCGGGACTGGTCATCGCCGGCTCGATCGTCGGCTCGGGCGAGCTCATCGCCACCACCAAGACCGGCGCACAGACTGGGATGATCCTGCTGTGGCTGATCCTGATCGGCTGCGTCATCAAGGTCTTCGTCCAGGTCGAGCTCGGTCGCGACGCGATCACCAACGGACGCACCAGCCTCGAGGCCCTGAACTCCGTTCCCGGGCCCCGGCTCCGGATCAACTGGATCTTGTGGTTCTGGTGGGCCATGTGGGTGGCGACGACCCTTCAGGGCGGCGGCATCATCGGCGGCGTCGGTCAGGCCTTCGCGTTGACCTTCCCGCTGACCGGCGACTACGCCGAGGCGATCCGGTCGAGCATCGAGGTCTACACCTGGGACGACAAGTACTGGGCGATGGCCGCGACGGCCGTGACCATCGCGGTCCTGGTGCGCGGTCGCTACAACCTGATCCAGACCGTTTCCACGGTGCTCGTGGCTTCGTTCACCTTCCTGACTCTCGGCAACGTCATGGCCCTACAGTTCACCGACGAGTGGCGGCTCACGTTCTCTGAGGTGGCCGGCGGCCTCCAGGCCCAGCTCCCACGCGGTGCCGACGGCACACTCGGGGCGGGCCTGCTCACCGCCCTGGCGACGTTCGGCATCATCGGGGTCGGCTCGTCGGAGCTGGTTGCCTATCCGTACTGGTGCCTCGAGAAGGGTTACGCCCGCTTCACCGGTAGGCGAAGCGACGACGAAAGCTGGGCGCAGCGCGCTCGCGGTTGGCTGCGCGTACTGCAGTACGACGTGTGGCTGTCGATGGTCGTCTACACCTTCGCGACGGTGGCGTTTTTCATCCTCGGCGCGACCGTGCTGCACCGGCTGCCGGGCGACAGCGGCGATCCGGAGGGAATGCGCATGGTCGCGACCATCGCCGAGGCCTACGCACCTGTCTTCGGCGAGTACGCGAAGTGGCTGTTTCTCGGCGGCGCGATCGCGGTGCTCTACTCCACAGCCTTCGTCGGCGCCGCCGGCGGGGCGCGCATCGTCGCCGACGCGTTGTCTCTGCTCGGCGTATTTCGACGAGACGACGCGGCCGCCCGTTCCCTGGCGGTCTCGATCCTGTGCGCCGTGCTACCGCTCTTGACCCTCGGGGTCTACATGACTGGCGCCAACCCGGTGGCGCTGGTGCTCACGGGTGGCGTGATGCAGGCGATCATGTTGCCGATCCTCGGCTTCGGCGCCCTCTACTTCCGCCTGACCGCCACCGACCCGCGTCTTGCTCCAGGCCGCGCCTGGGACATCTTGCTGTGGCTCTCCTGCGTCGGCCTGCTCATCGCCGGGGGCGGCACCGCGTTTCTGCAGCTACGAAGCTTCCTCAGCTAGGAAGGCTACGGGACCATCCTGGGTCGGGGACATACCAGTGCGACCACGGCTGCGACCCCCGACAGCGCCGCGAGCCCGAGGAACGCGATCGTGTAACTGCCGGTCACGTCAGCGAGGTAGCCCGCGAGGGTCGGCGAGGCGAAACGCGTCAGTCCGATGATCATGCGGCTCGTCCCCGAGATCG
>JAYZDP010000089.1:0-20810 GCA_036337765.1 Acidobacteriota bacterium
TCCAGCGCCAACCGGGAATCACCGTCGACCTCGTCACCGCAACCATCACTCGCGGTTCACCCTAGAGGAGCGTACGGGATTTCGAACAGGAATATAGCCACGGCACGATATATTGACCCTCTTGTGCGCGTCACTACGGCCACAGCGGTGCTGGTCTGGCTCGTAGTCTCGGCCGGGGCCTGGGCCCAGGCGCGATCGAAGATCTCCGAACAACGGCTTCTTCGCAGGGCTGGTCGCGCGGCCGCCTCGATCTTGAGGAGCGCCGGCTTCAAAAGTGAGCCCCGAATCGGTCGTGGCTGGGCAGCATCAGCGTGCCTCGTGCACAGAGACGATGCGCTCGATCAGCCTCGGCACATAGGAGGCCTGCACGCCCGACACCTTCTCGTGCTCCGTCGGCAACGCTCGCAACCGCGGTATGAGCGGGGCCCCACGCGGTCCCAGAGCCTCGATAGCGTTCAGCGCCGCCACTGTCTCGATGACCGGGTTGTCCTCGAGTGAAGCCGCCGCGATCAGCACCTCGAGGCTCGCCGACACCTGCTTCGCCGAGCCGAAGCGGCCTAGCGCCTCAGCGGCCGTGATCCGCACCGCGCCCGACCCGTCATGGAGAAGCCCCTCGAGATCTGGAAGAAGCTCGCCGGCTCCCTCACCGCGAACGAGCACGCCGAGGGCTCCCCAGTAGCGCAACGCCGCGTCCGCGTGACCGATCAGCCGCCGCAGCCCGGCCAGATCGCCCCGACCGTCCGCCGCCAGGCGTGCCGCGGCGACGAGCGCCGCCGCGTCGAAGCGACTGCGGTCACGGGCCAGCTCCCAGGGCGAGCCGTCGCCGGTGCGAGCGAGCATCTCGGCCTCGTGCAGGAGGCCCAGATCGCGGGTCCCGACCAGGTGGCGATCCAGGGCCTCCGACAGGCGATCGAGCACCGCCGCGTGCTCCGCTACGCTCGCGACATTGCGCACTTCCCAGGGGTCGCTGTCGAGGTCGTAGAGCTCTTCGTACGGTTTGGTCGGCTGCCAGAAGAACGCCTGCACAGGCGGCAGCGCGCCCTCCTCATACAGGCGGTACCACTCGCGTGTGGCCGGAGTCTGGAACATGTAGTCGAGAAACTCGCCGTAGCTGCGGTGCGGCATGTAGTTGCGCGCGTACACCCAGCGCCCGTCGCGCACGCTGCGCACCGAGTCGAAGCGCTCGTCCATTCGCCCGCGGAAGCCGAAGAGCAGCCCCTTCGGAGCTCCCACGTGAGCCCCGAGAAACGCCGCGCCCTGGTAGTAGGCGGGCGGCTCGATGCCCACGAGCGAGAGGACGGTCGGCGCGAAGTCGACGAACCCGACCAGGCGCTGGCTCTCGCCCCCGGCCTGGTAGTCGGCGGAGGCCAAGTGCGCAAAAGCCGGAGGAATGTAGACCAGAAGCGGCACGAGCAGGCCGGCATCGAGCGGAGTGCGTTTGCCGCGCGGCAGACCGATGCCATGGTCGCCCCAGTAGAAAACGATGGTCGAGTCTGCGAGCCCGTCGGCATCGAGCTCGCGCAGGTGGGCTCCCGCCTGGGCGTCCATCTCGTTGAGCTTGTCGTAGTACTGCGCCCAAGCCCGCCGCATCTCCGGTGCGTCCGGGTGGTAGGCAGGAAGCCTCACAGCGGCTGGATCCTGGACCGCCTGGTGAGGCCGCCTCCGGATCTGGCTCTCGTGGGTAGTGGTGTAGTTGAAGACTGAGAAGAAAGCGGCGCCCTCGGGCCGGTTGCGCCAGTGCGCTTCACGGGACGACTCGCTCCATACCCCCTGCGATTCGCCGTCCCCTATGGCCTCCCAGCCAACGAGGTTGTAGTCGAGCTTCGAGTTGTTCGACGTGTAGTAGCCGGCTTCGCGCAGGAGCTGCGGGAAGAGTCGAAACCCCGGCGGCAGTCGAATAGCGCTGCGCATGTGGTGCGCGCCCAACGATGTCGCGTACAGGCCGGTGATGATCGTGGTCCTGGCCGGAGCGCACACCGGCGCGTTGGACCAAGCGACCCGGTAGCGGACACCACGCGCGGCAAGCGCGTCGAGATTCGGCGTCCGCGCCACGTCGTCGCCGTAGGTGCCTAGATGCGGTCCGTTGTCCTCGCTCGAGAGCCACAGGATGTTCGGTCGCTCCTGGGTCTGGGCCGCGGTTGCAGGCCCCTGAGCCCCCAGCGCCCAGAGCGCGATCAGCAACACCCGGAAGGTCACGAACACCCTCCAGCCGCCAGCCTCTCCGGTGCACCGCTCATCGACTAGCCGAGCCGGGCTCGGTTCGGGGTCAGTGCTCGGCGGTCATGATGAGCCTCATGAAAGGCACCACCAGAGCGACGAAGAGCGTGACGAGAATCGAGATCTGAATCGAGAACTGCGCCAAGACCACGAACAGAACAATGAGGCCGAGGGTGGCTCCCAGGAGGCGGCCGGGACTCAGGGACATGGGGTTTTCCTCCAAACGACAGTGGGCGAGGGTAGCGAGGCGCGGCTATTGTGTCCCAAATCGGCCCTGTCCCGCACGGATAGAATCCGCCGACCTGCATGCCTTCATTCGCAGACATGGCCCGCGGTCGCTGGGGACTTGCAGCCCTCCTCCTGGCAGGCTGTACCGCCGACTCGACGTCAGAACCGACAGCCGTCGAGCGCAACGTCGTTCTCGTCGTGGTCGACTCGTTGCGCGCGGACCACACGGGGGTGTACGGCTATGGGCCCCCGACCACCCCGTACCTAGACAGGCTCGCCGAGAACTCGGTGGTCTTCGACACCGCGTGGGCACCGTCCTCTTACACCTCTCAGTCCGTGGCCGCGATCCTCACCGGTCGGCTGCCGACCAGCGGCGGCTCGGTCGGGTTGATGGAGGCGGAACCTTCGGAGGCGTCGACGCCGCTGCAGCAACGGCTGCGCCGCGCCGGGCTGCGCACCGGAGTCGTTTCTAGCCAGCCACTGCTACGACGTAGGGCCTTCACGCGAGGATTCGAGGATATCCAGGTGTCGTCGCTCAAGGAGACGTGGACGGCCGGCGAAGTGTCCTCCAAGGCGCTCGACTTTGTCGACGGCGACCCCGAGGCGCCCTTTTTCCTCTACCTCCACTACGCCGACCCACACCAGCCGTACAACGCACCGCCAGAGTTCGTCGATCGTTTCCGGCCCGAAGGTTCCCCCGAGGTCACGGTCCCCGAACTCCAGAGATCGATCGAGGAGGGTGGGCTCGAGCCTGACGACCCGCGAGCCGCGGCTCTGGTCGCGGCCTACGATGCCGAGATCGCGGCGGTCGATGCTGGCATCGAAGCGCTGGTCGCCGGGCTCGACGAGCGCGGCCTGTTCGATGACACGATTCTCGTCGTGACCGCCAGCCAGGGTGAGGAGCTCCTCGACCACGGTTGGTGGGGACACGCCTGGACCCTGCACGAGGAGGTGCTGCGGGTGCCGCTCCTGTTGCGGATGAAAGAGCTCGGCGCACGACGCGTGAGAGAGGCGGTGTCCCTGGTCGACCTCCTACCGACGCTGATCGCGCTCGTCGGGCTCGCGACCGACGACATCGAGAGCGAGGGCGATGCCTTCGCACGCATCGGCGAGCGCGGCCCCGAGCTACGCCCCGCGGGCAGGCCGAAGATCGCGGAACTGATCATCAAGGAGCGCTGCATCCACCGCGCCGTGCTGGACCCGCCCTTGAAGTACATCGCCACCTCGCTCGACTGCCCTCTGGGCGAGCGCCGAGCGATCGCGGCGGACTACCCGAACCGCCTTCGTGGGATCGCCGACGGCACCGTCGCGGAGCCCGAGCTGTGGGCCGAGCCGACCCGCGAGGCGGTGTTCAACCTCGCCACGGATCCGCGCGAGAGGACCAATCTGGCCGAGGATGGCGAGGAGGCGCTCGCCACGTTCCGGCGAGTGCTCGACAACTACGCCGCCTACACCCGCGAGCACGGCTTGGTGGGTGCAAAGGCTGCGATCCCAGCGGATCTGATCGATCCGGAGCAGGCCGAGCGGCTCGAGAGCCTCGGCTACCTCTAGCAGGGCCGCGGTGGTCACGATGGCAGCGCCTTCGTCGAATGAGCCGCGCTCATACCGCGGCCCCGCTAGAGTTGCTGTCCCGCCGGGTGGCGCTCGCCGCGCAGGCCCGGAGAGGGGGCGGAACTACTGGCCGGTCGGAAGGCGGCGCGCGAGCTCATCGAGCCAGCCCAGGTAGACCTGGAACCAGGTGGTTGCCGCACCGCTGTCGCCACCCACCATGAGGAAGCGGCCGTCGGCAGCGACGTCGTAGTTCGGGTTGCCCCAGGGGTCGCTGGCGAAGAGTTGTTCGAAGAGCACTCGCGGCGTCCCTGCCCGGAAGGCGCCCCCTGCAAGCGTTACGTCGACCGCCATCATCTGGTCGCCGTTGCGAAAGAAGAGCTCACCGCCGTCGCGCGACCAAACCGGCTCGCGACCGCCCTCGGTCGAGATCAGCTGCCGCCCGCCAGGCCCGGGATAGGCCTGGACATAGACCTCGTCGCGCCCCGACTCGTCCGAGACGTACGCGATCCAGCCGCCGGCAGGCGAGAAAATCGGCGAGCGCTCGCTGAACCGGGTGGCGAGGAACGGCTGTGCGTCTCCACCCGGGCGTCCCACCCAGATGTCACGCCCCGTCTCGCTCGAGATGGCGTAGTAGGCGATCTCCTCGCCGTTCGGCGAGAACGAGAATGGATGATTCTCGATCACGCTCGGGAAGAGGCGCTCAGTGGAGCCGCTGCCGTCGGCTCCCTTCCAGTGAATCCCCACGGTCGGCGTCAGGTTCGAAGAGAAGGCGAGCCGCGCACCGTCCGGACTCCAGATCGCGCGACGGTTCGACGTCCCTTCGGTCGTGACTCGGGTCGAAGCGCCACGCTCGAGGTCGATCACCCAGATGTCGTCTCCATCCTCGGATGCCAGGGTCACAGCCACGCGGCCACCCTCGGGCGAGATGCGGGGGAACGCCCCCTTGCGCATCGCCTCGTCGTCGCCGAGGACCGACTGCGTACCGTCGCGAGCCACCCACGCCAGCGAGCCCTCCGGTGTGATGTCCAGGGCACTTGCCGGCACGTAGACCAGAGTCCCCTCTACCGCGATGGCGAGCTGGGCCACGCCCCCGACGCTGATGGCGTCGTCGCTCAGCACCGGCACCGGAGCTGTCGGCAGCTCGTGCACGGCGGGGTCGAACGGAGCGGCCCAGACGGCGGCATCCCGAACGAAGACGAGATGGCCAGTCGGCAGATAGTGCGGCGCAGCACCGTCGCCGACGATGCAGATCTCCCCGCCCGCAAGCGGAACGACCGCAATCCGATGGGTTCGTGAGCCTTCCCAGATGCTGAAGAGCACGTGCCCCCCGTCCGGCAGAATCTGGGGAGACGTGTGCAGCACCTGGCCGGCGTCCTCGTCCACGGCGGTCACCATGGTCGGATCGCCGCCCGCGTCGGCGACCCGATAGAGGCCCCGCGCGCCGCCGACGACGATCGTGCCGTCCGCACCCCAGGTCGCCGTGGCTCCGCCGGCAGGAAACCGCGCGAGCGTAACCGGCGCGCCTCCACCGACCTCGACCTTGCGCAGCGCGCCGTCGGCAAAGAAGCCCAGCCAAGTCCCGTCCGGAGAGAAGAAGGGGCTCAGAGCCCCTTCTGTTCCCCGGATGCCCACGGCGGCGAGCTCGCCTATCGGCCGCACCGCGAGCTCCGTCGACGACCCCGATGATCGAACGAAGACGAGGTCGCGGCCGTCGGTGGATAGCGCGAGCACGTTCGAGCCGTCAAGCACCGGACGGCTAGTCAGAACGTCTCTACCCGACGGATAGGGAATCGCCAACCGCGCCGGCTCCGCTTCGACCGCGACCGAGCCGCGACCGACCGATAGGAGCGCTGCTCCCACCCCGACGATCAGGGCGCCGATCACCGCACCGGCAACCGCCGATCCCCACTTGCCGCCGGGGGCACTCGAGGCGGTGGAAGCCGACTCTGTGACCACCTCCGTGGCGCGGATCCACTCGAGCTCCATGCGCAGATCCGAGGCACTCTGCCAGCGCTCCTCGGGATCCTTCTCGAGACACGCGCTGACCAGGTGCGACAGCGCCGGGTCGACATTCGGAGCAAGCTCCGACAGCAACGGCGGGTGGCGCTCGAGAATGCCAGCGATCGCGCTCGCCTGGGTGTCCGCCGCGAACGCCTTGTGGCCGGAAACCATCTCGTGCAGCAGTGCACCGAACGAGAAAATGTCGGACACGGCCTCCGCCTCTCCGCCCTCGAGCTGCTCCGGCGCCATGTACTGCAGCGTGCCGAGGATCATCCCCTGCGACGTCAGCGGCTGGGCGACAGTCGGCGAGGACGAAGCGGTCGAAGGCGAGGCGCCCAGTCCGGTCGACCTGGCGAGCCCGAAGTCCAGAAGCTTCGCTCCCGACCGGGTGAGCATGATGTTGGCAGGCTTGAGGTCACGGTGAACGACGCCGAGCTTGTGCGCCTGGCCAAGGGCGTCGGCCACTTCGATCGCAATCCGTAAAGCCTCGTCGCGCGGCAGTGCTCCGCGGCCAAGCCGGTCGGCCAACGACTCTCCTTCGAGCAGCTCCATGACCAGGAAGTCGACGCCGTCTTCCCGCCCGATGTCGTGCAGCGTGCAGATGTGCGGGTGCGACAGGCTCGAGATGGTCTTCGCCTCGCGCTCGAAGCGCTGGCGCACCTCCTCGTCTTCCGACAGCTCGGCGGGCAGCACCTTGACCGCGACCTCGCGATCGAGCCGCGTGTCTCGGGCCCGATAGACCTCACCCATGCCCCCCGCTCCGAGCGGCGACACGATCTCATAGGGGCCGAGTCGGGTTCCGTTTTCCATGGTCGCGCCCGTCGAGAGCCTAATCTATCGGGCGTCGGCACCCGATCACGGCGTCACGATCGCGAACCAGCGATCGAAACGATCGAGAAGCGTGAGTAGCGAGGTGAAGGTCGTACGGTCTCCCTCGACCGTGACCTCGCCGGCCGCCTCCAGCTCGTCAAGCGATCGCGTCTCCAAGAGCAGCTCGTTCAGTATCGGGCGAGCGAGCTTCACTCGCGTGCCGGAATCGGCTCCGACCGCGCTCAAGCTGTAGTTCAAAACGCCGTTGCCGAGCTCGAGCACGGCGAAATCGCCGGAGCCCTGGATCTCGAGGTCGATACGGCAGCTCACTTCTGCGGCGGCCGGACCGTTGAGGCGCATCGCCACCCAGTCGAGCAGCGACCCGAGGTCCATCGAGCGGATCATCCCCGCCCCGAGGCGTGCACTCGACGACGGCGCCCGCTGGCCATCCCACTGCCTGAGCTCCTGAGCGCCGGTCAGATAGAAGTTGCGCCACGACGCCGACTCGGCCTGGTAGCCGAGCTGCTCGAGGGCGTCCGCCTCGAGGTTACGCGCGGCGGCGTTATGTGGTTCGGCGAAAACGACGTGATCGACCACCTGCGCTACCCAGCGGTAGTCGCCCTCGGCGTAGGCCTCTCGGGCCTTGACCAGAACCGCCTCGGCGCCGCCCATGAACTCGACGTAGCGGCTGGCCGCCTCCTCGGGCGGCAGTGGGTGGAGGTGGGCGGGATTGCCGTCGAAGAAGCCGAGGTAGCGCTGATACACGGCCTTGGCATTGTGGTTGACGCTGCCGTAGTAGGCGCGGTTGTACCACTCGCTCTCGAGGCTCGCCGGCATTTGCATCTGCTCGGCTACCTCGTCCATGGTCAGGCCGTGGTTGGCGAGGCGCAGCGTCTCGTCGTGCAGATACTTGTACATGTCGCGCTGTTTGGTGAGGTACTCGCACCCCTCCGCCCGCCCCCACACCGGCCAGTGATGGCTGGTGAAGACCAGCTCGGTGCGGTCGGAGAACAGATCCAGTGCCTCGTTCATGTAGTGGGCCCAGGCTTTCGCATCACGGACCGGCGCCACGCGCAGCGTGTAGAGGTTGTGCTGGTTGTGCGAGCAGTTTTCCGCCATGCAGAGGCTCGAGAACTGGGGAAAGAAGAAGTTCATCTCGGCCGGCGCCTCGGTGTCGGGCGTGACCTGGAACTCGATCTCGACGCCGTCGACCACTCGCCGCGACCCGGTCTCGACGATCGAATCGGTGGGCTCGATGAGGCCGACCAATCCGCGCGACGTGGTCTTGCCGAGGCCGGCGTCGACCTGGCCCCTGGCATCGCGCGGCAGCAGGTTGCCGTACATGTAGCTGGCGCGGCGCGTCATCACGTTGCCGGCGAGCACGTTCTCCGCGATCGCCGCGGCCACGAACCCCTCCGGCGCCAGCACCTGCACATCGCCTGCCGCCACCGCCTCGTGGCTCGTGACGCCCTCGACCCCTCCGTAGTGGTCGATGTGGCTGTGGGTGTAGATCACCGCCACGACCGGACGCTCGCCGACGTGCGTGGTGACCAGGTCGAGCGCCGAGCGCGCCGTCTCGGCCGAGATCAGTGGATCGATCACGATGTAGCCGTGATCGCCCACGATGAAGCTAACCACCGACAGGTCGTGCCCACGCACCTGGTAGATGCGGTCGTGAATGCGAAACAGGCCGTGCTCCATGTTGAGCCGTGCTTGGCGCCACAGGCTCGGATGCACGGTTCGTGGCGCCTCGGGCTCGTCGAGAAAGCCGTAGGTCGTCATGTCCCAGACCACCCGCCCCTTGGCGTTGCGGATTACGGGCTCTTCGAGCCTCGCGAGAAAGCCGCGGCGCGCGAACTCCCAGTCGCGCTCGTCCGACCAGTCGAGGCGGGGGTCGGCGAGCGCTTCTGCATGGCAGCGGCCGGTGAAATCAGTGGCATCTTTTCGCTCGGTCATCGCACCGGATCTTATGGGCTCGGGCCGCAGTGGCCGGTATGCTCCGAGCCTCGTTCGGAACCATGTCCCGCATCATCGCCATCGGAGACCTGCACGGCGCGGCCGATGCGCTCGAGGCGATCCTGCGCGGGACCCGCCTGGTCGATCGCACCGGCCATTGGCGTGGCGGGGGGGGGGCGCACCTGGTTCAGGTGGGCGACATCTTCAACCGTGGAACCGAGGGGCGATCGGTCTTCGAGCGCCTGCTCGCACTGCAGCCAGAAGCTCGCGCGGCGGGAGGCGACGTCACCATGCTCCTCGGTAACCACGACGTCATGATGGCCACCGGCGACGAGGCATGGTCGAGTGTCGACGAGTATCTGTCCTTCGCCAGCCGCCGAGAGCGAGAGAGCTGGCCCAAACGCTCGCAGAAGCAGCTCTGGCGCCTCTATCGAGCCGGCCTCGCTGAACCCCATGTGATTCCGGTCAATCCGCGGCACGACGCCTGGAAGGTCGAGAACGTTCCAGGAAAAGACGCCCTCAGGCGTGCTTTCGGTCCGACTGGACGCATTGGCCGGGCACTGCGGCGTCAGCCGGTAGCTGTCCAGATCGACGACACCATCTTCGTCCACGCGGGCATTAGCCTCGAATGGGTCGACCACGGCATCGACGGGTTGAACGCGCTGGCCCGCCAGGCATGGAGACAGTTCGACAGCGACCAGGACACCGTTCAGCTCTATCGATCGGTCCTCGCGCAACGTCAGGGACCGCTCTGGCACCGCCCCTATGCCCGATCCACGGACCGCAGCACCGAGCGCGAGCTGGCAACGGTCCTGTCGAAGCTGGGGGCGCGCCGAACGGTCGGTGGGCACACCCGCACGGACAACCAGCCCGGCGGGCGACGAGGCGAGATCCGGACCCGCCTCCGCCGGCGCTACGTCGGTATCGACGTCTCGCTGCGCGACGACGACTCGAGCACCTGGGCCGCCCTGGTCATCGACCGCACCGGCGGCAGCGAGTGGCGCTACGACAAGCGCGGCCGCCAAAGATTGTGGACCGCCCGCTAGGCCGACAGCACTCTAAGGGCAGAATGGGGCCAAGCGGTCGGCGACAGCGGCCATTCCCCGCGAGTGGCTACCGGCAGCGTCGACCGGCTCATTGGCGATCCGGATCGCCACCAGACCGTTGGGATAGAGCTCCACCCGGTGCCCTCCCCAGCCAGACATCGAGGCCACATCGACCACGCAGCCTCCCTCGCCCCGGTATCGCTGGTGCCAGAACGACATGCTGTAGCTGCGCGATCCGTCCGGGCCTGGCTCGCCGTACTCGATCCCGTGCGAGCCCGGCGAACGGTACAGCGCTTCCGCCAGCTTGCCCTCGTGCAGGATCTGCTGCCCTGTGCTGCGCCCGCCATTGTGCAGCAGCTGACCGATTCGCGCGAGATCGTCGAGCGTCGGGTACGAGCCCTGCGACATCTGAGGCAGCGAGAGTCTGCCGTCGGCCTCGAGCAGCCGATTGGTCGGCGCGTGTTGGATGCCGATCGGCGCGTAGACCTCCTCCATCAGGAACCGCCACATGTCGGCTTCGGGTCCTTCACGTGATTTCAGATAGGCGTCCATCGCCGCGCCGAGCACAAAGGCGTCCTGGTCGCGATAGCGCATGACTTCGCCAGGCCCCCACGGGTGGTCGGGGGCCTTGAACACCTCGGAGATCCGCGCGACGCGCGACATCGCCGTGTACCAGCTGTCGTAGCCCACCAGATAGCCATCGTTGGGGTTGTTCGGGGTGATGTTCGTCGAGCCTTCGCCCACCCCGGTCGCCATGTTCAGGACCTGGCCGAACGTCGTCTGCTCCCAGCCGTCGTGACTGGCGGTGACCTCGAGGTGGTCGGCAATGCGCTCGTCGAAGACCTCCGGACCGTACTTCTGCGCAAGGCGCAGCATCGCCAGGCCGTTGCCGGTCGACTTGGTGACCGACCAGATGCCGAAGCGGTGCTCGCTGCAGAAGGGCAACGGTCCCAGGTCGGTGTCGCAGCCGCGCACGTAGAGCGTGCCGTCGTACACGAGCGCCGAGACGATGCGGTGCGCCTCGTCGATGCCGTCGTCGAAATCCGAGAGGTCGAGCCCGGTGGCCTCCTCCAGCTCCTGCCACATACGGACCGGTAGCCGGTCGGCGACCTCTCGCCGATACCAGCCGATCACCTCGGCGGCGGCCTCGAAGCGGCCGGGCTCGTAGCTCGCGTCAAGCTGCCCCCAGGCTCGCAGCCGATCGACGAGAAAATACCCAGTGGTCTGGCGCACGATCTGGTAGCGCACGGCAGACGCCGCGGTCTCGTTGAAGGCGAATGTGGCAACCCCGTTGTAGGTCTCGTTCTCGACCGAGCTGGCGAGAGCGAACGGAAACGCGGCGCGCGACCATTCTTCTTCATCCGGCTCGGACCAGACTCGTCCCGGCGACACCAGAAAATCCCAATAGCTGCCGCCTTCGTCGAGCGTTCCGCTCAGGATCAGGTCCCGATCGAGGGGGATCAGGACCTCGCCATCGGCAACCAAGCTGACTGTGACATCGGGAAAGAGCTTGATGTCGCGGCGCAGAATGTGGCGCTTGCGCAGTTCCGCAGGGTCGGTCTGCATCTCGGCACCGACCAGAGTGAGCTTCCCCGAAAAGGCGTGGCGCGCCGACACCGCTGCCACTGACGGGAGGAAACGAGCGTTTGGTACCGGCCCCTCAGGAGCCTGCGCGCTCTCGGTCAGCTCGTCAATCGAGAAACCGGGCGGTGGGCCGGTGCTCGAATCGACGCAAGCCGAGAGCGCGACCGCCCCGAACATGATGACGAGCGCCCGACACCGCTGCAAGGTGTGCATACGCGCAGTCTCTCACTGCACAAGCCACCGACGCCGTGAATCGCTGCGGTAGAATCGGCCGATTCCAGTCGGACGGGCCGCCGCTTTCGGTCCGCACGGTGCAGACATGAAAATTTCAGGTGAGACGCCGGTGCTCCGAGCCGCCCTACTGGGCCTCCTGGCATTCTGGGTGCCCGCCGCCGTCACCGCCGCGGTCAGCTACCACGAGGAGGTCTGGCCGATCATCCAGACCCGATGTCAGGGCTGTCACCAGCCGGCGCTGCTCGAGGGCGGCCTCGATCTGACCAACCACCCGGCCGCTCTCGAAGGCGGCAAAGGCGGGCCGAGCTACGTGCCAGGAGAGCCTGATGAGAGCGTGCTGTTTCGGCACATCAGCGGCGATCTCGAGCCGCTGATGCCGAACCAGGGTGAGCCCCTGACGGCCGATCAGATCGACCTCTTCCGGCGCTGGATCACGGAAGGAGCAATCGACGACACTCCGGAAGAGCTCAAGGGGCCGCGCCTGTCCGACGGACCGCCGACCTACGTGCAACCTCCGGTCATTACCGCGGTCGCGTTTTCTCCCGACGACCACTGGCTCGCCGTATCGGGCTACCGTGAGGTACTGCTTCACCGTGCCGACGGCTCGGGGCTGGAGGCACGCCTGCTGGGCCTCTCCGATCGCATCCAGAGCCTGCTCTTCCTACCCGGCGGCCGTAGCCTCGTCGCCACCGGTGGCACGCCCGGTCGCTTCGGCGAGGTGCAGGTCTGGGACGTCGCCGAGCGTAAGCTCCAGATGGCGAAGAGCTTCTGCTACGACACGCTGTTCGGCGCGTCGCTGTCGCCCGACAGCCGCAAGATCGCGGTGGGCTGCGCGGATCACTCGGTGCGCGTGGTCTGGCTCAACGGCCTCGAACAGCGCAAACGGCTGAACCATCACGAGAACTGGGTGCTGGGCACGGCCTTCGGCGGTGACAGCCAGCGCATCGTCTCGGTAGGTCGCGACCGCGCCGCAAAGCTCTCCGAGACCGACACCGGTGCTTTCATCGAAAACGTCAACCTGCTGCGCGGCGAGCTCGCCGCCGTGGTGCGCCACCCGAACCGCGACGCCGTGGTCATCGGCGGTGAGGATCGCGTGCCGTACTTCTACAAGATGGACCGGCCGCGAAAGATGCTCATCGCCGACGACTCGACCCTCATCCGAGAGTTCGAGCGCCAGCGGGGCGAGATCTTCGCCCTGGCCATCTCCCCCGATGGACGGCGCCTCGCGGTCGCCGGCGCGAGCGAAGAGGTGCCGATCTACGACATCGAGTCGGGAGAGCGCATCGCCACTGCGACCGGACACGTTGCTGGCATCTACACGCTGAGTTTCTCGGGCGATAGCGCGCGGCTCGCCACCGCCGGCTTCGACGGCCGAGTGCGCATCTACTCCAGCGACGACGCGGCGATGCTCACCGACTTCGTTCCGGTGCCGATCTCGGAGCCCGAGAGCACCCGCACCGCGGATCTCCAGGCGGAGCAACCGCGATGAGAACGACTGCCACCATCGTCCTCGCGCTCCTCGGCACCAGCGCGGCGCTGGGCGCGCCACCGAGCATCTCCCGTATGAGCCATCACGGCGCCAAGCGTGGCGCGGCACTACGGCTCGAGATCGTCGGCAGCGGCTTGGCGGGCGCCCGTATCGAGACCGGCCTCGACGCCAGCTTCACGGAGCTCGGCGCGACGAAGGGCGACGCGATGGCCAAAGCCGACGGCGCCAAGGAGCGGCTCGAATACCTGGTAGAAGTCTCTTACGGCGCGAGACCCGGGCTATATCCGTTGCGCCTCGTCAGCGAGGCTGGCGTATCGAACGCGCAGATCTTCGCGGTCGGCTTGCTCGACGAGATTGACGAAGCTGACGGCGAGCCGGGGGCCGTGCAGCCGATCGTCAGCCCCATCCTCGTCAACGGCCGCCTCTACGGGCCCGAGCGCGACACCTATTCGATCGTTCAGGACGAGGGCGAGTCGGTCGTCGTCGAGATCGAGGCGCGACGACTGGGATCGGCCATCGACCCGGCCTTCGAGATCCTCGACTCGAGAGGCGAGGTCTTGGTGCACATCGACGACTCCCCCGGTATCGGCGTCGACTGCCGCACGGTCTTCACCGCGCCGGCCGACGGCACCTATCGCCTCGTCGTGCGCGACTCGAAGTACAGCTATCAGACCGCCGACTTCTATCGTCTCAAGGTGGCGAGCTTCGACTTCGCGGAGAGCGTCTTTCCTCTCGGCGGCCGGCGCGGCGACCAGGTTGAGGTCGAGTGGGTGGGTGGCAACCTCACCGCCGTCGACATCGGGACGGTCGATCTCGCGGGTGTCGGGGGGGCGCTCACCCTGGCAGCACGCGACGGCCACACCCTACCGATTCCGTTCGTGGTCGGTGATCTGCCCGAGGCGACGGAGAAGGAAGGGCACCAGATCCAGGCGATTGCCGCCGATAGCCTGATGAACGGTCACATCGGCGCTCGCGGCGAGATCGACCGCTACCGGCTCGCGGTCGATCCCGGCGAGGTGTGGCTCTTCGAGGCCCAGGCAGGCGGGCTCGGAACGTCACGCCTGTCCGCGGTTCTCACGCTCTACGATTCCGAAGGTAGCCGTTTAGCGTCGGCCGGGGACGAAGAGCCCGATCAGGGCTCGTTCCGACTGTTGGCGCCGACCCGGACCACGGGCGATCCACACCTGCTGTTCGAGGTACCCGAGGGAGTGACAGAGATCCACGCCCATATCGAGGACCTGGCGCTGCGCGGCGGACCGCTCTATGGCTACCGGCTCACCGCCCGGCGCAGCGACCCCGACTTCCGGCTCTCCCTCGGCACAAGCTTTCTCAATCTGTCGGCAGGCTCGACCGAGATCGTACGCGTCGCGGTGGATCGGCGCGGCTATCTCGGCCCGATCCGTCTCACCATCCCCCAGCCGCCACCGGGGGTCACGGTACGCGGCGGCTCAGTCCCCAGGGAGGTCGGACTCGACAACGGAGACTCCCGCACCGTCGCCCGCTCCGGGGCGCTCAGCCTAACCGCGAACGACGACGCCCCGGCGACGATCGCCGACATCGAGGTCTGGGGTGAGGCGACCCTTCCGGACGGCACGGTGCTGCGACGCAAGGCACGGACACCCGGAATGATCACCCGAG
The DNA here is from genome assembly GCA_036337765.1 of Acidobacteriota bacterium. Lineage (GTDB taxonomy): Bacteria > Acidobacteriota > Thermoanaerobaculia > Multivoradales > Multivoraceae > JAYZDP01. The sequence goes on from JAYZDP010000089.1 coordinate 14,755, forward strand.
TCCGCCAGGAGGACGGGCAGATGGGCACGACCGGCGGCGAAAAGGCCTTCACCGCTCCCTGGCTCGGCCTGGGCTTCCCGGCCGCGGTCACCCCTGCCGGGACAGAGGCTCTTCACTCCACCGCGCCGGCGAAGATCCGCCTGGTCAAGGGCACTCCCTTCGATCTGCCGTGGGCCTGGGACGGTGGCACACAGATGCTCAAGGCCCCGCGCGTGGTGACCATCGAGCCGATCGGGCCGAGCCAGCTGCGCCCGAAACGGGTCGATGAGGAGGACCATTACTCGAACGAGGGCACTGTGCACGTGCGCACCTCTGACGGCACCGCGCACGACACCTTCGACGTCATCCCCGCCGCCATCTTCGACGGCGGGCGCCGCATCTACGGTCCGATCACGACCTTCCAGGTCGTGCCTGGCTACGAGGTCTCACTCACCGCAGAGGCGCACATCACGGCCGGACGAAGCGGTCGAATCGAGGGCTCGATCCGGCGCGATCCGACCTTCGCGCAGCCGGTGACGGTGCGCACTGACGGCCTGCCGCCGGAGATCGAGTGTCGTGCCCGCGAGGTCGCGGCCGTTGACACCGAGTTCTCGATCACCTGCCGCGCCGAGGCAGCGGTGGAGCCCGGTGAGTACCCGTACGAGCTGATCTCGAACTCGTGGATGCCCGGCGAGAAGGAGCGCGCCGAGTACTTTGTCGATCCGGTTCCGGGAGTTCTCATCGTGGCACTTGCAGAGGAGCGAGTGGCCACAAGGAGTTCAGAATGACTCGCGTTCGAAACGTACTCGCCCTGTCCGTGGCCGCGGCCCTGATCGCCGGCAACGTCGGGGCTGGCTGGCTGGACACCGAGCCACTCGAGCTGAAGGTCGAGCCGGAGACTCTGCGCTTCGGCTCGATCTACGAGACACGCCGTGTGATCGTGACCGCGATCGGCGCCAACAACCGCAGTACCGACCTGACGGGTGAGGCGAAGTTCGAATCCGAGCTCTTGGAGGGCAGCGAGCAGGGCTTTGTGACGCCGACCCGCACCGGCCAGGGCCGGCTCCGTATCTCGGTCGAAGGCCAGTCGATCGAGGTCCCGGTCACGGTCGCCGACGACTCCGTCGCCACCGTGAGCTTCGTGCGCGACGTGGTGCCGGTGATGAACAAGGTCGGCTGCGGCAACGGCACCTGCCATGGAGCGCAGAAGGGCAAGAACGGCTTTCGCCTGTCGTTGCGCGGCTACGACCCGCAGTTCGACTACCAGGCCCTGCTCTACGACATGTCGGGACGACGCTTCAATCGAGCCGCGCCGGCGCAGAGCCTGATGCTGACCAAGCCGACGATGCAGACACCCCACGTCGGCGGCCTCACCATCGAGCGCGACACGCGCTACTACAACACCATCCTCGACTGGATCTCGCAGGGGGTCCCGTTCGGCAACCTCGACGCCGATCGAGTTCAGAGCCTAGAGGTCTACCCCAAGGAGATCTTCATGGCGGCGCCCCACAAGGCGCAACATCTGGCCGTCGTCGCTCACTACAGAGACGGTCGCACCCGGGACGTGACGCGCGAGGCGCACTTTGAGAGCTCCAACACCGAGTCGTTTCTGGTCGAAGACCCGGCGATCGCGCACAGCATCCGTCGCGGCGAAGGAGCGGTACTGGTGCGTTACGAGGGCCAGTACGCCACCGTACCGGTCACCGTGCTCTCGGGCAGCGGGGGCTTTCGCTGGTCCCGCGTCGCGCAGCACTCCTACATCGATGAGCTTATCGACGAGAAACTGCAGCGGGTCGAGGTGCAGCCGTCGGAGATCGCCAGCGACAGCGAGTTCCTGCGCCGAGTGACGCTCGACCTCACGGGTCGCATCCCCGACGCCGAAACGGTGCTCGCCTTCCTCGACGACCCCGCCCGGCCGCGCCAGAAGCGAGCACAGGCGATCAACAAGCTCATCGGCAACGACGCCTTCGTCGACCACTGGACGCTGAAGTGGGGCGACCTACTTCGGTCAAACCGCAAGTACATGTCGTACAAGGGCATGTGGACCTTCCGCGAGTGGCTGCACGACTCGGTCGCCGCCAACATGCCGTTCGACGATTTCGCCCGCAAGCTTCTCACCTCGCGCGGCAGCACCTTCGAGAGCCCCGCCACCGGCTACTACCGGGCGGCACGCGGCGCCAAGGAGGCGATGGAGACCACCACCCAGCTCTTCATGGGAGTGCGCATGGTGTGCGCACAGTGCCACGACCATCCGTTCGAGAAGTGGACCCAAGAGCAGTACTACCAGATGACGGCCTTCTTCTCGACGATCGGCATCCGCCCCGGCTTCGAGACCGGCGAAGAGATCGTGTACGACAAGCGCGTCGATCGCGACGTGCTGCACCCGAAGTACGACCACGTCGTCGACCCCGAGTTCCTGGTACCGATCGAGGGCGCAGCCGCACCCTCCGATACGGCACGCAGCGAGGCCCTGACCGATTGGCTGGTCTCGCCCGAGAACCCGTTCTTCGCCCGGGCCATCACCAACCGGGTGTGGTCGTACTTCATGGGCCGCGGCATCATCGAGCCCGTCGACGACGTGCGCGACTCGAACCCGGCCGTCAACGAGCCCCTGCTCGCGGCCCTGACTGCCGACCTCGTCGCCAACGACTTCGACCTCCGACACCTGATGCGCCGCATCGTCAGCTCGCGCGCCTACCAGAGCTCGTTCCGACCCACCGAGTCGAACGCCGATGACGATCTCAACTTCTCGCACCACCACCCGCGCCGGCTCACCGCCGAGCAGCTCGCCGACGCCGTGGCCAAGGCGACCGGCTCGCGATTCGAGATCCCGTCGCTACCCGAGGACTTCCAGGCCGCCCAGCTCCCCGACCCGCACGTCGACCTCGACGGCTTCCTCGACCTGTTCGGCCGGCCCGACCGCGAGTCGGCGTGCGAGTGCGAGCGCAAGAGCGAGATGAGCCTGCCGCAGGCGATGAACCTGCTCAACGGACCGATCGTGGCTGAGGCGATCGCTGACCCCGACGGCCGCGTCGCTCAGCTGATCCTCTCGGGTGCCAGCCAGGACGAGATCGTCGACGAGCTCTACCTCGCAACGTTCAGCCGGCTCCCCACCGCGGAGGAGCGAAGCGCTTCTGGGCGCCACTTCGAAAGCCACGACAGCCGCGCCACTGCGGCCCAGGATCTGCTCTGGGCGCTCATGAACTCCAACGCCTTTCTGTTCAACGTCTGATGAAGGCGATGCCATGCTCGTAATTCCAGGACACAGGGGCACCACGTGCGACGGGCCGACCCGGCGCGAGCTGATCCGCGTCGGCTCGCTCGGTCTTTTCGGCATCAGCCTCAGTCACCTGTTGCAGTGGCGCGATGTGCAGGCCGCGACGCTGCCTGGCGCCGATCACCTAGCCGGCATGACCGGCTTCGGCAACGCCAAGTCGGTGATCCTGCTCTTTCTGCAGGGCGGGCCGAGCCATATCGACATCTGGGACCCGAAGCCAGACGCCCCCTCGAACGTGCGCGGTGAGTTCTCCGCCATTCCGACCAACGTCGACGGCATCCGCCTGTCGGAGACCATGCCGTTGCTCGCCGACCAGGTCGACAAGTGCACGCTCATTCGCGCCATGAGCTACACCCCGAAGGGCCTCTTCAACCACACCGCCGCGATCTACCAGATGCTCACCGGCTACCCGCCAGACCGGGTCGCCCCGTCCGGGCAGCTCGAGCCGCCGTCGCCGATCGACTTCCCCACCGCGGGGTCGCACGTCTCGAAGTACATCCCGCCAGACGACGCGGTGCTGCCTTTCGTCGAGCTGCCTCGGCCACTGCAGGAGTCGAACGTCATCGGCAAGGGCGGCGCGGCGGGCTTTCTCGGCAAGGCCTACGATCCTTACCGCCTCTACCAGGACCCCAACGCCGCGATCGAGCTCTCCGATCTCGAGCTGCGGGGCGAGGTCTCGCCCGAACGGCTGCGGGATCGGTTCTCCCTGCTCAAGGGCATCAACGACTCGATGCCCGAGCTGGAAAAGGCCGTCGAGAGCTCAGCGCTCAACGAGTACTACGAGAAGGCCTACGATCTCGTGCTGTCGGGCAAGGCCCGCGCCGCCTTCGATCTCGAAGAAGAGCCGGAAGCTACCCGGGAGCGCTACGGCCGGCATACCTTCGGCCAGAGTGTGCTCATGGCTCGCCGCCTGATCGAGGCGGGTACGCGCTTCGTGCAGGTCAACTGGCCCGCGGTCGCCAACGGCAACCCAGAGGTCGACGCCTGGGACACTCACGCCGCGAATTTCGGTCCGCTGCGAAACCTCCACTGCCCGAAGCTCGACCAGGCGCTGTCGGCGCTGCTCGACGACATGGGCCAGCGCGGCATGCTCGACGAGACCCTGGTCGTTGCGGTCGGCGAGTTTGGCCGCTCCCCGCGCCTCGGCGTCTCCACCTCAGGCAACGCGAATTCACCCGACGGTCGTGACCACTGGCCGTACTGCTACACCTCGATGGTCGCCGGTGCGGGCATCCCGGGGGGCGTCCTGTACGGCGAGTCCGACGAGACCGGCTCGTCACCGCGCGAGAAGCCGGTGCACCCAAACGATCTGCTGGCCACGGTCTACTTCGCCCTGGGCATCAACCCGGAGATGGAGGTCCTCAACCATCTCGACCAGCCACGCGAGCTGGTCAAGGGCAAGATCGTCCACGATCTCTGGGGCTAGGCGCGGCCCGGACGGCGCGTTGGGGTGCCGCTGACGGCACCCGGGCCTCACCGGATCGGGTTGGATGTCCCTCGTGTGTCATGTTTGGCTAGTCCGGGAACGGGAACTGATCGAGATACTTCTGGTACTCGGGCTCGACGTCGATCTCGAGCGAGGCCAGCACCCTGACGACGCCGTTGTAAAAGGCGATCGCCATGATCAGGTCGACCGTCAGCTCCTCGTCGAGATCCTGGCGCAAGCGCTCGAAGGTGGGAGCGGAGATACCGAGGTCCTCGGTCATCTCGCGCGCGGCGAGAAGGACGGTGCGGTCGAGCTCCGGCAGGCCACTTCGCTCGCCCGCGGTCTCGGTGGCGATGGCACGGATGTCGTCCTCGCTCACTCCGAACTCCTCGAGGCCGAGCTTGCAGTGGTGGGAGAACTCGTAGTCGCTGCGGGCGAGCCAACCGACCTGCAGGATGGCCATCTCGCGCAGGCGCGGGTCGAGGCGGCTGCCGCTACGGATGTAGCCGCCGAGTCGCGAGAACGCGCGCAGCGCGCCCGGGCTATGGACCAGGAGCTGAGGCAGAACGATCGGCCGCTCGAGGAGGCGGCGGTGCTCTTCGGCGACGTCGTCCTTTCCGAGGTACGAGATGCGGGCCATCGCTCGCTACAACATCGCGCGAACGGCGCCGTACAGACTCCCGATGAGGAGTATCGTGGTGGAGCCCATGGTCATGATCGCGCCTGGTGCCCGCTTGCCGGGGTCGCCGCCCGTGTAACCGACGAAGTAGATCGCTCTACCGAGGACCCACACCCCTCCCAGCGCCGCCCCGGCCGGATCGCTGATGAACCATGCAAAGGCGAAGGCCGCTGGGAGAAAAGCGACCATCTGTTCCATGGTGTTCTGCTGCACCCGGAAGAGGCACTCCCACTCCTCGTTGCCGGTGGTCGCGGGAACTGCGACCCCGAGAGGGCCCCGCTTCGTGCCGACCCGGACGGCGAAGAACAGATACTCGGCGATCGCGACCAGACAGATGATCGGCGTCCACTGCATGATTCCCTCCCCCGGCGGGTGTTAGCAGACTCCGTTGCGTAAGCCTCCCGCCTCCTCTCAGTCTAGTCGCAAAGTCCCGTATCGGCTCCCAGGCATCTACCCTTGATTATCTAGGGAAGCGCGGAGTAGGCCGACGGCATGTCGGCGAAAGACACCTCGGAGCTCTTGCACGGGACGCTGGAAATGCTCGTGCTTCGCGTCCTGCAGGACGGTGAAGAGAACGGCTTCGCCATCTCGCGCAAGATCCAGAAAATGTCGAGCAACGCCCTGGCCATCGAAGAGGGATCACTCTACCCCGCTCTCTACCGCATGGAGCGCAAGGGCTGGCTGCGCCCGCGGTG
>JAYZDP010000090.1:0-5137 GCA_036337765.1 Acidobacteriota bacterium
GTCCATGTAGTCGGCCACCCGCAGCGGAAACCTCCACTGCATACCCTCGTCGAGAACGCCGACCATGGTGGCCGCCACCACGGCAACGACAAGAGCCGAAGGCTCGCGCCACTTGCGAAAGAAGCGGTAGAAGAGAATCGCAACGAGACCATAAAAGACGAAGTGCAGGCGCTCTACAGCGTTCTCCTTGGCGCTCGAACGACTCCAGAAAAGCACCTGACCGACCATCAGCAGAATCCACACACTCAGAAAGGTGTAGCGAAGTCGGCGGCCTTGGCGGATGCCGGCGATCGCCAGAGCCAGCGCCGCTCCGACCGCCAACCCGAAGGCAAGAGCGAGTGCGAAGGTGTAACCCGACTCCAGGTTCTCGGAGAGAAACCTGCGGATCCTGCCCAGGAAGGGCGCCAGGCCGATGAGAATCAGTGAGAAGACGACTGCCGGCCACAGGGTCGTCTCCCTCGACCCCTTCACGCCGGCCACGACGCCGTCATGAAATTATGACCCCCGGCGAGACGTTGTCGAGATTGCCAGATAGGATCAGCACCCTGCGATCGTACTGCACCCTCCTTCTCTCGCTATTCGCCTTGTCGGCTGCCGTCGCGTCGTCGGCTCCGGCGGGTGCTCAAGCGTCGGAGCTGCCGACCTCGAGACCGGTCGAGGAGATCCGCCTGCTGATGAAGGGAGTCGGCCGAGTGGCGTGGTCAGCTCAGGGCGATCGACTGGCCTACGACAAGCTCGGTCCCGAGGGGCGCTACCACCTCTACACCGCCGACCCGAGAACGCTCATCGAGCACTGTCTGACCTGCGAGCCCTACGAGCTGAAGAGGAAGAACAGTCTGAACCCGACTTGGCACCCATCGGGCGACTTCCTTATTTTCCAGGTCCAGAGCAACCCCAAGAAGCTGAAGCTGACACCAGTCGAGCTGGCCACGGCCGAGCGCGGTCTCTACAGCGAGCTGTATGCCATCCGCACGGACGGCAAGGACTTCTGGCAACTCACTCGCGGAGCGGAAGACGGGGCTGCCATCATCGACCCGCACTTCTCTCACGAGGGGACCCGACTTCTCTGGGGTGAGCGGGTCCGCAGCCGGGTCGGTCGCTGGGGTACCTGGGAGATAAAGGTGGGGGAGGTTCGGACGCGCCGCGGCATTATGCGATTGAGCTCGGTCTCGAGCTACGAGCCGGGCCCGCAGAAGCTCTTCCTGGCCCCTTCGGCCTTCACGCCCGACGACAAGGGAGCCCTCTTTGCCGGCAACCGTGAGCCTGGCCAGAACGAGAACGGCATGGACATGTACCGCTTCCAGTTCGAGGGCGGACGCGTTGAGCGCCTCACCCACACTCGCCGCGCCTGGGACGAGCAAGCGCGCTACTCACCGAGAGGCGACAAGATCGTGTGGTCGGCGGCGGCCGAGATCCGGCTACGCCGATCCGACGAGACCGACGGCCTACCCCCTGAGCAGCTGCGAGACCTGTGGATCATGAACGAAGACGGCAGCGAGAAGGAGCGGCTGACCTATTTCAACCATCCCAGCTCCGCGGAGTCGATTGGCAACGCCATCGTAGACAACTTCACCTGGAACCCCGCCGGCGACGAGATCATCGCCCACGTCATCTGGGGCTCGAGGGGGAGGATCGAGCAGGGGATCTATCTTGTGAAGTTGGCGGAGAGCTTTCGCAGGTAGCTCAGGCGCGCAGACTCCGCACGACGATCACCGCGCCGACCGCGACGATCGCCAACGAGCCCACCGGCCGCAAGCCCTCAAAGGACATCTGATTCAGAGTGAAGAGCAGGCCGACGGCGCCCACGGCAGTCGCACCTACTCCAGGAACGATGAGGCCCTTCTCGCGGCAGCGGCCGGCGAGCCAGGAGCCCAGGAAGGAGCAGCCGATGATGAGCGGGAAAACCGGCCACAGCTCCCCCATATCGTCCCAATCGAAAAAGTCGAGCGTAAAACAGAAGAAGAACAGTCCCAACAACACTCTGGAGACACCCGAGAACACCAGGCTCGGGTCCTTCTTCTTACACGTGGCGAAGGCGAACAGCGAGAGCGCGCCGCTGAGCAAGGGAAAGGCGGGCCATAGAGCACCGAGACGCGGCAGGTCGAAGCCCAAACCGTCAAACAGGAACCAAGCCCCCAACAGGATGAGGACGGCGCCCCCGAACAGGGCGTTGCCATGCCTTCTTTTGGTCATGAGAGCCTACTGATCTTGACACACCCGCCCGGCGCTGCCACCGACTCGAGCGAGTGTTAGTCTCCCGCCGAGGAGAAACGAACATGTCGCTCGCGTTTTACAAGGTCATCCACCTCTTCGGCATCACACTCCTGTTCACCGGAGTCGGCGGCCTCTGCATCCTGTCTATCGCCGGCAGCGACTCGCCGAAAGCGCGGCGGTTGTCCTCGATCCTCCATGGGCTCGCACTGGTGATCGTCCTGGTCACGGGCTTCGGTCTCCTGGCGAAGCTCGGCCTGGGGGCCGCGATCCCTCTCTGGCTGTGGCTCAAGATCGCCATCTGGATGGTCCTCGGCGCAGCGATCGTGGTTATCAAGAGAGCGCCGCGCTACGCCAGCGCTCTCCTCTTTGCCCTACCTGCGTTGGGGGCGATCGCGGGGTATCTGGCGATCTACAAGCTGGGAAGCGGCGGCTAGGAGGCACGCCCCCAGAGGCGGGGGGCGCTACAGGTGAAGTGGAGGCCTTTGTACCGCCCCCCGTCTCTGGGGGGCGAGATTGGAGAAGTGCGAATCAGCTCAGATGTCCCTGGTCGGAATCGCCCATTTCGACGCCAGACGGAAAGTACTCCCGCCAACGCTCGGTCACCCGATCGGCGATCTCCGGGCTGCAGAAGAGCTCGTCGGGAAAGCCGGGCTTCAGCCTGGCATCGATCACCACCGGAGACTCGAAGGCCACCTGGTTGCGCACCAGACGACGCTCCCGCGCGCTGATGTCGGCCGCCGGCTCGAAGCGCGTGAAGGTCGTCCAGAGAAAGTTCGTAGGGCTGCGTACGGCCCGCTCAGCCTCGTCGGACAGCACGAGTAGCGGCCAGTCGCGAAACGCGGGATGAGAAGCGACGCGCTCCCCGAGCTCTGGCTCCTCTTCCCGCCTCGGACCCTCGACAACAAGACAGCCCGGACAGAACATCTCGACCCTGCGAATCCCGACCGGCAGTTCGGGTAGTGACAGCTCCGCCGGGAGGTCGCGCACGGGGTCACCGAGCCCGAGCCACACCCCCTTCGAACCCCGGTTGACGGCCGGACCGGTGTAGTCGAGCGTGTCCATCGACGAGTTGCCCAGGATGTAGAGATCCGTTCGCGAGTCCGTGCGTCGCAGAACGTGCTGCAGCGTCTTCGAGAAATCTCGCAGATCCGTCGCCTGATCCGTTACCAGCAGAAACTTGGTGAGCGACAACTGTCCTTCCCCGAGAATGCGAAGCGCACTCCCGAGAGCTTCTCGTGCATAGCGTTGCCTGACGATGGCGGCAGCCAGCGAGTGGTAGCCGGTCTCGCCGTACGACCAGATGGCCTCGACAGTAGGCATCACGAGCGGAAACAGCGGTGACAGAAGATCCTGCAACAGATCGCCGATGTAGACGTCCTCCTGTCTCGGTTTGCCCACCACCGTCGCCGGCACGATCGGATCGTGGCGTCGGGCGATCGCGTCGACCCGGAACACTGGATAGTCATGCTTGAGGGAGTAGTAGCCGTAGTGATCGCCGAAAGGACCCTCCGGTCGCCTCACATCGGGCTCAACCGATCCCACGAGTGCCATCTCAGCATCGGCAACCAGACGGTGTCTGCCGGGGCCCTCCGCCATGCGGAGACGGCCGCCTGCGATGAGCGACGCCAGCATGAGCTCGGGCACATTCTCGGGAAAGGGAGCGATCGCCGCGAGGATCAGGGCTGGTGGACCACCCAGGAGGACTGTCACCGGCAACGCCTCACCCCGCGACTCAGCTACGGCGTAGTGAAAGCCACCGCCCTTGCCGATCTGCCAGTGCATACCGGTCGAGGCAGTGTCGTAGATCTGCATCCGGTACATGCCGAGGTTGGAGCCTCCCGTCTCGGGATGCTCGGTGTAGACCAGGGGCAATGTCAGAAACGAGCCATCGTCTTCGGGCCACGTCCGCAGCGCCGGCAGACGGCGGAGGTCCACATGCTCTTCGACGACTTCAAGGACCGGCGCCCTCGACACCGTCCGAGCGCCGACGCGAAGCAGTTCGCGCGCCAGATCTCGCGCCTCCCAGAGCTTCGCCGGCGTCGGCGGCATCACCGTCTCGACCACCTCGACGAGGCGCTTGATGAGCCGCAGCGGACGCTCCCCGAAAGCGATCTCTGCCCGGCGCGCTGTCCCGAACAGATTCGTCGCCAGCGAGTAAGCCGCACCATCAACCCGACGAAACAACAGCGCCGGTCCGCCCGCCGCGATCACCCGTCGGTGGATCTCGGCCACCTCGAGATCGCCTGCCACCGGGACCGTGACCTCCGTGAGGTCGTCGTCCGATCGCAGGCGATCGAGAAAGCTCCGAAGATCCGGAAAGCCGCGATCGCTTGTCACACAGCGATCATATTGGAGAGGACCCCGCCTTGACGAGAACCATCAGAATCGCATCGGTGTCCTCCTCGACGAGGAGCTCACTCGGAGCCGCGAACACCTGTGCTTGGCTCAAACGTACCGCCTCCACATCATCTCCCAACGGAGGAAACCGCCATCACACGAAGATGAAACGCACGGCACGGGTAGAAGTTCCCCAAAAGCCGGCGGCCAGCCAAGAGACCGCGCGTCGGCTAGGCCGGAGCCGTTCGCAGCGCGCTGTATGACTGCGCGTTGAGCATGCCGCGGGCCCTGATGTCGCGCTCGACGTCCTCGGCCCAAGCACCGACCTTAGCCTTCGGTCCAGCGATCAAAGACAAGAGCTCCGCACCGAAGCCGGAGCCGTAGGAAAAGGCCGTGATGCGCTCGCCATCGTCGAGGCCCTTGAGGGCGTTGGCAACGGAAATCCAAAGGCTGGCGGTGTAGGCGTTGCCGGAGAGCTTGTTCCACATCATCGTAGGGGCGACCTTCTCCTCGAAGAGGTCGAGGATGCGCTCCGGGGTCAGACCGAAAACCTCGCCCATACGCAGGACGGCTTTGCGGACCATCT